>JAKSBJ010000355.1 GCA_022361195.1 Flavobacteriales bacterium
CAGTAATGTTACCTTCATCGTCTAATTTCACTACTCCAAAAGCCGATGGATCGTCGATTTGTTTTACCCACAAAACACCTTCTACTTCTGGATCAATTGTAAAATCAGCTCTAAATAAAGTATCTGCAAAAGCGACTACAACAGGACCCTCTAACGAATCAGCCGCGCATAAAACAGCGTGAGCAGTTCCCAAAGCTTCATCCTGATAATAAATGGCTCCTTTTGCTCCTAACTCAGCCGCAACTTCAATGAGTTCTTTTTCTACAGCATCCCCAAAATCACCAATGATAAAGGCAATTTCCGATATAGGATCGTTACATGTTTTGGCAATATCTTCTACCAAACGATGAACGATAGGTTTTCCTCCCACTGGAACCAGTGGTTTAGGAACGGTTAAGGTATGAGGGCGTAATCGACTCCCTCTTCCAGCCATTGGGACTATAATTTTCATTGAATTGTATTTTTTAGTTTGTTGTATATCGGAAAATCCGTTTTATTTTAAAGCTTAGTTGGTTCCGGTACTACCAAATCCACCAGCACCTCTTTCCGTTTCACTTAACTCAGTAGTTTCTTTAAATTCTGCCTGTTCGTATTGTGCTACAACCATTTGTGCAATACGTTCACCATCCTCTACCACAAAATCCTCATTGGACAGATTTACCAAAATCACGCCAATTTCGCCTCTATAGTCAGCATCAATTGTTCCGGGAGCGTTGAGAACGGTAATTCCTTTTTTATAGGCTAATCCACTTCGGGGTCTTACCTGTGCTTCATACCCTTTAGGTAAAGCAATGAAAAGTCCTGTTTTAATCAGTGCTCTTTCCAAAGGTTTAAGTGTAATGGATTCATCCAAATTTGCTCTCAAATCCAATCCGGCGGACATTTCTGTTTCGTATTTTGGAAGCGGATGTTTGGAGTTATTTATTATCTCAACGATCATATTTTTTGATAAAATTTCAAATTTACTTATTTCTTTCTTAGGGTTTGTAGCGGGCGTTCCATGAACATTACCAGTCCAATAAACATTAAAATGAGAATTGAATGTACGACGAAGGTAATGGCTTTTGATTCAAAGCTGAGAAGCAGGCCTAAAAAATACAAACCGACTGATGTAAACAAGTACAAACCAACCTTTCGTAGATTGTACTTAATGGGGTAATGTTTTTTGCCTAAAAGGTAGGAGGCGACCATCATACTAAAGTAACAGCTCAGTGTCGCCCAAGCCGATCCAACGTAGCCAAATATTGGAATGAGAATGACATTGAGCAGGATGGTGATTGTTGCACCACCAATGGCAATGTAGGCTCCAAATTTTGTTTTATCGGCTAGTTTATACCAGATGGATTGATTGTAATAGATTCCAAGACAAATATTGGCCAATAAAAGCACAGGAACCACTACTAAACCTACATGGTAATTTTCGTTTGGAATAAACCACTTAAAAATATCCAGGTTTAATGCAATTACCAGGAACATTAATGCTACTACGATAACGAACCAGGTCATTACTTTGGAGTAAACTTTATTCTTATCCGCACTTTTCTCCTGTGCAAAAAAGAAAGGTTCGGCAGCATAACGAAAGGCCTGAATAAAAATGGTAATAAAAATGGCCAGTTT
The DNA here is from genome assembly GCA_022361195.1 of Flavobacteriales bacterium. Taxonomy (GTDB): domain Bacteria; phylum Bacteroidota; class Bacteroidia; order Flavobacteriales_D; family Crocinitomicaceae; genus JAKSBJ01. Next base: position 1,618 of record JAKSBJ010000355.1, read on the forward strand.
ATAGTTGGCAGAGTAAATTCCAACTTGTGTTTTGGCAAAGTCTTCTCCCTGGTCTAGCAAAAGGTTTTTCAGCAGAATTCGATCCAATGTTTCATTGATGATTCCGGCAAAACTGGCGATGAGCAATGGAACGGCAAACACAATCATGCTTTTGGCCAAAGCCTTATCAATCGTAAAACGAAAGCTTGATAATTCCTTGTAAAGCATTAGTGGTTTGATCAAACTTGCAAACAAGTTTGCTAAGAATATAAAGCCAATTCCAGTATCAGGAAAATAGTCGATTAAAAAGAGTAAAAAGAAGAGATTGAGGAAGATATTAACACCAATTGAACTCAGTTGAATGATGGCAAACTTCTTGGCTTGATTTAAAAAACGAAGTTTGGCTAACAGTACTGAGCTACTAGCGTCAAAGGCTAGAATACAGGCAAACCATATAACATACATTTGATATTGGGGATAGCCCATTAGACTTGCCAATTGTCCTGAAAAACCGAAAACAATGAGCAAAAAGAGGGCGTTAACCGCTAAAACAATAGAAAGGGCTTGATTAAAGGTTTTTTCCTTGTCCTCACTTTTGTTGACGAAACGGAAAAAGGTTGTTTCCATTCCAAAGGTCAACATGACCGCAAAAAATGCAACGTAGGAGTAAAATTCACTTACCTCACCATATTCCTTTTCCAGAAAAATGGTTGTGTGTAATGGTACCAGAAAATAGTTGAGCAATCTACCAATGATGGATGATAGTCCGTAAACGGCAGTTTGCCCCGCTAATTTCTTAATGACCGACACAGCTTATTTGCTCTTCTTATTTTCTGAATTCGGCTTTTCTTCTTTCTAAAAAGGCATTGGTTCCTTCAATAAATTCAGGAGTTCCAAAACATTTTCCGAATTCGTCAATTTCTACCTGATAACCGTTTACACCATCTTCATAGTTAGCATTGATAGCCTGAATAGCTGCTCCAATAGCATTTGGTGAGTTTTTACCAATTTTAGAAGCAATTTTTTCAGCTAAAGGAAGAAGCTCTTCCGGGCTAACAACGTGATTCACCAATCCCCATGCCTTGGCTTCTTCTGCAGATATCATTCCGGCAGTACAAACCATTTCCATGGCTTTTCCTCTTCCAACCAATTGAGCCAAACGCTGTGTTCCACCGTATCCAGGAATCACTCCTAACGATACTTCAGGTAATCCCATTTTAGCATTATCAGATGCAATTCTGATGTGTGAGGACATCGCTAATTCCAGTCCTCCACCTAAAGCAAAACCGTTAATTGCAGCAATAACTGGAGTTCTGAGTTTCTCAATCATGTTAAATAACGTATCGTGACCCACGGCCGAAAGTTTATTTCCTTCTTCTACCGAAAAGCTGGCAAATTCTTTAATGTCCGCTCCTGCAACAAAGGCTTTTTCTCCCGATCCCGTTAAGATCATTGCGGCTGTATTGGGGTCTGCATCACCCGCTTTCAAAGCAGCACTTAATTCAGCAATCGTTTCACTGTTCAGCGCATTGAGTTGAGACGGACGATTAATTGTGATTAAAAGAGTTAATCCCTTTTGTTCGGTTATTAAATTATTATAAGACATAACAGTTTCGTTTTTAGTGAATTAATTCAATTTCCTTTATGTTGAGTTAGAATCGAATAAAGGTAAGAATTGAAACGCCCTAAAATGAAGGACAAGAGGGATACTTTTAAACAGTTTTTTGTGCGCTATAAAGGGGTGATTATCCGTTGGACTTCAATTTGATAATTCAAAGCTAAAGAGGTGGTTCAAATTTTGTTAGGAATCATTTTTGTTTTATTCTTTTTATCTTAAAGCATGCGATTATTATTACTTCTTTTTGTCTTAGTTTCATTGAGTTCTGTAGCTCAAGTGGTTAGTGGTGTGGTGAAAGATGAATTCAACAATCCTTTGCCGTTTACTAAGGTGGTAGATACGACTAACCAAACCTTTACCATGACTGATTTTGAGGGGATGTATCGAATTAAGGTAAAAAAAGGAAGTGTACTTAAGTATTCCTATGTTGGGAAGAAAACGCATTACGAACAAATTACAACTGCAGAAGCAAAGCAGCTAAAGATTAATGTGAAATTAGTGACTAGTAGCAAACAGTTGGGGATTGTTGAGGTGACTTCTGAGCGAATAAAGCCGGTAGATGAACGCCCAAATCATCATATTCTCGATTACATCTTCTCGGGAAAAGATCAGTTTTTAATTCTCAAAAAGATTAAACGCCAACGTTATTTGAGTGTGGACGGATTAGATACCACTTTTGCCCAATTTCCGGTGGATGTAAATGTGCAGAAGATTTTTGTGGATTGTCAGCAAAACATTCATTTGGTAGGAAAGGACAGTGCCTATCAAATCTATCTCGACAACAAAATCACCTACATCTCTAGCATGTCCACAGATGATTTTGATGAAAAAATAGCTCCTTGTATTTTGGAGGAGTTTGGCTCTTTTTATCGCTCCGAATACCAAAATCACAATAAGACGGTGAATTTTTATAGCATCACTAAAGACGCATCCAGTTTTCACCTTATTAAAACTATCGAAGATGAGGAGTATCGTAAATCAGCCGAGTTAGAATATCAAAAGATTATTGGGATGTATAATGCTGTGACTCCAGAGTTTGACAACATCATAAAAATGAATATCTGGGATGGGGATGTGTATAGTTTGATTAACGTTTACACGAGTACCGAATTTTTTGACCAAATAGCCTTTTTTAAGCAACAAATTGCACGTGAAATTGTCTGTCCACATTTTTTAACCAAGGACAAAACCATCTTGGTATTTGATCATATTAATGATGAGATTTTGGAGTTGAAGAATCACGTCAAGACCCGATCGGACTTTTTTGATTTTCACGATTCAAAATACTATGCCAATGACATTTTGCAAGACAAGGTATTGAACCGTTATTATGCTGTTTATAACCAAAAAGGGAACCTTGTTTTAAAGGAGATTGATTTAGATAATGGAACGACTAAAAATGTTTTAAGTTTGGATGAAATTGCCTTTCCTGAGCTCATAAAGGTGAACAACGGATTTTTATATTTCGTGAAGTTTCAGGGAACCGGGTTTGCCAAGCTTTACCGGGTGAAACTGGATTAACGTTCTCTAATTCGCTTATAGACTTTGATGGCAATCATAAGCAAGATGGCAAAGAGGAAGAAAGCGATGGTTCCATAAATCCAGTTTACCTTGCTCTTAAGCACGATGATAAAAACAATTGCGACTAAAAAAAGCGTAGCCAATTCATTCCAAAGGCGATAAAAAGAACCTTTTCGGTTGTCTTTTCCCTTTTGCAGTTTTAAAAACATGCTATGGCAAATGAAAAAGTAGATGACCAATCCCGCTACTAAGCCTAGCTTAATGTGCATATAGTCCATCTTAAAAATACCCGGATTTTTAACCAACAACCATGGACCTAGGATCATGGTGAAAATGAAAGAAGGCCAGGTAATTCCATACCAAAGTCGCTTGGCCATTAGCTTATATTGTGGTTCTAAAATCTCTCTTTCTACATCAGATTTTTCTTTGGCCTCTGCTTGATAAACAAAAAGCCGAACAATGTAAAATAAGCCCGAAAACCAGGTGACGATGAAGATAATATGGAGGGCTTTTAAAACGTCGTACATTATTTGTAGAAATTCATTTCATCCAGGTATTTAAAAACCGGTTCAGTGAGTAAATAACGAACATCTCGTTTGTTCTTGATCGCCTGTCGTATATAACTGGAAGAAACCTTCATTACAGGAGCATCGAACTCATAATGGACATTAGGACGATCAATAAAATTGTTATCGGCTTGTTGCCATTCTCTAGCCTCATCGATTCCAAATACACGCGGATAAACATAGATGTCATAATTTTCCAAAATGTATTCGTAATTCTTCCACTTGTGCAACGTTCTCAAATTGTCTTCTCCCATAATCAGTGAGAATTGATGATCGGGATATTTTTCTTTGAGTAACTGAAGTGTATATACCGTGTAGGATGGTTTTGGAAGATCAAATTCAATGTTAGAAGCTCTGAGTTTATTGTTGTCAGCAACGGCCTCTCTTACCAAAGTTAAACGATGGTTATCGGCTAAAAGACTGGCCTTTTTCTTGAGTGGATTTTGCGGAGAAACCACAAACCAAATCTCATTGAGTTCGGTTACATTGGCAAAATGATTGGCAATGACTAAATGCCCTACGTGAATGGGATTAAAAGAACCGAAATACAGACCAACTTTTTTCATTATCCTTCAATAAAATCCAAAACTTTTGCTTTGGCCTCATGGCAGGCTTTTTCCAAATTATCATTTAAAAGAACATAGTCAAAATGAACCGATTTTTCGAGTTCCTGATTGGCTTTGCTCAAACGCTTTTGAATGCTCTCTTCAGTTTCTGTTCTTCTGCCTCTAAGCCTTTGTTCCAGAACAAATAAAGAGGGAGGCTTAATAAAGACAGAAAGAGCTTGTTCGCCAAAATATTTTTTGAGATTAATTCCTCCTTCAGCATCAACGTCAAATACAACTGTTTTTCCCAAGGCCCAGTTTCGTTCTACTTCTGATTTTAAAGTACCATAAAAACTGTTTTCATAAACTTCTTCCCACTCAACAAACGCATCCTCTTCGATTTTTTGCTTGAACTCTTCTACTGATAAAAAGTGATAGTCAATTCCGTCTTCTTCTCTTCCCCGTGGTTCACGGCTGCAAGCCGAAATAGAAAAAGCCAATTGATCCATTTCTCTTAATAAATAATGAACCAACGTAGTCTTTCCAGCTCCCGATGGGGCTGAAAAAATAATGCATTTTCCGTTTTTTATGTTTTGTTCTTTGGTCAAATCTTTCTTTTTAGTGTGGCGCTAGAGGTTTAATACGTTTTCGTTAAAGTGTATTCAGTACCTGTTCTTTTATTTTTTCTAATTCGTCTTTCATTTCTACCACCAATTTTTGCATTTCAGGATGGTAAGATTTTGACCCCAAAGTGTTGATTTCACGTCCAATTTCCTGCGAAATAAAACCAAGCTTTTTCCCCTGCGAACGGTCAGCGCTTAAAACCTCCATGAAAAAGTCTAAATGCTTTGAAAGTCGCTGCTTTTCTTCAGCAATATCAATTTTTTCAATATAGTAAATGAGTTCTTGCTCAAAGCGGTTTTTATCCACTTTTGCTCCACCAATAAATTCATCCAAATTAGTTTCAATTCGGTTACGGATATTATCGATTCGAGCTTTTTCAAATTCCGGAACTTTAGCAAAAGCGGCTTTGATGTTATTAATACGTAATTCAAACTCGTTTTTAAGTCCTTTTCCTTCCGTTTTTCTAAACTCAATGTGGTTTTGTAGTGCTTCTTCCACTAATTGATCAATAAAGGCCCATTCTTTTTCATCCAAATCTTCCGATTCGGGACTAAAAATTTCTGGCATTCTCAAAACAGTATTCAGAGCATCTTCTAGCTTCAGCTCCAAATGGTGGGCTAAATCCACGATTTGATAATAGTACTTCCCAGCTAATTCTTTGTTGATGTTGTAAACTTTGTTTTCACCATTGGTTTCAACATTGATGTTACATTCAATTTTTCCGCGATCAAGGTGCTGGGCAACTTTCTTTCGTAGTTCAATCTCACGCTCCTTGTAAACAGGCAACATGCGTACATGCAAGTCCAGATTTTTACTGTTCAGGGATTTAATTTCTACTGAGATTTTTTTATTGGAATAGGTACCGCTGGCCTTTCCGAATCCGGTCATGGATTGTAACATAAGAATCGAGCTTTGGGCAAAAATAAAAAATAAAGCGCATACCGTGGTGCTTTGCTATAAGCCCTTACCTTAACTTCTTTTATTGTCAAGTAACATTTTAGGGCAGAAAAGTCTATCTTTATTCCTCTTGCAATTGAAATGACACTACGAATACTCGCAATACTTTGTTTGTTCTTGATTGGACTTAATAAGTCGGCCAATGCACAAGCTGTAAAAGTTTACACTTACGAGGAAACTCCAGCATTAGGGCCGTTTCCACCTACATCTTTACCATCTATTAATACGGTTTTTAGCGGAACAGATCCTTGGGGGTTACCATGGTTTTCAGGTGATGCTGACACTTCTGCCTCAGTTATTTTTGAGCATACTGGAACCACGGTTTCACCAACCATTAGCGATCAGGTGATCATGGAAAAGGTGATTTATTTTTGTGGACAAACGGATGTTCAGTTTAGGTTAAACTCATCTACCGAGCAGGATTTGTGTTGGTTGTATGTGTCACCAAATTCCAATCCGCAATTGGCTGTTCAGGTTTTAGCGCTGGAGTCGGGTGCTATAGAATCGATTCCGGCTACCGCACCAATTGATCCAAAAGGCGGAATTTTTGTTCGGGCTTATTTGTCAGATGATACAGATGACGCCAGCATAGGGGTGGAATGGCGATCAGCTGAGCAGCCTTTTTGGGCTCCACTTGTAGATGATGATTTGGTGAGTTTAAACGGATATTCATCAGAATTGACAGATTCTGTTATTTGTATAGGAGACAATACCGATCTTACCATGGAAAATTCTGATCTGGGAATTAGTTATGTGTTGAGAGATGATGCAGATAATTCAGTTGTAGATGGACCTTATTTAGGAGTTGGGGGACCTTTGGTGTTCAATACCGGATCGGTAACAGAAGAAACTACATTTCATGTTTATGCTTTAGGTGCTGGGGATGCCTTGAACTTTGATGGAGTAAATGATCATGTTTTGATTCCTTATGATGCTGACTATGAATTGACAGATGGGACCATTGAGGTGATCATCAAGCCCGAATCAGTAGGATCTAACCAAACCTTTTTGGCTTTTGAGAATGCAGCTGGAACATCAACGGCCTATTCATTTCATATTTTACCAGGTTTAACCGGAATAGGATTTGATAATGGATCGTCGATTGAAACCATTACAACAGCGATTAGCGAAGACTGGCAGATGCTTTCTTTTGTGGATAATGGAACCAATACAGAAGCTTTTATTGATGGAGTTTCCATTGGAACTTTCCCAATACAATTTGGAACAGTGTCGGATGCTTCAATGAATTTGATTTTGGGTGGAAATGGACCATTAAGTGAGATGTTTAATGGTGACATGGAAGAGGTTAGAATCTATGATATTGCTAAAAACTCGGCCGATATTATAACTGATTTGGATTCATGTTTAATGGGGTCAGAGGAAGGGTTAATTGCTTATTATAGTTTTGAGGACAGTTATGGTAGCACTACTCTACAAGACATTACTATTAGTGGAAACGATGGGGCGTTAACCAATATGGATGAATTCACCGACTGGGTATCATCAACTCCTTTGACCTGTGCTAGTTGTGATGTTCAAATGCCTGGCTTGTACACCGTTTATGTTCCTTACGCTTTAGAAACGGTCGAGATTTGTGAGGGTGATTCGGCCTTTTTGCAATCTGCTTATCAAACTGAATCGGGAATTTATTTTGACACTTTGACTTCGGCGATTTTACCTTGTGATAGTATTATTGAAACGGAGTTGATTGTTCATCCAATTCATTCTAACCCTAATCCATTAATCACCATTTGTACAGGAGATAGTGTGTTGATTTTTGGGAATTACGAAAGTGTTAGCGGAACCTATTATGATTCTCTCACTTCGTCTGTAGGATGCGATTCAATTGTGATTCAGGAATTGATGGTAGGAGAACCCTATTTTGAAGAATTACCAGATGCTTTTATCTGCCCTTTTGATTCCGTGTTGGTCTTTGACACCTACGAGCATTTTCCTGGGGTGTATTACGATTCCCTCTTGACAGTAACGGGTTGCGATAGTGTTTACCAACGAACAGTACATCCATCTTCAACTCCGCCAGTTGGAATTGTAGACTATGGTTTAAATCCAATTTGTGCTGAGAGTGGACCCGTTTTATTGCCTTTAGGATCTCCAGCTGGTGGAAGCTATTCAGGAGAGGGGGTAAGTGGTGATTTCTTTGACCCAACAGGATTATCATCCGGAACCTACTATACCTCTTATACATATACTTCTCCACACGGTTGTTCCAATACAGATTCAACAGCAGTGATGGTAATGGAATGTTTAGGATTAGAAGAATGGGCAGATGAGCTTGGAGTGCAGGTTTACCCAAATCCATCTAACGGAACCTTTGTTTTGCAATTGGAAAGAGTGGATACGGAGATCAACCTTCAAATTTTTAGCACAAGAGGTCAGTTGATTCACCAGGAATTGATCATACAAAATCAATCCAACATCCAGTTGCCGAATCCCGCTCCGGGAATCTATCTGATGCGAATCAGCTCCGAAAAAGGAGTCATTCACCGCGAAATAGTAGTTGAATAATTTAGAAAGAGAAAGTTTTTTGTTCGGTTGAACAGGCCTCTAAGTGTAAGTACTCCACTTTTGGTTCAAATTCGTAATCAAAACGATAATAAGTGTAGCTTACAATGATCTCATACTTTTGGTGAAAAGAATCTGCACTACTTGAAAAATACTTAATCCAGGCAGTAACATCATTTAGAGTGTCTACAAAATTCCCATCGGTAACTTCGGTGAGCATAGCACAATGGTCAACACAACCATTTACACTTACTTTTACCGAATCATAAGCTGTTCCATCAGCATCTGTTTCACTGATTTTGACAATGGGACTAAAAGAGGTACCGTTAGTGTAAAGATTTCCAACATCTCCATTCACAAAAGCACCATCGGCATCCTTTGCTTTTTCATTATCACCTAATATACCATGTGCTAAGTATGTAAATCCAACTGAAGGATCTCCCATCCGGATTGAACTACCTCCAACAGATGCTCGCTTTTCAATATAATCTTCACCTGTAAAAACGAAATAACCGTTTTCGTCGGTAGTAGTTGTTTCCAAAAGCTCCTCTGGTGTATCACCAGTTAACCAGTTTCCAGGATCGTAGTTCCTATAAAAGTACAGTGTAACTCCAGCTTGTGGACTTCCGCCACATTTATCCATTAAACGTCCTTGAATAAAGACGTTATTTTTCCCTTTTTTGCATGATGCCAGACCCGCAAATAGGGCAATGGCCATAATAAAAACCAGATTTTTCATAGCTGACTATTTGGATGCTGTAAAGTATTGAAATACAATACTTGCTTTGGACAAACCTACTACTTTTTTCAAATCTTCCAAAGAAGCCTCTTTAATTCGCTTTACAGATTTAAAATGTTGCAGCAAATCCTGTGCCGTCTTTTCACCAATGCCTTGAATTTGAGTCAACTCAGTGCCTAGTGCGTTTTTAGAGCGCTTGTTTCTATGGTGGGTAATTCCAAAACGGTGAGCTTCATTTCGCAAGTGTTGAATCACCTTTAATGATTCGGAACGTTTATCAATATAAACTGGAATAGAATCTCCGGGGAAGTAAATTTCTTCGAGTTTTTTAGCAATACCTACCAGAGTGATTTTTCCACGAAGCCCCAATAGATCTATACTTTTCATCGCCGAACTTAACTGACCTTTTCCCCCATCAATAATTACCACCTGAGGTAAATCCTGCCCTTCATCCATCAGTCGTCTGTAGCGGCGATAAACCACCTCTTCCATAGAGGCAAAATCATTTGGTCCTTCAACTGTTTTGATGTTAAAATGGCGATACTCTTTTTTGCTGGGTTTACCATTTTTAAAGACCACACAAGCGGCAACGGCATTGGTTCCCTGAAAGTTGGAGTTGTCGAAACATTCAATATGAACGGGCCATTCTTTTAAGCGCAAATCCTTTTTCATGGTCTCCATGATTCGCTCAGTATGCCGTTCAGGATTCACTAATTTTTCCTGCTTGTGTTTTTCAAGCATGTAAAACTTCGCATTCCGCAAAGAAAGGTCCAATAGAGCTTTTTTATCTCCTCGTTGGGCCAGTGTAATTTTTAGATTCGGGAATTGTTCTGCAATGTTTACATCACTCACAATTTCGGTAGCTTCTTCGCCAAAACGTTCTCGCATTTCAACCAGTGCAAACGGAACAATTTGTTCGGGCTTTTCGTCCAACTTCTTTTTAATTTCAACTGTGTGGCCCTGAATAATGGAACCGTTATTGATCTTTAAATAGTTGACATAGGCATTTTTGTCATCCTCCACCATGCTAATTACATCCACATTGTGAATGGTTGGCGAAACCACCGCCGATTTAGAATAATAATTCTCCAGCGAGTCAATTTTTTCCTTGACCTTTTGCGCTTCTTCAAAGTTTAACTCTTCCGAAAAGCGGTTCATCAAAGTACGAAGTTCCTGAATCACGGAGCGTACGTTTCCACTCAGAATTTTTTTGATTTCCTGAATGTATTGGTCATAATCTTCGGTGGATTGTTCTTCAATACAGGGTCCCTTGCAATTGCCAATGTGATATTCCAAACAAACTTTATAGTTCTTTTTGGCCAGGGCCTGTTGGGAGAGGTTGAGATTGCAAGTACGTAAAGGATAAACATCCTTGATCAAATCCAAAAGTGTTCGCATCATTTTAACCGAGGCGTAGGGGCCAAAATATTTCGATCCATCTTTAATTACTCTTCGCGTAGAAAACACTCTCGGAAAAGGTTCTTTTTTGACACAAATCCATGGATAGGTTTTGTCATCTTTGAGTTGAATGTTGTACTTAGGTTGATACTTTTTGATGAGGTTATTCTCTAACAAAAGAGCATCCAACTCAGTTTCTACCACCAAATATTTAATGTCCTCAATTCGCTTAACCAAAAGGTGGGTTTTACCTGAATCGTGTGATTTGGTAAAGTAAGATTGAACCCTTTTTCGGAGGTTTTTGGCCTTACCTACGTAAATGATCTTCCCACTTTTATCAAAGTACTGATAAATGCCCGGGGAGTGTGGAATAGCTTTTATTTTGGCGCGAAGATGTTCGTACATCAGACCACAAAGTTAATGAAGTTAGACCGTGAATAATAACCCTAAAAAGATGAATTTGGCATATTTCGGTTTTTTTCAGACCTTTAACAGCTATTCAAAGCCATTTATCACCAAGATGAAACTATGTAAGCATAGTTTGCTAACTTTAACCGGCTTAAAACTTTGATAATGAAAAACACTTTACTTTTAATTGCACTTTTTCTTACTGGAGCAATTTATGCTCAGGAATTCCACCGTTGTGCTACGCATCAAGCGTTATTGCAGCAGGAAGAATCCAATCCGGGATACATGAACCAGATTAACGAAACCTTTGAACGGGCTAAGGCAATGTCCGGACTAAATGGTGATCGTGAAGAGGTTTATACTATTCCAGTAGTGGTTCATATTGTTTATAACACTCCAGAAGAAAACCTGCACGATAGTATCATCTTTAATCAAATTGAAAGTTTGAATGCAGATTTCAGAAGAATGAATGCAGATACAGTTAATTTGAGAGACACTTTTCAAACCATTGTGGGTGATTCATACATCCAGTTTAAATTGGCGGAGATTGATCCGGATGGAAATCCAACAACGGGAATTACCCGAACAGAGACATCGGTTAACTCATTTTTTGGAGTAGGAACTTTTCCGGCGGATGGTGTAAAATATACCTCTGAGGGCGGAATTGATCCATGGAATCAGGATAACTACCTAAACATTTGGGTTTGTGATATGTCCTTTTTCGATACGCCTGCCGTATTGGGATATGCCACTCCACCAGATGGATTACCAAACTGGCCTGATGGTTCAGTAGACGGATTAGAAGATGGAGTAGTGATCCAATACCAGTCATTTGGAAGCAATAATCCTAATCCCCTGGATGTAGGTGGTGGACCACTTGATGTATTGGGAAGAACTGCAACTCACGAAGTAGGACATTATTTGGGATTACGTCACATTTGGGCAGATGGTGGATGTACAGAAGAAGATGGAATTGATGATACACCCAATGCGGTAGATCAATCAGAGTTTGATTGTGATGACACTAAAAATACGTGTACGGATGATATTGGTGAATTAGGTGATCTTCCGGATATGATTGAAAACTACATGGATTATTCGGCAGAAAGTTGCCAAAATTCATTCACTAAAGGTCAAGTTGATTTAATGCGTGGTGTTTTGGAGACAGAGCGTATTGATTTGATTCAGGGAAATCCGGCGATTGTTTCAGAAAAGTCAGTTGCTCAGTTTAAGATGTATCCAAATCCGGCAAACGGAATGGTGACATTGAACAATTTACCAGAAGGAACAAAACAAATTGAACTGTACTCTGAAACAGGACAATTATTAAGATCCATCAATACTGCCTCACAAAAGGTAACGATGGATGAGTTGAACGTAGGTTTTTACCTTGTTTCTGTTCAGTCAACAGAGGGTGTTAGCACTCAAAAGTTGGTTGTAACGGCGTCTAACTAAATTTTAACTAAGAAATTATCAGTGGACCTGCGCACTTTCTTTTGAAGTGCGTAGGTATCTTCTGCTGAGCGATAACCAACCGGAATAGCCAGTACGGAGGTTAGGTTATGCGACTCCAAATCTAAAATTCGGTCATATTCTTTCGGAATAAAACCTTCCATTGGGCAGGAGTCAATTCCCATAATGGCACAGGCTGAAAGTAGGTTTCCCAGTGCAATATAAATCTGCTTCTCCATCCATACTTGTTGATCTATATTGTTTTTTGACAGGATAGAGTCGCTCAAGTAGTTTTTGCGTTGCTCTAATTCTTCCACTGGAATTTCACGGGTGTTGGAAATATCCTGGATGTGTGCCTCAAAATGATCCGGATTTAAACTTTTTTCCCGACAGAGAACAAACAAATGAGAAGCATCTTTCACCTGTTCTTGTCCAAACGAATATGCTACCAATTGCTCTTTTAATTCTTCATTTTCTACCAAAACAAGTTTCATCAATTGTAAGCCATAAGAGGTGGCTGTTAGACGAACCGATTCAACTAAAAGGTCTATTTGTTCAGGGCTTAATTTTTGGTTTGGATCAAATCGTTTACAAGCATATCGGCTTTGTAAAGCCTCAATCCATTTTTTCTCTATCGTTTTTAACTCCATTTTACAAAGATACTGGAATAGAAATGACTTCAAAAACCCTTCGTATCCCTTTATTTTAAAGGGATTGAAAATAATTTTGCAAAAGTGAAAATCTAAAGAGAATTAAATTATATTTGTGTGCTATACCTTAAAACCTGAAAACATGGCAGATGTTGTAAGATATTCTGATAAAGATTTACAAGAATTCAAAGATATCATTGACGCGAAATTGGTTGAAGCGAGAGAAGATCTTGATTTGCTAAAAGGTCAATTAGATCACAGTGACGATCATGGTACTGACGACACGGGTAGATCATTTAATATGATGGAAGATGGTTCTGAAACTATGTCGAGAGAAGAAATGGCGCAATTAGCCGCTCGACAAGAGAAGTTCATTATCAACCTTCAAAATGCACTAATTCGTATCGAAAATAAAACCTACGGAATTTGTAGAGTAACTGGTAAATTGATTCAAAAAGAACGATTGAAATTAGTTCCTCACGCTACGCTTAGTATCGAAGCTAAAAAAGCACAAGGATAAGTATACATTTTGGGTAAGAAGGTACTCCTCATTATAATAGCGGTCTTAATTGTTGACCAACTGGTTAAGGTTCTGGTCAAGAATTATATGGCTCCACATGAGAATATTGGAGTAATTGACGGCTTTTTCCAACTTTATTACATCGAAAACAGAGGAATGGCCTTTGGGACAACCTTGGGTGAAGGTGTTTGGGCTAAGTATGTACTTTCTTTATTTCGTTTAGGGGCCATCATTGCTATTGGGTGGTACATCCGAAAATTATTGAGTGACGTTAACGTCAGTAAGGGGTTAATTGTAGCTATGGGGTTAATTTTTGCCGGAGCTACGGGGAATCTTATTGACGGGATGTTCTATGATTACATTTTTGAAGTAGATCCTGATATTGCTTGGAACTGGCAAAGAGATGCCATGGGGAATTGGATCATTGACGATACTGGAAATCCGGTTTTACGGGATTCAGGATTCCTTTTGGGTAGTGTTGTAGATATGTGTCAATTTACTGTTCGTTGGCCGTCATGGATGCCATTTGGGTTAGGGGGTGAGGAAATTTTTGCTGCGATTTGGAATGTGGCAGACGCTGCTATTTCCATAGGAGTAGGATTAATCATTGTTCGCTACCGTAAATTCTTTAAAAAGCCCACTAAAACTGATGATGACGTTCCTTCTTCTTTGTCGTCCTCTGATGAGAATGCAGAAGCTACTGCTTAATTAGCTGATTGATGGCTTTAAGCCAATCTTCTTCCAATGATCCAGCCTCTATAATTTGATTGGGAATTCCCAACTGTTTCAAGTAGTTATGAGATGTTTCTCCCAGGCAAATGAGTTTGGTGTTGGGGTCTAAACTATTTTCCTGCAAAAACCCATCAATATTGGACGGGCTGGTGAAAATGATAATAGCTGGAACAACATCTAGTTTTAATGAATTCTCCAAAGTTTCGTAGGTGACAATTTCCACTTTGTTTTCATCGGGAAATTGACCAGAAACTGATTTTCGAGAGATTTGACTAAGTGGAAATAAAACCTTTTCGTTTGGTTGAATCTGCTTTAGAAAGTCCTTGCCAATTTCAGCCGGACTTAAATGAGCCGGACCAGTGAAATGAACCTTTTTTCCTAAATCGGTCAATGTCCTCTGCGTTCCAGGGCCTAAAACGGCTATTTTTTGATGGTTTAGCTGGTAATTTTCCAAAAATAGGCGTGCTCCGGAAGGTGATGAGAAGAATACCCAATTGGTTTCAGGAATGCTTAAGTTTAGAATGGCCTTGGTCTCTATAAAAGACTGTTCAACCAATGTCAATCCATTAGAATCTGCAAAATGTCGCAAAGAAGAGTCAGCTTTTGGCTGACGTGAAATCAATATGCATTGTTTATTTAGCATGGGTCAAATGAGCCACAATTTCTTCGGCTAATTGATCCGATGAATTGGACTGATAAAAGGACAATTCTGCAATGTCATTTTTAGAAGGGGCAAAAGCTGTATAAACTGTCCACTGATCATCTTTAAAGTAGCAATAAGCTCCCAACGGAAGTTGACATCCTCCATCCAACAATCGTAAAATGCTTCGTTCTACTTCAATGCAATTGGCTACGTCTTGGTGGTGAATAGCCTTTAATGCTTCGGCTAATTCCGTATCGTTTGATCGAATCTGTAATCCCAAAACACCTTGAGCTGGTGCAGGAACAAAATCGTTAGGTTCTAATTCAATCCATTCAAATTCAGAGAGGTCCATCTCTAACCGTTTTAAGCCTGCTGTGGCTAAAACAATAGCATCATATTGTCCATCGCGCAACTTTTGAATCCGAGTCGGAACATTCCCCCTTAAATCCTTAATCTCAAGTTGAGGCATTAACCTTTTGAGCTGTGTTTGCCTCCGCGCAGATGAAGTTCCAACAACGGCTGTTTCACTCAA
>JAKSBJ010000356.1 GCA_022361195.1 Flavobacteriales bacterium
AGAAATAGAAAATAATATTCTCCCGATACAGAAAGCTCCAGTTTAGGTTGAGTGTTTGGTAAGCTTTCATTTTAGCTGAGTTAAACTCATCCTGATTGGGGTCATTATAAAATCGGGGAGAGGCATAAGAGAATGATCCTCCAACCATTGATCTGAGTTTACTAAACCAATGTTTGTATACTACTGAAAAGTTGTGCTTACTGGCAAAGGATGGAACAGCAGTTTGAGGGTAGTTTAAATAATTTCTTTCCGTGTTGAGGTAAGAATAAGAAATCCAGTAATCTCCATTACGAATGGTTTTTTTGTCACGAAAAAAAAGATCGAAACCATAGGCGTAGCCATCACCATTGCTTGAATAATGTTCAGGAAGGTAGAAAGGAGCAGCTGTGAACTTAGTGAGTGAAGAATAGTTTTTATAATACGCTTCAGTCCTTAAAGTACGTCCTTTTTTAGACCATTGAAAATTGAGCATGTATTGATCTGTTTTTTCAAACTCCAGATCATCTGTATAAACAAGGTATTCGTTATCCGGGTTTTGGTAAAACATACCGTATGCGGCAGAAATTTGGCTGTGTTTACCTGTTTTATAAGCTACCGATACTCTTGGGGCAATATTGGTTTTTTGGAGGTAGTCAGAATATTCGAATCGTCCACCAATACGGCCTACAATATTTTGAGTGAGGTAAATATTAGTTTCTACAAAGGCCGAATAGTTGATTTCTTGAAAATCGAGCGGGAAATTTTCCCCTGGAGTCTGATACTCTTGTGAATAATCCTGCATTAAACTCTCTACCCCAAATTTGAAACGAATTTTTTTGGTGAGATGGCGTTTTAGCATGAGCTTTAAATGGGCAGCAGTTAATTCTTCTTGAAACGAATTTTCTTCCATTCCAATATAATCACCATCCCGGCTAAAAGAACCATTGATTTGTCCAATCCATTTTTTACCCCATTTTCCTTTCCAAGAGCTGTTAGCGTAGAAGTTTCTGTTGTTTAGGTCGAATCTGTTTTTTTCACCAGGATTGTCCAGATCGGTTCTAAAAAGTTCAAAACGAGAATCATTGTATGAGCTATAAAATTTAAATAAACCGTTTTTGCTTTTTTGACGGAAGTTGATGTTTCCTTCATTTGAAATGGGCTTTTTTATCCAATCAATATTTTGAGGGAATAAGGCCACATAAGGTCCAAGGTTTGTGTGGTTTAAACTCAAACTTACTGCTCCTTTATCCCATTTTTTTGTTCCGGCAAGAACTAAACCAACAGACATGATAGAAATATCCAGCTGATCTTCTTCCTGAATGCCTTTGGTTTCTAACAATAAAACAGAGGAAAGCGCTTGTCCGTATTCGGCTGAATAACCTCCTGTACTAAAAGTGGATCCATCAAACATAAAAGGGTTAAATCTGCTTCGTACAGCCGTATTGGGAGCAGATGCGTTGTAGGGAGTGTGCACCAATGAACCATCAATGTAAATTTGACTTTCTTTACTGCTTCCTCCTCGCACAAATAGTTTTCCAGACTCACCATTTGTGGTTGTTCCTGGTAAGAATTGCAAAGCTCCCGTAACATTTCCCTGCGCACCCGGAATAGTTACCATATCGATAGAATTAAGCTGAACTGATTTCTTTTTATCACCTGCTTCAAAAGCTCCGGCAGATATGGTAACAGCTGTTAATTCGTTAAAAGATTCTTTGAGAACAGGATTAATTTCCAAATCTTCATGGGTCAGAGTAATGGGAATTGTTTGTGTTTCGTGCCCCATAAAACGAACCAGGAGGTTTTTTTCTCCTTGCTCGGAAGTTTTAAAAGAGAAAGAGCCGTCTGCTTTAGAAATAGCACCATCATAAGTGCCTTCCAAAATAATGCGTGCTCCAACTAAAGGTTCTCCTTTTTGTTGGCTTACTTTTCCGTGAATAGTGATTTGTGAAAATGCCGAAGAGGCAATTGTACCTATTAGGACTAAAAGAAAAAAGGTTTTCATAGCGTAATCTTTGCGGCTAATATCTTGTCTTAATAGCGCAACAAAAATTAAGTTTGACTCAACTGTTAAATTTTAGAGATGAGTTGTAAAAAGAGTGCTGTCGGAGGTAAAACTGACGGTAAACAGCATAAAAATGTGACAATGGTTACATTACTGACGTAGCACATTCTTTAACTTTGTAATATGATTAAGAGGCTAAGACCATTATTTTTATACAAGTGCCCAAATTGTGAGAAGGGGAAAATTTATGAAAAGAGTCCCTTTTTTGGTTTTGGGAAAATGAAAGAATCATGTTCTCATTGCGGACATATTTACGAATGGGAACCGGGATTTTTCTATGGTGCAATGTACGTAAGTTATGCCTTGGGTGTAGCAACACTGGTTGGAGTTTTTATCATTTGTCAGTTTTTCTTTGAACGGGCATTTGATCCCTGGATGATTGCATGGATGATAGGGACGTTGCTTGCATTGGCTCCATACAACCATAAAATATCCAGAGTTATTTGGATGTATTTCTTTACTAGAAAAGGAAGGTCTAAAACGCTTGTTCAACAGAAATAAGCCGTTTTATTTATTGAATAAAAAAAGCCGGACTCAACTGAGTCCGGCTTTTGATTTTCTTAGAGAGAGAAAATTATTTCTTCAATACTTTGAAGTATCCTTCCTCATCTTCGTTGAATATTTTGATGATATACATTCCTGCATCGTAATCTGTCAAGTCAAAAGAAACTGTGCTAGATTCAGTTGAAATCATTGACGATTTTACAATACGACCTTGTAAATCTCTTAATTCTAATTGGTAAGCCGCAGTTCCGTTAGTCATTGTTAAGTTAACAACATCCTCAGCAGGAACCGGGAAGATGATGAATTCAGACTGAAGCTCATCCAAACCAGTTGTGTTAATTACCTTAGAACCGTATGAGCTGTATCAGAGCATCCTGTTTCTTCATCAACTACGATTAATGTAATATCGTAATCTCCAAGTGCAAGGAAAGACATTGTTGGGCTTACTAATGATGTTGTAAATCCATTATCAAAATCCCAGAAATAATCTGTTCCTCCTGTTGAAGTATTCATAAAAGTAACAGCTCCTGAAGGAGTAACACCTAAGTCAAGTGGATTTGGAGTTGCATCAAAACCTGCTTCTGGAACAGGTAATACAGTGATTTCCTTTGAAACTGCTGTATCCAAACCATTAACAACACACTCATAAACACCTGAAACAACAGGAACCCAGCTAGAATCTGTTGCATCCGGAATAGATGCTCCATCAACATACCACTGGAAAGTAGATCCTGTATCTGATAAGAATAAAGTTGAAGCTTCATTACCACAGAAAACAGTTGGTCCATCAACGATTACAGACAATCCGCTTGCCCCAAAAGACATAGCGTGAATTGTTCCTGATCCAAACCATCCTGTACTGATACTAGACATTCCAGTAAGATCAACTTCGTACAATCCACTTCCTCCACCAGCTAAGAATTCTGTTTCAGAAACCATTGCTAAAGAGTTAATCCATCCTGGATGAGAAGGGAAACCAAGGTTAGTTTCACCATAAGTAGTTAAATCAACTTCCCAATATGCTCCAGGGAATTGTTGTTGTGAACGTAATAATCTTTCTCCAAAAGGATCGTAGCAGATACCTGTAGAAAGAGTTGTGTTACTGAATCCACCAAGTAAAGTAGTCGTTCCATCTGTGATATCAATCTCATAAAGATTGTATCCGTCAGGGCTTCCACTGTTACCATAACAAGTACCACTACCATCAAAAGCAATATCAGTCATATTACCAACACCAGCAATATCAGTAATCAAACCAGAAAGAGTATCCAAAACACCCAAACGTCTGTTTGTGTTACCACCAGCATCCTGATAAAGGATATACATTTGCTGGTCAGCAGGATTGATAGAAAGACCGTGAGTAGCACTTACTCCAGAAGCAATATCATTTGTTAAAAATAAATTTCCAACAGTAGTAAAAGCACCTCCAGATGTATCTACAATATCAATTGTAGTGTTGGATCTAAATCCGATGTAGAGGTAATTGTTTTCTTGTCCGAAGACAGAACCGCTTAAACCCAACAAGGCCAAAACGGCACCTAATAAAAGTTTTTTCATCGTTATATCGTTATTTCTTTATGATTTTAAAATAGGCTTCTTCTGAAGAGTTGAAAACTCTAATCAAGTAAACACCTGCTTCAACAGAAGATAAATCAAACGTTACCTTGTTGTCAGCCGTAATTGGTTTTTCAGTAATTGTTCTTCCTTGAAGATCTGTTAATTGTAAAGTGTAATTATTATTTCCACTTGTCATTAAAACATTTACAAAATCTTCAGTTGGAGTTGGATAAATTTCAAACTGAGAAGAAAGATCAGAAAGACCAGTTGTGTTAATTACTTCAACAGCATTTGTTGCAGTATCTGAACATCCTGTAACTGGATCTGTAACGATAAGCTCAACATTGTAAGTTCCAACTATTGAAAAAGGAAATGATGGTGATTCTTCATCATCCATAAATCCGTTATCAAAATCCCAACTATAGTCAATACCACTAGTTGATTCGTTAGTGAATTCAACAACAGCACCACCTGCAGAAAGACCTAAATCGATAACGTCTGGTGTTGCAGTAAATGCAGCTGTTGGAGCTGTATGAATTGTAACTGTTACACTGTTTGTTTCTTTTCCATCAACGATACAAGAGTAAACTCCTGATTCCATAACTGTATAAGTAGAGTCAGTTGCTCCGTCAATATCAGAACCATCCATTGTCCATTGATAGTCAGTTGCAGATTCGCTAGAAGCTAAAACTGTCGTTTCACCATCATTATCACAATAAGTAGTAGGTCCGTCAATAATTACATATAGAGGCGTTTGGTTAAAAGCCATTGCATGACTACTAACAAGAGTTCCTACAGAAACCCAAGTATATGTATTCATATTAACCTCGTATAACTGTCCACCCCAAGAAGAAACAACCAATGCAATAGAATCGTTTTTCATTGCACCAGCATGAACATTTCCTGGAGAAGGAGTGATTATTGTTGATTCAGTCATGGTTACAGTGTCAATTTCTGTAATGACACTCCCACCACCACCAGTGTGCTTATAAAGTCCTTCACCAGAGAAAGTATTTGCCCAAAGGCAGTTACGATCACCAGCTGGAGAGTGGCTAAAAAGCAAATCAGTAGAACCATCTGTTTGGTCTACACGAACGAAGGTCCATCCCGAGTTATTTCCAGTTGTACCAAACAATTCTTCACCGTAAAAAGCGATATCTGTAAGGTTACTTCCACCACCGATATCAGTAACGGCACCAGAAATAGTGTCCAAGATTCCTAATCTTCTTCCGCTGGCACCCGCTCCCGGATCGTACACAATGTACATCTCCTGAGTATTTGGGTTGAGGGATAAACTGTAACATCCATTTACAGATCCCGAAAATCCACCAGAAAGTGATTTAGTAGTTAAAACCGAATATGATCCACCTGTAGTGTCATATACCGTAATTGTTGAGGAGTAATTTTCTCCTACGTACAAGTTTGTTCCTTGTGCCATTCCACTAATGGAAAGACCAGCCAAGGCTAGTACAGAAAGTAAAAGTCTTTTCATAGTAACACCGATTAAAAGACGCAAAATAAGCGAATTAAATGGAGATACCTACAAAAAGGGGATAAAAGAGGCCGTAAAATAGGTTAAAACACTTAATTTGTTAATAATCAAACATAAAAATGACTTTAAACATAAAATTTAACGACAAAAATGGAGGTTTATACCTTATTTCTTGAATAAGCCTGAAGATTAAAAATGATTTGTTTACGTGAATAAATGATGATGTGGGACTCTAAACAATTAATTTCTAGTCAATCCAAATAGAATCAGATTTAAGAAAGGTGTAATAAGAAGGGAAAGTGTATAAAAAGTGGGCTAGGTATTTTATCTTGTATTAATCGTGGAGAGAAAAAAACGGCACGTAAATTGCTTTATGGCTAATGAAATTAAGCAATATAAGTAACCATTGGGGTAAATAAAAAGGCGGTTGAATATTCAACCGCCTTCATTTATTCTAAAAGAGAGTAATTTTTATCGTTTTACAACTTTAAAATAACCTTCTTCTTTTTCATCAAATATTTTGACTAAATAAACACCTGATTCACGTTGTGATAAATCAAAAGTAGTTTGTGAGCCACTTAAGGTTTTATTCTCCAAAACTCGACCTTGTAAATCCATCAATTGAACCTGATAGTTTCCATTTCCATTAGTTGCTGAAATGGTTACAAAATCTTCAGTTGGTAAAGGATAAATACTAAATTCTGATGATAGTTGATCAAGACCTACAGAACTAATTACTTCAATTGAAGTTGTAGCGGTATCCGAACATCCAGTGGCATCATCAGTAACAATAAACATAACATCATAAGTACCTACGGTACCAAATGGGTATGTAGTGTTTTCAAGAGGAGTTACAATTCCATCAAAATCCCATAGGTACTGGTTTCCACCTGTTGAAGTATTGACAAATGTTACAATTCCAGAAGGATCAATCCCTAAGTCAACTGGATTTGGAGTAGCGTCGAAAGAAGCTGTTGGAGCTTCTAAAACAGTAATCATAACTGGATTTGTTTGATCTCCATCAACACTGCAAGAATAAAGACCTGATTCCATTGGAACAAATGTAGAATCAGTAGCTCCATCAATTGAAACCCCGTCTAAAAACCATTGAAAATCTGAAGCAGATTCACTAGAGGCTAAAACAGTTGTGCTTTCATTATCACAGAAAACTGCAGGCCCATCAACAATTACGTATAATGGAAATAGGTTAAAAGCCATAGCATGGCTACTTTCTAAAGAGGTGATGAACGTCCAATCTAAAGTGTTCATATTCACTTCATAAAGGTCACCGCTCCAGGCAGAAATAATGAGAGCAATAGAATCATTCTTCATGGCAGCAGCTTGGTAATAGCCAGGTGAAGAGGTAATTAAAGTTGTTTCGGTCATTGTTGTTGTATCAATTTCCGTAAAGGCACCTCCTCCTTCGGTATGCTTATAAAGGCTTTCACCGGTAAACGTATTCCACCAAAGGCAATTACCATCACCTGAAGGGGAGTGACCAAATAAAGTAGTTAACGATCCATCCATTTGATTAACACGAACAAAATTATATCCGGTATAATCACCTGTGGTTCCGAATAACTCATCGCCATAAAAAGCAATATCCGTTAAATTTCCGGCATTCCCAATATCAGCGATAGCTCCACTGACAGTATCGACAACACCTAATCGTCTGTTTTCTGGTCCTGATCCATCATCGTAGACAATGTACATTTCTTGTGTTGATGGTTTTAAGGATAAACTAAAGCAACCATTTATGGTTCCTGAAGAACCCCCACTGAGGTCAACTGTTGTTAAAGAGGTGTAGGTTGCACCTGTTGTGTCATAAACAGTAAGTGTTGAGGAATATTGACTTCCGACGTAAAGATTTGTTCCTTGAGAGAAACTTTCGGAAGAGAACCCCAATGTTGCTACTGTAAACAACGTTAGTAAAACTTTTCTCATTTTAATATAGATTTAGTGAGCAGTAAATCTACGAAAGTGTTGTATATAAGGTGAAAAAAAGGTTCCCAATTATTGATAACATTTTGTTAATAGGAACGATTAGTTTTTGACAAACGACTTCATTTTTGATTTTTTTTTAGCAGTTTGATGGCCTTGAACACTTGCTTTTCTACTCTATTAATCTGTTTTCGTTTTTGACTTTCGCAAAAAGGATTGCAGATTCCATAAAGTTCATCGTCGTTTAAATTTTCAAAGTTTAATATTTGTTGTTTACTTTAATTTTGTGCGTTACCAACTATTATACATAATCCTGATATTCATTAATCTAAATGTTGGAGAGGTATTTTCACAAACTCCTTCTTACTTTTTTATTGGTACCACAGAGTTTTCTAACCTTCATGTTTATTCATTGAAATGTCACCCTGATGGTCGTCTATTTGCGGCTACTAACACTGGCTTATATTCATATAAAAACGGAAAATTTCAGCAGTTTAATTGGCTTTCCGAACATAAGGGTGATGCTCTTTTTTCATTGAATTTTGATGGTCAGGGTGAATTGTACTGTTCAAATCTTTACGGACAAATTTTTCATTTAACAGACTCAGGTCTTCAACTCTATCTCGAAACGCCAAAAGAATATCTTAATACAACGTTTGATTTTGCTATTGATTCAGGTAACGGCATTATTATTCAGTCTAAAGTTTGTGCTTATTATAAAAGCAAGTGGACCGTACTTTATGAACAAGCATCTGCGCCAATGAATACCTTTAACAATGATCGTATTTTGTTTACTTCTGAAGAAGAAAAGAAGGTCTATCAAATAGTTGGAGATCAAATTTCATTTACCTCTTCTTCTGATTTTGACCATTTGGGAGTACCAACACCAGCATATATTAAGGATGAATTGGTCGTATTGTCCAACGAGGCGAAATGGACCAATATTACTCAGCAAAAAGAAGCGGTTTTATGTAAAGGAAATTGGTATACCTATCAGCTTGATGAAAATGAATTTTGGATGCGGTCGACAGTTGCAGGGGCGCGAAGGGTAGTTATAGAAGATGGAAAGCCTGTGTTAAGTGAGTTGATGTTTGACGACCTGTTTATTTCAACCGTTACAAAATCTGAGGATGGCACTTATTTCTTAGGGACTTTTGGTAAAGGAGTGATAGTAGTTCCAAGTATGCAATCTATTGTTTACAAAACAGGTGCTGGAGAATTAATGGGGCTCTGTTCTGCTTCAAAAAGCGAAGATTATTCAACTTATCTAGCTTCTACAAACCGATCTTTTCTGGTATCACCGATCAATGGAAAAGCGCCTGTTTTAGTTTCTTACGACCCCATTTTTTACAGTAGAAATGTTCCTTTTGGACTATTTGAGACCATTCCGGGTTTATTTTATCAAAACAATAATTCGCTGGATGAGGTTGGCGGTATCAATACAATCAAGGATATGGTGGTTGTTAATGATTCATCTGCTCTCGTTGCCACTTCCATAGGTGTATTTAAGGTTGGTAAAGGGCTTAACCATATTAATTGGATACAGAATGGGAATGGCCCGGATTGGTGGCGATTGAAGCCAGAATATTTTCGCTGCAAAGCTGTGGGCTACAGTGCTAATAGTGAGGAAATATATTATGCTACACCTGAGCAGCTATTTTTTGTAAATAATTCAGGACAAATTCATGAGGTGAAATGGAAAAACAAGTCCATAAAGTGTAATAGCATTTGTTCTGAATCCAATCAGGTTATTTGTGCTACTCATGGTAATGGAGTACTATTCCTTCAAAACGGAAAAGTGCAAAAAGTCCTTTCTTCCACTAATGGTTTGGGAGACAATCGGGTTAGGCATATAATTTCACATAACGATGAATTATATCTTTCACATAACAGTGGTTTTCAGATTTACAATTTGAAAAATAAAAGCTGGAGAACAATTGGAAATGAATTTGGTATTCAAAGCGGGTCTGTACGTAACTTTATTATTCAGGACGAGACCCTATGGCTTCTTGCTGGAGGGGAGTTGTTTGCTTTGCCATTAAGTGATCTCTCCAGAGAACATAATTATAATCTGATTATTGATGATGTTTTGCTTGGAGATAAAAGTTTCTTAGGGGCAAATGAAATCTCCTCAACGTATGATCAAAGTGACCTTTCCGTTCTTTTAAACTTTAGGGGAATATTGTATGAAAGAGAAGCAAAAATTGCGTATCGACTAAATGAAAATGATTGGAAATTGGTAGACGCCACAAGCCGTCAACTCGACTTTGAGGCATTGGCTCCAGGAAATTATCAATTAGATCTGCATGTAGACTATCACGGCAAAATCTCACATGAACAGCAAATCCTTTTTACAATAAAGTCGCCTTTTTGGCAAAAATGGTGGTTTTTCTCTGTGGTTATCCTGTTTACGTTGGGCATTGCCTATTTTGTTTTTAAACGAAGGTTAAGTAAAATTAAAGAACAGCAAAAACGTCTGTTAAATGAGCAACGCATGCACTCGGAAATGCTGGAGTCTGAGTTAAAAGCGCTTCGGTCACAAATGAATCCTCATTTCATTTTTAATTCGTTAAACTCTATTCAAAACCTAATTTTACAAGAAGATACCGATAGTTCTTACGATTACATTGTCCTGTTTGCAAAGCTGGTGAGAAATACATTGAACTATTCTAATTTGGATTTTATCTCGATTGATAAAGAATTGGAGTTTTTGAATACCTATCTCTTGTTGGAGAAATTGCGTTTTGC
>JAKSBJ010000199.1 GCA_022361195.1 Flavobacteriales bacterium
GTTCCTGGTTATGCACCTCGACAAAGTCACTTACATTATTTCTCGGGTTCTGGAATTCCAAAAACCATTTATGACAGTACCACTATGCTCAATGGTTTGTCGTATGAACCATCTGTTTTGAACCAAGAATATGCAGTAGGAGAAAGTTTACTCTTTTCATTAAAAGTGAAAAATGAGTTTGCTGGACATAAAGTACCTACAGGTGATCCTGAGCGTTTTATTTTGATCGAATTTATTCTAACCAATTCAAAAGGGGAAGAGCTGAAAAAGACAACAAATAGGATAGGAGAAGTGTGGGAGTGGTATCCAAAGGCGAAAAAGATTAGTGATAATAACTTCTTACCGGGAGAGGAACGCACTTATGAGTTTGACTACGAACCAAGAGAAAAGGGATACTTAAACCTTCAAGTGGCCATAACCAAACACAGACTTAATCAAGAATCAGCAGATTATAATGGCTTAACAGAGACTTATCCATTGTATGATACCATTTACAGCAAATATTACCCGATACAGGTAAAATAAGAAATTCAGGAGCCGAAAGTCCTTTCTTGTTTTTTTATCAGCTCCTGAATGGTAGTTAGGGTAAGATCTCTAATTACAAATGATAAGCGATTCCAGCTTCTAAGAAGAAATAAGCGATTCCTCCTTTGGTATTGGGAAAGGTTCGCCAATATTGGGGTTTAATCATCCAACTAATTGGAAGGGACTTACGAACACTTAAATCTTTCCCGAAAGCTAAATGAATATTTGTAGCAAAACGATTATGTCCCGTTCTGGTTTTCTCTACCTCGCCACTTTCGTTGAGTTGATAAACCTGAGGAATTTGACTTCTCATGTATCCCATTCCTATTCCATATGAAAAGAGTGTTCCTTTATGATTTACTCTTTGATAGTCCAATTCAGGCAATACAAAAAAGGAATTTTGATAAGCCTTATGATGAAAATATCCAAGCGTTGGTCTTAAAACAAAAGATCGTTGAATGGTCTTTTCTAGCCCCTTTCTGTTTTTGACTTTTGGGTTCAGGTTCTTTTCAAAATCTGCAAATAATCGAAATCCAGGATGGGTTCCAACTTCAGCAAAATAGGAAATTCCTATGCCAGAAGGTTTGATTTGGCTTTGGCCAATAGAATAGTGGAGGAGTGCTAAAA
>JAKSBJ010000141.1 GCA_022361195.1 Flavobacteriales bacterium
AGGTTTTACTCAATTTATCTTCTCCTTCAACAAAGGGAGTATCAGCCTTTGATATGGGTTGATACGTAGGATCATCCATTTTATTTTTAGCTGGTGCATTTACCCAAAATTGAATGATCTCAAAGTCACCTCCACTTTCAGCTATTTCCTTTGCTGGACGTTCACTATGAACAATACCCGCTCCAGAATTCATCCATTGCGTTCCTCCTTCATAAACCACTTCCGAAAAGCCTGTAGAATCTCTGTGATGAACTCCTCCTTTAAAAATAAAGGTTACCGGAGCAAAACCCCGATGAGGATGTGGTCCTACTCCTACTGCACTTTGATGTTGTCCACCAGGATAAGTATTAGCCCAATGGTGTATTAATAAAAAGGGATCTATTTGATCAACTCCCCGGTAAGGCAATGCCTGATCCAGAAAAATGCCTCCCATGTTTACCTGAAAGGCTTTTATATGCTGTTTAACACTTCTGTTTTTCATGATTTTATTCCTCCTTGGTGTAAAGTTACAAAAAATACATGTTTAAACATATAAATACATCTCTTTTTTCGAAACAAAAAAGGGAAACCTCTCGGCTTCCCTTTTAAAACAGTATGTTAAAGTCTTAGTTTGTCAACTCAACGGCGTGACATGTTCCTCCAACAAAAACCATACTTCCAGAGAATACAACAGCATCTGTAGCTGCATTACGTACCTCGTAGTTATGTAATTTTTGTTTTTGCGCTCCCATGGAAACGGTGAACTGCATTAAACCAGTTGAACTACAATCAGGCAATCCACTGTCTGTCCATGAATTATCAGACCCAATTGTACCGATCAATACTCCATCAATATAATAACTCAACTCATTAATAGGTGGAGTTACCAAAGTTGCTAAATAAGTATCTTGATCGTAATAAAAAACACCGGTGGCATTGTACTCACATGTTTCATCATCCTTTTCAGCTGTCACGTCATAATTTGCCGCGTTTTCATCTGTACAGCCCTTCTTTTTACAAGAAGCTAAGGTCAACAATCCCAAACCGATAAATAATAATGTCTTTTTCATTTCTAAATAAGTTGAAATTTTATGCAATGTATGAATTTTTTTGTTGGAATCCTTTAATTCAAAAAAACTACTTTTAGACAAAAAAATGTTTGAAAACATGCCTTTAGGCTAGTTTAGAGATGGAATTACACCACTATATCACCTCAGTTGACAAGTTTAAAGACTCGGCTATTTGGGCTTTTCACATTGCTGTTCCATTAGAAATTGCTGAATGTTTAAACAAACCTAACCGGCGAGTATTATGTTCAATCAATAACACTCCCCCATTCCATGCAGCTTTAATGCATGATGGCCAGGGTGGTTATTTCATTAACTTGAATAAACAGTTAATGAAGAAAAATCATTTACGGGAGCAAGATGAAATTAGAGTCACGCTGGAAAAGGACAACAGTAAATATGGTATATTTACTCCTGACTTTTTTGAAGAGTTATGTTATCAGGATCCGGAAGCAAGTGATTTTTTTCATGCTTTAACCATTGGAAAACAGCGCAGTTTGCTTCACATTATTGGTAAACTAAAGAGTGAACAAAAACAATTAGAAAAGGCTTTAATTGTCTTTGATTATCTTAAATCATCAAATGGAGAACTTGATTATAGAGCTTTGAATGAAGCATTTAAAAACAGTCGATTTAAAACGTAGCCCTTATTTAAAACTAAATCATGAAAAAATCATTTCTATTATTTCCCCTTATTGGATTTTTGTTCGCCTGCGGTGGAGAAACTGAAAACTCAACACAAAAGCAATCTCAAATAACGGAAGTTGATACTGTTTTCCATTTGGATTCGACTAATGTTGAACAACCAGTCAGCTATGAGATTGATTTAGAAGCTCTTTTTGCAAAAGTTCAGTATAACAATCAGGATATTGCCGATATTGATTCTGCCTACATTGCAGAAACAAGTGAAGAAGCAATGGACTATGCCCTAAGTGGTGACGAAGCTCGAATGTTGATTAGTAATGTAGCCGAAGGGAATTTGTGCGAAAACAATACCTATCAAGTGGATTATTTCTTACAATTTGACTCTTTAAAAGCCATTGGAAAGTATCAGGATTATTTGGATTCACTGGATATTGGGATGATGGCTCATTCAGAAGCTTACGCAATTCAAATCATGAACCTAACAGAAGATTCTAAACTTTTTGTTTGGGCTGTGGATTATGGAACTTATGAAGCTTGTCCTTATGGTTATGGGACTACCATTTATGGTTCTTTATTTACCGACGATATTTTCAAAAACACCGTTTTAATTGGTGATATCAGTGGAGGAGCCGATGCACCATATTGGGGATCTACGCTCATTACATCTACCATAAGCGCAGATAAAATTACTTACTACGAACTACAGGAAGAAGGTGGAGAAGAAGAAAATGAGGAAGGTGAATATGTGGAAGTTGTTAGTTCTACGGAACATGAACATACCGCAGAAATTGTAGATGGTTTTTTCAAAATCACCCACTCCACTTACGAAAATTAGATTTTTAATTCTTCATTCTCTTCCAGACCAAAATACCTTTTAATCCAGAAAGTGAAAAGGTAAAATAAGGGAGTATCTAGAGCTGCAATAACCACTTTAAATAAAAATCCGCTAAAAAATAGCGTTGGAAAAATTTCCCAGGGAAGAACCTTAAAGGCACAAAGCAGTAACAAAACAGACAGTGTATCCAGTAATTGTGAGGTTATGGTTGAGAAGTTATTTCGAAGCCATAAATGCTTTCCTTTTGTCAATTCCTTCCAAAAATGAAACACTCTAATGTCAACAAATTGTGCCAATAAATAAGCAATCATCGAGGCTGCCACTGCAATAAACGTAAAACCAAACACATGACTGAATTGTTCATTGTTCACAGGAGATGCCGGCAAAGCAGGTGCAATATCAGCCAATGCAATCACCCCAATAATTAAAACCGTAGCCAAGAGTCCCACTTTAACCACATCATTAGCCCGTTTTCGACCATAAATTTCTGAGATAAGATCCGTTACTAAAAAAGTGATGGGGTAAGGAATCAATCCCACCGAAATCCAAAAGTGTACAACCCAAAAGGTTCCCAACTAATGAACTTTTGAAAGATTAAATTACAGGATACCAATAAAGCAATGAACATCCCTGCCAGAGCTAAATACAGAAACTGTGCCTGACGTTTTTTGTTTTCGTCCAGCTCCGATTTCTCTTCTAATATCTCACTTTGGTGATTCATCCGAATTGGTTTGTTTAAAAATAGCAATCCCAAAGAAAGTGAAAAGGAAGGCAATTACAATGTTGGAGAGCGAAAACACCTGCCAATACCAATAGTCAGCTACAGCAACTCCCAATGTACTTGCCATGTATAAAGCTGTTGTATGCCAAGGCACTAAACTTTCTAACATGGTTCCAGTATCCTCCAACGAACGTGAAAGTACATTACGTTTAATCTTAAGTCGATCAAACTTAGCCTTAAAAGCATCTCCAACAATAAAACTATTGGCGTATTGGTTGGACGTTAATGAATTTACAATCGCTGATGAAATCAAAGCTGCTCGTACAGTTCCTCCTGCTCTTTTAATCCAACTCAAACAAGTATCCATGATAACCTTCATAGCATTTAATCGATCCAACGCTCCGACAAAGGCAAAAACGAAAAGTGAAATAATAAAAGGCTCCTTTAAACTGTACATTCCTCCTCTGCTGAACAGCTTGTCAACCAAAGGATTTAAACTATTTCCTTCTACCACAACCATTTCCTTTACATCAAATCCACTCACCAAACTTGCCGCTGTATATTCCAAACCAAAAGGTTGAAAAATCAATCCTAGAACAACCGCTAAAGCGGATGAAACAACCAATAGTGGTAAAGTTGGCATTTTACGAATGGAGCCTATTAAAATTACCAATGGTGGTAAAATCAAAAGGATATTGAAATTAAACGTTCGCTTAATATCAATCAAGGTATTCTCCACCTCCGTTAAATTCGTAGTAGCCTGATCGGCCGGAAATAAAAATCCCGCCGCAAAGTAAAAGATACAAGCCAATAAAGCCGCTGGAATGGTTGTATAAAGCATAGACTTTATATGATCATATACGCTTACTTCAGTAGCTAAAGCAGCAATATTAGTTGTATCAGATAAAGGCGAAAGCTTATCTCCAAAAAATGATCCTCCAATTATCGCTGCTGCCGCAATAGGTAAATTGGCACCAATTGAAATAGCCACTCCAATTAAGACCACTCCAATGGTACTTACCGATCCCCACGAAGTTCCAGTCATTGTTGAAAAGACAATAGGTACCACAAAGGCTATCAAATAAATATAATCAGGATGAATTAGCTTAATACCATAATAAACGAACATAGGAATAGTTCCGCTTACAATCCATGAACCGATGATGAGTCCAATAGCCAATAAGATCAAAAGCGTTGGCATGGCTGTATTAATTTTATCAGTCATGCTTTTTAAAATGGTCTTCCAGGAATGTTTGAGAATAAGTAGTTGAGAAGAAACAACAATTAAGGCTACCAAAAAGACAAATTCAAGACTCAATTTCTCTTGATTAAACACCTTTGGTCGAATCAGCATTCCGTATATCAACATCCCAATCAATACTGCTACAGGCAGTAAGGCTGTCCAAAATCCATATGACCGAGGTTTTATCTGATCTTCCACAAACTGTTTTATTCCGGCAATTTACTTTATTTTTTTAACAATTCTCTTTTCAGAAATAATTCCCGGAAAACGCTCATAATTAGATTCAGAGGTGCTTTAGGTAATCAATTTCCGCTTATATTTGCAGGATTAAAAATCCAAACAAAGAAGAATGAGACTTGCACAATTAGCGCGTAAAGTCAAGGTTAAACCCGTTGAAATCAGAGATTTTTTAGCTGCGGAGTTTGATTTGACACTGGAAAACGATCCAAACGTAAAAATTGATAATGCACACCTGGATGCCATTATGGACAAGTTTACCGTAAAAACGGAAACAGTCGTAGAGGAAGAAGTGCAGGAGATTGAAGCGAAGGAAGAAGAAATGGTTCCTGAAACAGGAGAAAGACAGGAAAAAGAGTCCTCTTTAAGTGAAATAGAAACAAGTCCGGAAGATTCTTTAGATGAACAAGACGAAGAAGTTTCTACTACTACAGTTGATGAAATTTTAGCACGTAATGAACAGGATGAAACAGAGGTTGAAGAAGGTGAAGTGGAAGAAAAACCTTTTGTTGAAGCTGAAGTTGATGAAAACGCTGAGCTCATTAAAGCTCCAAAAGTTAAGCTAGAAGGATTAAAAGTGGTTGGCAAAATTGATCTTCCACAAGCTAAACAAAAAGAAGAAGCTGAAGCTAATGAGGAGGTTAAAGAGATTGATCCTTTCGACACTGACGTAGAATTACCTTCTGTTGAGGCTGTTGAAGCTGAAATAGAACGGCAGGAGGCACTTGACAAATTAATGGACTCTCAGGAAGGTGATGATTCTGTTTTAGCCGATTTAGAAGCCAGTCAGCAATCCGTTTCACAAGACATTAAACCGGGTAAAAAAGTTGCTCAAAAAGCTCAGGAAGTTCAAGAGAATATGGATGATGATGACGAGACATCCATTTATAAAGACAAAAACGGGAACTATCATTTTACTGCTCAGCAGCGAGCCAACAGAATTAAGAGTCTGTCTGAACAGAAAGAGCGAAGACGTCAGGAGGAACTAAAAGAGAAGAAAGAACGGCACTATAAAGAGATGGTGAAAACACAAGCACCAGCTCCAAAGAAAAAAGCTAAAAAGAAATCAGCATCACAAAAGAAAAATAAAGTTCAAAAGGAAGCTCCCAAAGGACTTTGGGCCAAATTTTTACATTGGCTAAATGACTAAACAATGTCTGCCTTAAGGATTTTAAAGAAAGGATTGCGTCCAACAGCACTGAGGAATCGAATTGTTGGTTTCTTATTTATTGTCATTCCTTCTCTAATCCTTTATGTAATTTGGACAGAAGGTGATTCGGATTTCCCAATGGCCAGTTTAATTAGTGGAACCGTTTTTTCCGGAGCTCTTATGGCAGCAGGAGTAGTAATGATCATTACTTCCTTTGATTATTTGTTCAAAAAACACCCCATTTTAGTTGCTATCGAAGAACAACATTTTGATTTTGTTGTATGGATTTACCCTTTTACTGGGAAAAAAGGAGTATCTTCTGTTTATGCTTATACCGCAGAAGGGAAACTAATTAATATCTACCGTAAAGCATCTCAGCAAAGTACGTTGATTGAATATCTTCGTCAGCATTTCCCTTGGGCCACCGTTGGATTCAAGGAAGAATATAAGAAGATTTTGAAACACAATCCGAAAGAATTGTTGAAAATAAAAAGTTAGAAAGTTTGCTAGGAATTTTTCTTAAGTAGTTATATTTATTCCCATTTTGAGACAAAAATCCTAATTTTATATACAATGGTTGGGAGATCCGATATGATTACGGAAGAAATTAAAGAGCTTCGACTTAAGGAAACATACCTTGAGGTTATAAACTCTTTTGCAACCGTATTGTTTGATACCCAGTCAATTGACGAAATCGTATTTTCCATTGCCAATCATGCTATTGCTAAGCTGAACTATTGGGATTGTGTTATTTACCTCTACAATGAAGAAGATGGGCGTTTGTATCAAGAAGCGGCTTACGGTCCGAAATCAGCTGGTTCTGGCAGAATTAAAAATGCTATTTCAGTAAAACCTGGTGAAGGAATTGTGGGAAGTGTCTTCCTAAGTGGTGTGGGTGAAATAGTTAACGACACCTCTAAAGATGAGCGCTACATGGTAGATGATGAGATCCGTCTTTCAGAAATTTCTATTCCACTACTCTACAAAGGAAACAAGATTGGAGTTATCGACTCTGAGCATCCCGAAAAAGACTTCTTTAATGAGCAGGATTTTAAGATGCTCACCACTTTAGCGGCTATGGTTTCTTCTAAAATTGTTCAGGTAAGAGCGACTCAGGAACTAAAGAGCTATCAGCAAAACTTAGAAACACTCATTTCAGAAAAGACGAAACAGCTTGAAAAAGCGATGTCTGATTTGGAGCGTACTAACAAAGATCTCAAACAAAAGAACTATGAAAAAGAAGTTCTGCTAAAAGAAATTCATCACCGGGTTAAGAATAATATGCAGATTATGATTAGTCTGCTAAACATTCAAGCCAATTCATCCTCTACCATTCGGGAACAAGAGGTACTTAAGGATTTTCGAAACAGAATTAGATCAATGGCCTTGATTCATGATCGTATTTATCTAGAAAAAGATGTCTCAAACATCTCCATTGACGAATATATCAATGAATTGGTAATGGGCTTGCGTGATTCTTTTCAACCGAATAAAACAGTGATGTTGGATTTTGAAATGGATCCAATAGCCATTAGCATTGAAACGGCCATTCCTATTGGTTTGATGATGAATGAAATGGTCACTAACTCATTAAAACATGCTTTTGAGGACGTGCAAGAAGGACTTATTCGTATTCAAGTTACCTCAGAAGGTGACGACTGCATCATCTATTTTATGGACAATGGAAAAGGCTTTAATTTTGAGAAATTCAAAGGTGCTTCTTTTGGACTGGAATTATTGGAAATTTTAAGTTCTCAGATTAACGGTTCAGTCAACTACAGTGATGAGGATGGTTGTTCATACACTGTACGTTTTCCAATGGGGAAACTATAGTCCACTTCCCTACTCTTTAATGAATTGCTTTTCGTAAGTTCCCTTCTGGTCTGTCAATTTTAACCAATAGCTTCCTTTAGGCAAA
Organism: Flavobacteriales bacterium; assembly: GCA_022361195.1. Classification (GTDB taxonomy): domain Bacteria; phylum Bacteroidota; class Bacteroidia; order Flavobacteriales_D; family Crocinitomicaceae; genus JAKSBJ01. The sequence continues at coordinate 7,796 of JAKSBJ010000141.1, forward strand.
TGTCCTAAAGCGATGGTATTTGAACTTTTATTGCTTTCAAAAACCAATCGTCCCTGTTGATCAAAGATTTGGATGCTTTTTAACTGATCAAAACCTTCGATTCGTAGTTCATTATTGACTGGGTTAGGATAAATTGACCATTCTTTTTCCAATTCATCCACCGAAACAACCCAATTGATAACATGTATTTCTACCAAAGAAGTCCCATAACTCCAATGCGTTTGATCACGAATGTCAATCTCAAAAGAATCGTCTCCAAAAAAGCCTGGATTTGGTGTATAAAGTAAACTATCTAACTGTGATGAATAAATAGAATCACCAACATCCAGTACAGTTCCTTCCAAACTTAAAACACCGTTAGGTGGTAAAGTTGCTAAACGTACAATCCCCACATTATCTCCATCATTATCCATCATCATTTCGTTAAAATTATCTTGTGGGATGTAAACAGCCGTTTCCTTTAAAGTTGTATCACGCACGGTTCCTATTGCAGGCCGTTGATTCACCCATACATGCATCACCCAATGCGTTCCTGGAAAATCAATGTCATCCACCGTAGTGGGCTGATTAATTCCGCAGGCAGGAGCAATTAAAAAGGATGTATCTGTCTCAGTCAAAGCATTTGAAGCAAGAAAAAAACTTACAGACGGATCACTGGGTGCATAAATCTCCGCAACAGCCGTATCTCCTGGTAAGAGATAATAGCCAGGATCAAAAAAGGTTTCCATGGTATACGAAGTAGAGTCTGGCCAAATATCAGTTGTATCTCCCACCACTAGTGATAAGTTTGTATAAATAAACTCTCCACTTAGGGTATAAACTCGATTACGAACTTTATAGGGACCTCCTGTGGCTGTTTCTATGCTAAACTCCATAGACAGGACATAGGCAGTATCCAAAATATTAAAAGAGTCCAAATAAAAGCGTCTCATGAAGTAATTATCGGCTATAATTCCACCTGTATTACAGGTAATCGAATTACCAGACCAAATATTGTCAGATGAGCTGTGTGTTAACTTAGTTTGAGAAAATCCTGTCAATGACAGAAATACAAAACACACCAAGAGAAGTAAGTGTTTTTTCATAAGGGTAGTTTTTGAGTGTCTCAATTCCTTAAAACATGGAGATTTAATGAACTGATTTGCAAGGCGGTTTAAATTCTACTGACTAATTTATAGAATTTTAACTCATCAAGCAAAAGCTACTGCCCCTTGAAGCTAATTTGTCGTAATATGTTGAATTTCAAACTTAACGCAGAATCACCAATGGAAAATCCTGTCCATAACTATAACTGGTAGGATATTGGGCACTTCCATGATATTCTTCAGACAATTCTGGAACACGATCTTCGACATAAGACTTCATTTCATTTACGGTAACTTTAGTGTCGTTAGAAGCAGATTGAGATCCTCCCAAAGCCTCTAAAAGGGCATAAGTGAACAATCCATGTTTTAAACTTCCTACTTCATTGGCAAATTGAGCATCTTGTGAAGCTGTTAAAAAGAATGTTCCCGTGCTTCTTGCCAACTGGGCCAATGCTTTTTCACGAGCTCCACCTCTACTTGCAAAGCTCTCCAAAGCTCCACCAGAATGACAGGCATCAATAATGAAAAGCTGTTTTGTAGCTATTGTTTTCATGGAACAATCTAGTATTTCAGTAGCAGAAAGCGCCTTTTCTTTCAGCGTTTCAACATCTCCATAAAGATTTACAACATCATGAGTTACAATGTAAAAGTCCGACTCATTCTTATCAATCTCCTGACTCATCACACCATGACCGGCATAATAGAATACAAAAACATCTTCCGGACCAATCTTTTCCTGAATTTCTTCAAAGGTCTTTAAAATGTTAGCCTTATTGGCTTTATCATTGGTTATACTGTATTCGTAAGTATTTTGAAATAAAGAATCAGCACCTTTAATTAGGGCTTGTGTAAAACCTTTAGCGTCATTAACAGCATAGTCCAAGTTATAAGCCGAATTTTGATACTTATTAATCCCAATGGCCAGAATATACAAATCCGTTTTAGCCGCTTCCCCATCAAAGCTAACACTTAATGATTCAGGTTCCGACTCTGTACGATCCTGATTAACGACCACTGCTGAAATTTCATTTTCTCCGTCAGACAGTGGGATTTCATAGCTTCTAACATTTTTAGTTCCACCCCTAAAAACAAGTTCTTCAGATAAGCTTTCTCGAATAATTAACTTACCATTATTGTAAATACGCACTTCCTCTAACACCATTCCTTTGCTATCTATTCGCAGATTTAAGGGCAATAAATCCGTTTTCCATTGATAGGTAGAATCTTTCTCAAGCGGTAAAGCACGTTTAGCGGTACTACTCAATAGAAAAGAGACTGTTGGAGAATTCTCGATAGATTTATTTAAATGTTCACTACGATCATCAAATGACTCTCCCTGTTGAAGTCGATTAATCAAATCAGGCGAATAGTACTTATCAAACAAAGAAGAAACCTTAATGGACTCTAATCCAGAAACATAATTAACAACACCTAAAGCTTTAGAAGAGCCGTCAAAATATCCTCCTGGGCTGGTTGCAAGCCATTCATTTCGATTGATTTGCATTCGAGAATAAATTTCTTTTTTAAGTTCTAAATCCCACACTTTGATCATTCCATCTGCCGAAGCAGAAATGAGTCGTTTACCATCTTCCGTGATTTGTAGAGCAGTTACAGCCGTTGAATGCCCTGATAAAGTTCCAAGCAGCTTTCGATCTTTATAATCCCACAAATGAATTTCATTATCCCCTCCACCTGAGGCGATGAATCGATTTAAGGGATCAAAACAAAGCGAATAAACCTGCCCCTTATGTTCAGCCATTTTACCAACCAACATGCCTGATAAAACATCCCAAACCTTTAATTTCCCATCCCAGGAAGCAGTTGCCATGAGGGTTCCATCCGAATTAAAATCAAAATCAGAAACGATGCTGGTATGCCCAATTAAATTGCGAAACGATTCTTTTGCGTCAGCCTCATAGAAACGGACATTTTTGTCCAAATCACCACTCACCAGGTACAAATCATCTGGACTAAAACCAACCTCATAAGCTGATACATTGTTCAAGTTAACGTATTGTTCGGTTTCGTTTTCTAAATTCCACAAAATCATGTAGGCATCCCAACCTGCACTCAACAATTGCTTTCCGTCAGACGAAAAAGCCAGATCAAACACAAGCTCCCGATGTCCATAAAGGCGTTTAATTTCCTTACCACTCTCCACATCCCACAAAATGATTTTACGATCTCCACCCGCTGTAGCTAACACCTTTCCATCCGGGCTAAAATCAAAGGCGATAACGGCCTGCGAGTGTCCCTCAAAACGCTGAATAATCTTTCCATTAGCCAAATTAATTTGAAGTGCAACAGAATCTACATTCCCCACTACAACAGATTGGTTATCGGGACTTAAAGCCAATCGTTTTTTTAAAGACAAGTATTTTAAAATTCCGGCATGTGTCCAGTTAGAATAGCTAAACTGTAAACCATCTGTTTTATCATGGTTTTGGTAACCTTTCAGCTTTTTATGTAATCTACCACTTCGGGCATTCCAAACTGAAATGGCATTGTTTTCAGCAGGTATGGCTATATAATTCCCATCAGGACTAAAGCTAAAATCAAAATATCCCCACTCATCACTTTCTAAATGTAGTTTTTCCCTACCCGATTTTAATTCATACACAAAAACTTCATCCGAATAAGAAATTAGAACTAAATCATTCGTTGAGTTAATCTTCAAGGTAACGGGCGTTTCAGGCTCTTTCCCATATGATTGTACCTTTTTACCGTTAGAGGCATTCCACACAGTTGGTAATACCCGATTTGATCCCGTGATTAAATAATTTCCGTCGGGACTATAAGCTTGATGGGTATTACAACCATCGCATTTTTGATCACCAGCATTCCGTAACTCATGCATTAAAGTTCCGGTTTCTGCATTAAAAACCTGCGTAAAAAGTTTGGTTGAACTTACCGCAATTGTTTTACCATTAGGACTAATAGCCATTTGGTAAGCCTTGTCAAAGGGTAGATTCAATAAGGTATCTTTAGATTCTAAGTCCAATAAATGAACTGTTTTGTAACCTCCCTTTGATAAAATATTCTTTGAATTAGGATCAAATAAATTACGTTCATAAAATGCCCCATAATCCTTTTTAAATTCATTAATCTTTTTACCACTTTCCGTGTCGTATACCCACAAACCATCCCGTCCATCCAGCAAAACAATCTTTGTTCCATCAGGGGAATAATAAGCCTGATGTAATTCATTTTTTTGCAATTTGATGGATTGAATCAATTCACCATTTATAATTCGGTAAACTTTAGCTGTATTGTCAGCTGAAGCACTTAACACAAAATTCCCATCAGCTGAAAACACTACTGAGCGAATAGGCTCTGTATGTCCTGTAAAAGAACGAATTTGCTTAGCAGTTTGAACATTCCACAAAATCAATGAATTATCCAAACTCCCGCTTATCAAATATTTACCATTTGGGCTAAAATCATAAGCCGTCATGTGTTTAGTATGTCCTTGTTGTAGAACCGTTTCAATGGGATATTTTTCCTGCGCATCAACCTCTATTACCGAAAGAAGTAAAACACAGACTATAAGTCTTTTAAACATTACGACAGTCTTTTATTATTTAAAGATAATTCTTGCTTTAAATAATTCGGCTTTTCAAAAGGATTTAATCTATTTAGTCAAGCTATTAATTTATGTCAAAAGCTTTATTTGCAGATTTAGTTTCTTTTATCACCCAATCATTTCAGAACAGAAAAAGACGTATTTTTGGTTTATGCAGAAACTCCTATTTTTCTTATTTATACTGAGCCTTACACATAGCGCTAAAGCCTATCCTGGTTTAGAAGAAATTCATGAGTTTGGCAGTAATCCTGGGAATTTGGCTTTTTTCAGATATAGTCCTAAAGACATTCAAGATTCTGATACTCCTCGCCCATTAATAATTGCGTTACACGGTTGTAACCAAAGTGCTGGAGCTATTGCGCGAATCTCAGATTGGAATAAGATGGCTGACCGTTACAACTTTCATTTGATTTATCCCGAACAACAACTAATCAATAACCCTTCTCGTTGTTTTAATTGGTTCAGAAAAAAGGATTTTAGTGGGCATAAAGGTGAGCTAGAATCCATCTATCAAATGATTCTTTATCAATTAAAAGACAAAACCTGTGATAGCAGTAAAATCTATGTCTATGGTCTTTCAGCCGGAGCCGCTATGGGTGTTGCACTAATGGCCAATTATCCCCATTTAATAGAAGCTGGTGCTATTTTTGCCGGAAGCGCTTACGGAATGGCAGAGAATGCTTGGGAAGGCTTAAAAGTGATGCGTAAGCCAAAGGAACTAAATCCTGAAAACTGGCGAAAGAAGTTCGTTGCAGCAACTGATTCTGTCCACACCACTTATCCTCGAATTCTGATATTTCAGGGGAAAACCGATAAAGTTGTAAACCCTGGAAATGCTCAGGAGCTACTCAAACAATTTACGACACTACACTCAATAAAAGATACAGTAATTGATCAGACCTTCCTTAATAACCCTGAGTTACAAAGAACCGCTTTGCTCGACTTTGAAGGGAAAGAATGCATTGTTTATTATGAAATGGCGAATTTGGGACACGCCCTTTCAGTTGATCCGGGAGAAGACAGCTTACAAGGAGGTAAAACAGGAGCTTTTTCTACCGATAGGGATTTCTTTTCTACCTATTACGTGGTCAAAGACTTTGGTTTGTTAAATTCTCGTTAATATAGCCACCAATTCTAACGAACTTCGTTATTTTAACATTAGATCAAAGAATAAAATGAAACAAATCATCTTTAGTTTACTTTGTTTAGTGAGTTTTTCAGCACTGGCTGATGACACCCTTCATTGTGATTTACCTGGAAACTTCTGGCGGCAATACATTTTACATGAAGATAGCACCTTTACTTTTCGGTATGAGTTAACCATGGGCGGAGGCTACAGCAAAGGAACCTACAGTCATGTGGGAAATGATTACATTTTTGAGTTTGATAAAGTTTACACAGTTCACGATCTTAATCAATCCTCATCTGGAGATCAGGACAGTGTTTACGTTGAATGTAATACCACTCAAGAGATTTTTGTTAATGTAGCAGACTCAGTTTACAGAGGATACAATAAGGTTGCCGTTCCAAAAGGAGATGGTTCCCCTATTCTATTCCAGGTTGGTAATGAGGCTGTATGGTTGAGGGATCAAGAAAAAGGGAATCATTATACCATTGAACTAAAAAGTCCTGAGGGAGAATATTACCTTCCTAACATGGATCGAGTTGTTTTGAATGAATACCGCGAAGGCTTTTACAAAATAACGGATTACAGCATCTTTTTTGCTGCAAAACTTCGCCCTATTGCCCACAGAATGAAACGAGTTGACTATATTATGAGAAAATAGTCCTCTCCATGAAAATCTGTTTATCAGTATTTTGCCTTTTCTTTTTTCTCTCATGTAGCTCAGAAATTGAGCCTGAAAGCTCAGATAAAGATAGTCTTAGTATAGCCGCTGATTCTGCAGAAGAGTTTGATGTATTTATTGAAGTTTTGGGGACAGTTCAAGATGGAGGAAGTCCGCATATTGGTTGTAAAAAAAACTGTTGTAAAGAGCTATTTGAGGAACCTGATCCAACGAGACAAGTGGTTTGTTTAGGAGTGATTGATCGAATGGATGAACAAAGTTTCTTATTTGAAGCAACACCAGACATCTCGCGGCAAATGAAAAAGCTCAAGCAAGACAGAAATTTTGGAGAATCGGAAAATCCGGATGGTATTTTCCTTACCCATGCTCACATTGGACATTATGCAGGTTTGGTTTATTTGGGAAAAGAAGCTTTGAACGCACAAAAAGTTCCGGTTTATGCAATGCCAAAGATGAAAGGCTTCATTGAAGACAATGCTCCCTGGAATCAATTGGTTGTTGATAGCAATATTGTTCTATACCCTTTGCAAAATGAGGAATCTCAACAACTCACAACTCAATTGGAAGTTACCCCATTTCTAGTTCCTCACCGCGACGAGCTTTCTGAAACAGTAGGTTATCTAATTTCTGGTCCGGAGAAAAAAGCCCTATTTATTCCAGACATCAACAAATGGGACATTTGGGAAAAAGACATCAGAAATGAAATTGAAAAGGTGGATTACGCATTCATTGATGCAACCTTTTATGATGAAAACGAACTGATTAATAGGAATATGTCTGAGATTCCACATCCTTTCATAGTAGAATCAATGGCTCTATTTGAACCCCTTCCGGCAGAAGAGAAACAAAAGGTTTATTTTATTCATCTCAATCATTCAAACCCCGCACTTGATAGGAAGAGCGAAGCCTTTCAAACTATAAAAGACAATGGATTTAAAGTAGCTCTTTATGGACAACGCTTTAAACTCTAGAAGTGCTTCTTAAAACCTAAGCAGTTATAGTAGACTGAGGCAAATCCATTTTTCGCTAAAGTGAGTAAAAATTCGTAAGTTTAGTCAAATACAACTCTAGCTTATGTCTTACCTTCGTCCTATACTATCAATTTTATGTATCTTAATTCTTGGTTACTCTTGTAAAAAAGCAAAAGGTACAGATGCAGATTTACTTTCAATGGCCGAAGAAACTGAAGGCTTTACATGGTACAAATTCAATGACGCCATTTTGGAAAAAAGTACGGGAAGTGCTCATCCTCAATCACTCTTAAGAACTAAATACAACGCTACAGCATCATCAGCTTTAGACGAAGAAGGAAAAGTAACTGAGGGAACAGTTTTTCCTGATGGTTCTTTAATTGTAAAAGAATTGTACGACGATGAAAATACCATTGGTCGTTGGGCTATTTTATACAAGCAGTCCAATCACGAAGATGCAGATGATAATGGCTGGGTATGGGGATATATTAATGGTGATCGGTCAGTAGCCGCACCTGCATCCAACAAGGGAGAGGCTTGTATTAGCTGCCATTCACAAAGTGAAAACATTGATTATACTTTGATGAATAAATATTTCCCTTAATAGCGAAATTATATACACCTACTCAGGAAAGAATAAGATTTCAATTATTAGTCACCAATCAAAACTACGCACTAACAAACTCTTTAAGAGGGTATTTAGAGAAGAAAAAGAATATTACTAAGTTTGAATAACCCAAAATTTAGAATACATGTCTTTACTTCAATCACTCAAGTTGAAAAAACTGGTTTTGAGATTGATTCTGTTCCCTTTTTTAATCACAAGCTTTCAGGCCTCGGCACAAGAGCCAAAAAAAGAAGCTCCAAAAAACGCCATTTCCTTTAATTTGCTTGGAGCTTCTCCTTATTTGGGAATTACTTACCAACGAATGATAATTCCGGTACTTGAAACGGAAATAGGAGGAGGACTTGTTGGATTTGGTGGAGGACTTAAGTATTATCCATTCAAAAACCGACTGCAACGTTACAATCCATACATTGGTTTTATCTTCGCCACAGCTGATGACCTTATTGGTAACACAGATATATTTGAGGCTAAACTATTCTATTTCCCAATTGGATTGAACTTTTGTGGAAAAAGAGGAATGAACTTTGGATTTGATATCGGTCCAAATATCAGCCCATATGTTATTGAAAACAGTCCGACACCTGCAATTTACACAAGCATAAAAGTTGGCTACAGGTTTGGTAAATAAAGCGAATAGAGGATTAAATTTCGCTCAACAAAGTTTGAAGCTCTTCTTTTTTAGCTAGATCAGAGATTTGAGTATTTTCGGCATCAAAACTACTCCCAAAAGCCGGAAGGTTAAAAACACCTTTCACATCAGCTCCCAAATAAGGCAAAACTTTCTCTAAAACAGCTGCTGCTTTGGCTGCGCCACCTCCACCAGGTGAAGTACTTAGTACAGCTAGCGGTTTTTCACCAAAAGGTTTTGCCCCAGTTCGGCTCATCCAATCTAAAATATTCTTTAAAAAAGCTGGAATGAGACTATTGTGTTCAGGAGTTGAAACAATATAAGCATCAGCTTCGGCTAATTTCTCAATTAGTTTCGTGATGTTAGCAGGTATTCCTGATTCTGTTTCCAAATCAATACCATAGATTGGAGCATCATAATCCCTTAAATCAATTACTTCTACTCCGTCTATCATTTGAGCCGTTGCATTAACCAATTGTTGGTTGATGGATTGACTGCTATTACTTCCTGAAAAGGCTATTATTTTTTTCATCTTTTTTGAATTTGTTTCTCCAAATGTAAACATATTTTCTAAATTACATGTTTAAACATTTAATTTTTATGTTTTTTCATTCCAGCTCAATAAAAATAAGCTTTTCAAGCCTTCACTCTCCCCTTAAGAACTTCAAAAACATCTTCAACCGAATGGTCTTTAGCCCGTAAAAGAAGCATATAATGGAAAAATAAATCAGCTGCTTCGTTTAGAAATAACTCATCATTATTATCCTTTGCTTCAATCACCAATTCAACAGCCTCCTCGCCTACCTTTTGGGCAATTTTATTCAACCCTTTTTCAAAAAGAGAAGCAATGTACGAATCTGGAGTTCCTTTAGAAAGACGATCTTCAATGGTTGTTTGTAAATAGGTTATCAAATCAAAATTCTCCTCTCCCCAGCAATTACCTGTTCCTTTATGACAAACCGGTCCCAAAGGAACAACCTTAATCAATAAAGCATCAGCATCACAATCAGACTTCATTTCAGCCAACTTTAGTCTATTTCCACTCTCCTCTCCTTTCATCCACAAGCGTTGTTTAGATCGCGAATAAAAAGTTACCCAACCGCTTTCTTTTGTTATTTGAATAGCCTCCTGATTCATATAGCCCAACATTAAAACCGTTTTGGTTTGGGAATCCTGAATGATAGCCGGAATAAGTCCATTAGAATCATATTTAAGCTCCATATCGTAATTGAATTTTGTGTTGTTTTAAGTTTTTTTTGAGGGTTGGAATGTCGATTTGACCATAGTGAAAAACAGAAGCTGCTAAAGCCGCATCTGCCTGGCTATTGATAAATAAGTCCACAAAGTCTTGCTCACAACCCGCTCCTCCCGAAGCTATCACAGGAATATTGACAAGCTCTGCCAATTGATTCAAAGTCTCTATGGCATATCCTTTTTTGCTTCCATCATGATTTATGGAAGTAAACAAGATCTCTCCTGCTCCTCTTTGTTCCACCTCTTTAGCCCAACTAAAAAGTTCCTTCTTCGTTTTCTGTTTACCTCCCGAAGAATAGACATTCCAACTATCTCCTTCCAATTTGGCATCAATAGCCACCACAACACATTGTGATCCATACACAGCGGCCAATTCATTAATCAATTCAGGACGTTGTAATGCTGAAGAGTTAATAGAAACTTTATCCGCTCCTGCTTTCAAAATGGCGTCTACATCCTCAACACTTTTGATTCCACCACCAACGGTAAACGGAATGTTCATCTCTGATGCCAAGCGATCAACCAACTTTACGACGGTTTTTCGTTTTTCTTCCGTAGCACTGATGTCCAAAAACACCAACTCATCTGCTCCCTGTTGGCAGTATTCAACCGCTAATTCGACTGGATCTCCCGCTACTCTTAATCCTTCAAAGCCAATACCTTTAACACATTGACCATCCTTGATATCCAAACATGGTATAATTCGTTTAGCTAACATATTCTCTTAATTGATTCATTGTAATTCGTCCCTCGTAGATCGCCTTTCCTATGACCACTGCATCTACTCCCATTTTCTTTAATTCATCCAAATCCTGAGCTGAACTAACTCCGCCGCTGGCAATTAGCTGGTAATTAGGATATTTCTCTAAAATATTCTCATACAGTTCTAAAGCAGGACCTTTTAACATTCCATCCAGGCTAACATCTGTGCAAAATAGATAATTTGCCTCTGCCTCCGAATATTGCTCCAGATAAGTATCTAAGCCCATCAAACTCTCATTTTCCCATCCATCCACAGCAATACGTTCATTTTTCAAATCAGCCCCTAAAATGATTCTATCTCCTC
>JAKSBJ010000358.1 GCA_022361195.1 Flavobacteriales bacterium
ATAGTAGGGGATGGCGTATTTATGAATGGAACATAAAAAGGGCTTTTCGTGTGAGATTTTTTGTAGTAAATTAAAAGGCTTGTTTCTAGCGAATTAAAAGGGGATATTAAAAAAAGATTAAAAAAACTTTGAAAAAAGTTTGGTTAAAAGGGAAAAGGATGTGTATCTTTGCGGCCGCTTTTAGAGCACAGCGGTGCTAAGCTAGAGAGGGCGAGAGGAGGAGTTGGATTGACATGTTGGTGCTATTTTTTTGAGGGATTGAGAGGGAGAAAAAATAAATTTGAAAAAAAATCAAAAAAAGTTTGTTGAGAAAAAAAAAGCATTTAACTTTGCACCCCCGTTCAACGGGACGGGATGCTGAGAGAGGGGTTGAGGAGAGAGAAAGAGATTGTAACAAGCGTGTTATAATTACAAAAGAAAGTTCTTTGAAGAATTGAAGATAAAGAAGAAATAGCAAAGTCTATAATTTTTTTGAGTGAACCTTGAGTTAGATCTACAAACATTAAACTTTTTATACAACGGAGAGTTTGATCCTGGCTCAGGATGAACGCTAGCGGCAGGCCTAACACATGCAAGTCGAGGGGTAACAGGAGAGCTTGCTCTCGCTGACGACCGGCGCACGGGTGCGTAACGCGTATACAATTTGCCTTATACAGGAGGATAGCCTTTAGAAATGAAGATTAATACTCCATAGTATCATTGATTCGCATGTTTTAATGATTAAAGAATTTCGGTATAAGATAAGTATGCGTCCTATTAGCTAGTTGGTAAGGTAACGGCTTACCAAGGCGACGATAGGTAGGGGGTCTGAGAGGATTATCCCCCACACTGGTACTGAGACACGGACCAGACTCCTACGGGAGGCAGCAGTGAGGAATATTGGGCAATGGAGGCAACTCTGACCCAGCCATGCCGCGTGCAGGAAGAATGTCCTATGGATTGTAAACTGCTTTTATACAGGAAGAAACCTTTCCACGTGTGGAGAGCTGACGGTACTGTACGAATAAGGACCGGCTAACTCCGTGCCAGCAGCCGCGGTAATACGGAGGATGCAAGCGTTATCCGGAATCATTGGGTTTAAAGGGTCCGTAGGTGGATTGGTCAGTCAGAGGTGAAATCCTGCAGCTTAACTGTAGAACTGCCTTTGATACTGCCGATCTTGAGTCGTTATGAAGTAGTTAGAATATGTAGTGTAGCGGTGAAATGCATAGATATTACATAGAATACCGATTGCGAAGGCAGTCTACTACGTATATACTGACGCTCATGGACGAAAGCGTGGGGAGCGAACAGGATTAGATACCCTGGTAGTCCACGCCGTAAACGATGGACACTAGTTGTTGGAATTATTCAGTGACTAAGCGAAAGTGATAAGTGTCCCACCTGGGGAGTACGATCGCAAGATTGAAACTCAAAGGAATTGACGGGGGCCCGCACAAGCGGTGGAGCATGTGGTTTAATTCGATGATACGCGAGGAACCTTACCAGGGCTTAAATGTAAGTTGCATGATTTAGAGATAGATCTTTCTTCGGACTACTTACAAGGTGCTGCATGGTTGTCGTCAGCTCG
>JAKSBJ010000215.1 GCA_022361195.1 Flavobacteriales bacterium
CGCTACCGGTGAGTGTTACGGTTTCATCTTCACAAATCACTGTTTCATCGGCTATTGCGGTTACTGTTGGAAGAGGGTTAACTGTTACATCTACGGTTGCAGTATTTTCGCATCCACTTGCTGTTGTTCCTGTAACAGTATAGGTGGTTGTTCCGAGTCCAGGAGTAAAAGTTACTCCATCTGTTACCCCACCATCCCAAGTGTAAGTTCCTCCAGCTCCAGCTCCGCTTCCAGTTAAGGTTAATTCATCCCCTAAACAAAGTGTCACATCTGCTCCTGCATCAATTACGGGAAGAGGATTTACTGTTACATCTACGGTTGCAGTATTTTCGCATCCACTTGCTGTTGTTCCTGTAACAGTATATGTAGTTGTTCCGAGTCCAGGAGTGAAAGCTACTCCATCTGTTACTCCACCATCCCATGTATAAGTTCCTCCAGCTCCCGCCCCGCTACCGGTGAGGGTTACGGTTTCACCTTCACATACTTCTAGATCCGCCCCTCCATCAATTGTAGGTGTTTCATGCACCAATATATCTATTGCAAATGGACAATCAGTAGGGGAACTTGTACTCGTTGCTGTATAAGTTATAGTGCCAGAGGACGTTGGGGTAAAGGGAACTCCATTAGTAGCTCCACCATCCCACGTAACAGTCCCTCCTGTAGTTGAAGTTGCTGACAACGTAATTTCCTCACCAAGGCAAATTTCTGTGGTAGAAACAGAAGTGACAAGGGGTTGACAAAGTATCTCAAAATCATCTACCCAAACCCATTCGTATCCACCTGCTCCTGAATGACCAACAACGATATGCGTTGCATTATTTGGAGCAACAAATGTAATTGTATTGTTTTGCCAAACATCTCCGGGTGCAGGTCCAGGAACCAAGGCGATAGGAATTCCAAAATCTGCTGGATCCTCAGTAGCATATAGTTCAATATCATTCGCAGGCCATCCTCCAGAGTGACTATCCCAAAAAGATAAAATATACGTACCACCAGATACCAAAGGCAAGTCCAATTCTATCGAAACCGCATCTGCAGGAGTTAAACAAATATGCCAGTCACCATCCGCTGAACCCCCATTCCATAGATCTGTATTAAACCAAGCTCCAGCTGCAACATCATGAAAGCCAAAACAATTCGCTAGAGATGCATTAAATACAGGAGCAGTAGGATTTATCAGTGTTATTGTTTCAGCATGGTCTTCAAAACTTCCATTTATGAATGTTTGAGCTATATTTTGATATGAAAGAGTCATAAAAATCAATAGCATAGCTCCCTTTGAATGAAATACGAAAACACCCCTTAAAAAAGAGTGAATAGTTCTTTTCATAGCGTAGAAAATTAAATTTAATGTAGCAAACAGATTTAACAGGTCAATGATATGCTTATTGAAGCTCGGAAAGCAAAATATACGATGTCTATAACCACTACATCTCTGATTTTTTGTTGTAATAAAACAAAACAAAAAAAGTATAAAGATCTGATTTTAAGATTATTAAATCTATACATTTTAAGACATCGCGAAACAGTGAAATCTTAGCCCTCATTCTCGATAAGACCAAGCAATTTAGCTTGATCTTTAGCTGCTTAAGGAAGACGAAAAATGTGTTGAAATGATAAAATGATTCACATTCTTTATAAAAACCATTTGGAATCAAATGGTATGGATATCACAACCCAATCGCAATGCATTCTGTTTAACTTAAAAAGCTTCTACAAAATGTATTTCTCAATATTTAGTTTGGAAAGGTCACATACATAAAATCAAATCACTCCTACTTTTTGTATGTACCCTTTTAGGGACTCGCCTTTCTCCAAATTGAGTTTTTTTCTCAATCGATATCTGGCTACTTCAATACTTTTAAAGTCAACATCTTTAAACAAAGCGATCTCTTTACTAGAATAACCAATTCCTATTAAAACAATTAAATTGATCTCATTTTTTGTTAACTCATCGTTAAGGTCCAATAATTTATTCTGCAGTCTTTTATTTAAGAACTTTATTGTTTCCTTATACGTTTTTACATCATGCTCTAGCAAATTCCTCGTACTTAAAGACTGTGTCAACCCATTCAATTCTTTCTTAATATTGTCAAGATTTCGTAGCCGTTGAATTTTCTTAAGTTTTAATCCAAACTTAATGAGCATATTATCTTTCTGATCCAAAAGCAGCGCTAATTTCATTAAGCTTGACTCTTGTTCTGATAAATTCTCCATGATTCGACGAGCTTCTGCCTCCATAAAACGAAGCTTAATTTTTCTTTTTTGACTTATTTGATACATCAGTAAAACTGAAGTACCAAATAAAATGGAAATCACGATTATGAGTATTATCCTATTTTTTGATTGCTCATTTTTCAATTTTATCTCCCTTTCTGCAATTGAGTACTTTAATCTTAGAATATCCCTTTCATTCTTGATCTTGA
>JAKSBJ010000359.1 GCA_022361195.1 Flavobacteriales bacterium
ATTCCTTGACCTGAGATAGAATAAATATCCGATGTCATAACTGGAACTCCCATATTTACAGATCTCTTTGATATTGGAACATCATTGTAAACATTCACATCCATCATTTGATCATATTCTTCTCCTTTTCCGTCTAAGTCAATATCAGACCTGTTTTGAAGATACATGGTTCCATAAGTATCTAATTCTCTTTCATTTGAACTCAAACCGTTTTTCATGTAATGAGATCGAATGGAATACGCCCTATCAAATTCTCCAAAATAATCAACGGTATTACCGGAAAAACCCATTTTGACAGTCATTCCGCTCATTGAATTTGTTGTTGCAGGGATATAAGTCGAATTGATAAAACTAGGTCCACTATATGCATTACTTCCAGAGTATCGTCTAAATGATTTGTGAGCAGAATATTGCATGAATATAGATTGAACTCCTTGTCTTGAGTGAATTCCTACACCCACTGTCCAACTTCCAATACCAGCATTATTTCCTTCAGCATCTTTTTGTGATTTTGCCATACCAAAACTTGGTGTCAGACCAATTCCTGTTTGTGAATCAAAATTGATTGCTAAATTCCCTACAATGGAATAGGTATCTTTATAACCTACCTTATTGAACTGTTTATTTAATTGCAAAGGAGAGTAAGAAATTTGATGCCCCACTCCTCTATAAGTATTATAATAAACTCCCAAATCAGCTCCTCCTAGGCTTGAAGCAGCTAGAAAACCAAAATTTTCTTTGAAAGATCCAGTAAGTTGTTTAGTGTTGACATTTACTCCAATAGTAATGTCATCCTTCATATTAACCTTTTTCTTCACCTGATCTCCACTAAAATCATCCGGCACTCCACGCATACTTCGGGTAATAGCCCCCGGATTAATATTCCAACCCAATCCAACCCATGAAGCCTCTTGTTCCATTCCAATTCCTGCATGATAAGCAAGGTTAATTGGGTAACCTCCATTTGGGCCAGGAACGACCATCAAAGGAATATTATAGTTAAAATCACCTGTGCTGAGGTCAACCATTTGGTTGGTGCCGACAGGCTCAAAACTATTAACCTCCGGTTGACTTGGTCCACCTGTGAGGGCAAACAAAGTTGTCGGTCCAAAGATTTCTTGCGTGAAAGAAATCAATAATACAAGTGCTATTCCTTTTCTGTATCTCCTTAACATCTTAAATGGTTTTTAAATTGGGAGTTGAGTTAATATTTTCTTTTTCAAATAAAAATTTGACACGTCCGACCCCTAACACCTGATCGTCAATAATCAGATTTCGGTCTTCTTCTGAATTTCCTTTTTCAAATCCTAATAAGAGGGTGTTTGATGGAGCCAGACCATAGTTTCGTTCAAAATGATACAATTGAGGCCATAAAGTATCTTGTCCTTGAATTAGGTAGATATCTTGATTGGCATAAGTAACGAAGTAGTCCAAACGCTGGTAATACTCATCTTCATTTTGAATCCCTCCTGAAAGCGCATTTCCTTGTCCGGCATTTGTTCCAATAGTCAAATCAATGTATTGCAGGCCATCCAATTCCGATTTTAATTGCTGATATTCATTTTCAGTTACATCGTCTTTTCTAGCTTCCAATGAAACTACATAGTCAACCGGCTTGTATTGAGCCTCAAAAATGAACTCATTAATAGCCTTTGATTGGGTTAAACCATTTTCTTGATTTTCCACCCAATGAATTAATTCGGAGGGTTTGAGTTCATTGCTTCCCATAAAGCTGATGAGAACAACGGAAGCCAATATTGCAACTGCTATTAGAACAATTTTCTTCATCATTTCCCCGAATAATTAGTGTTACAATAAGCAATGAGTTCATCCGTGATATCCAAAGTATCTTTGGCGAACATGAGGTTTCCATCTCCAGAAGCTCCTAAAATGAAGTCATAATCATTTTCAGTGGCATATTCAGCGATATAGCCATTAAGACGTTCCCATATTTGTTGGTCATACTCTTGTGATTTGGCAATCAAATCTTCTTCGTAAGACTTTTGCCGAAACATTAAAGTATTACGCAAATCATTATATGCTTTGTAATCTTCAGCTGGGATTTCTTCCATGTTCTGAAAGTCCACTGTCTTTTGTTCAAAGATGATTTTTAGGCTGTCCAATTCTCTCATTCGTTGATCAGAGAATACCTGTAAGTCTGCATCCAATTCTTTGGACAGATCAAACTCAGCATACAATTTGAAATTTTGGACATAAGCAATTTTAGATGCTTCATTGCCACAGCTTGCCAAAACAAGCAACACAATCAGGTAAAAAAATCTAGTTTTCATTTATTTGTCAGGTATTTATTATTAATTCACTACTCTAAATCTCAAGTACCATTTTTCATTCTTTTCATTTTGTACTTCGAGAATGTAAAAGCCGTAATCCAGGGTAATTTCACCAGTCGCTGAAGAGAAATCCAGATCGTATCTATTATCTCCATAAGCTGATAATTCGGGATCAAGACTACTTAAGTCGATCGGCTGATTGAGAGCATCGTAAATATTATAGCTCAGTTCTCCATCTAAATCATTGTATTCTTCTTGATAAATGAATCGTACAATTCCTTTTTGAGCTTCGTAATATCCTCCATCTAATTTCTTGGTTAGATCTGCATAAGCTGGGATATTTTCCTCTCCACAGAAAGATGCAATGGTGTTTTCAATGCTGGCATCATTAGCCATTTCTACTCGTACTTTTTGTCCTCCTTCAACCTCAGGTGATACAGCATAAGAAGTTTCAAGTTCATCATTGTAATAGACAGATACATTATCGTATGAAAGATCTTCATCAAAATCAGAGAAGCTCACACGAAAGGGAAGGGAACCATATCCATAGAAAGTAGAAACAATAACATCATTTTCATCCCTTACCACTACATATCTGGACAAGAGAGAAGTTCCAAAATCAGTGATTTGAATTTCATTTACCTTTTCATCTTCCTGATTTGAAAATCGTATTCGCTCTATAGCAGGTAAAGTGGATGAATAAGGTTTTACCTCAAAAATCATCGAAAAACCTTTTGGTTCAAATTGCACCCAGTCAGTTACATTATTTCCAGGGTTGGATTTATTTAGACTTACTGCATAAGCTGGATCAGCTAAGTCGGTTGGATAAATCGTATTCATTGTTCCAACTTCTTCAGTGATATTATCTTCTGGATCTGTCCATGTCCACATGACAGGGTACCCTATAACAATCTCTTCAGAAATGTATGTTTCCGTTGTATAAGGAATCGTTCCGATAGAATAGAAATAAGTAACTGTATAAATCCCAGCTCCTAAATCATCAACAATAACTGGAAAGGTAAAAGGAGATGTCCCAGATTCTACTAAATTTCCATTTTCATCTTTAACCGTATAGGACGTTAATGTTGAATGGAAATAAGTTCCGGCTGGTTTACCTACAGAAATTTGACCCAATTCTGCTTCACATTCAGGATAAATAGGATTAATATAAAATTTAGGGATCTTGAAATGATCAAATAAATGATTAACAAAAAACTTAGAATCTTTTCCTTTTAATTCGACATTAATCTTCAAGTTTTTAGTGATTCTGGATCGGCTATCTTCCTGGCCAATTCGTGATCTGTTTTTGAGTGCATAAACAACATCATCTTCAACTACCATTCTTACACGATCTCCAATTTGAACTGTTGTTGAGTCAATTATAGTACTATCATTTTTGAAATATAATTTTCCATTTGTCTGAACTTCTATTAAATAGATGTAATCACTTTCGGAAGTAGGAAATGCATCATCACTATTATCAAAACCAACTATCAAATCATCATCCAAAGACACAATTTCAAATTCAATCCCACCATTTTCTTTATAAGGTAGCTCAGCAAACAAAGTCGCCTGCGCCGAAGTAGCTTGTCCGGCCACTTTCAAAGTATCATTGTCAACCTCAATGTTGGTTGAATCGTAGACAGCGATGTCCTGTCGAAGCTCAACTTCTTTGGTTAAAATCCTTGTTCCATTGTTGTCATAAACCCCTATATAATATCGTTCAGCAGGGAGCTTAGAAAAAGTAAAATTTTGACTTTGAATATTTCCTTTGTAGAAAGTAGCACTGTCTACCGGAATAGAATCTTTTACCACATTCCAAAGTGTATCCAAAACAGGCAAAGGTTCATAACCAATAAGGTATTTATACGGCAAATCCCCCGCCGGAGCATTCACTGTAATTTCACCTAAGTTGGTCGGATCATTAAACGATGTTACCACCTGTTCCTTTACTGTAAACGATAACTTAAGCAGTGGTCCCGAAGCTAATCCAAAGTTAAAATCATAATACTGTCTGTGGGCTCCACCAGCCTGGTTGAGGTCCGAGATAGACATCTCCATTCCATAGTTTTGTGTAGGATTGGCTTGCCAGTATTCTATAAAGTCTAAAATATTAACCGTATCTCTGGCCGTGCTGGTTCCTGAAGTTGGTTGCTGTGCCACTGATATTGTTCCGGTAGAATCTACCGAAGGACGTGTGTTGTACGTCACAATATCCTCTTGCCAATGTGATGAGACCTTGCGGTAGGTCATCGCATTACTGGTGTTATTTGCCCGGTACTTATACCAGGGTCTGGTAATAAAATCAGCCTTTGAAAATTCTAACAACTGGTCAAAATCACAATCGTAACGAGCTAGTCCAATAGCATCATAGGTGGTTCCATCAAAAGGAGGACCGGTACTAATG
>JAKSBJ010000313.1 GCA_022361195.1 Flavobacteriales bacterium
AATCCGAACACATCGTTAAAGGCCGATCCTACATATTCGTTATACTCTTCAGAGGCGAAAATGTAATTGAAGACTACCGAGTCTCCTTCGGGAATGAAGTCAAACTCCAAAATTGCTTCATTGTTGATCGTCGCCGTTCCGATAGCATCCAAATCGGGGTCGTTTGGATCGGGAGCAACACCAGAATTGTCTGTTGCATTACCCAGGGTGTTTCCTTCGGTAGGATCACCAGCAGCTAACGCACAATTTCCCGTAGCAATGACCAATCCGGAATCGAGGGCCCATGAGGTCCCTACTCCATCAAAAAATCCTACCATGGTTTGTACCGAAGTCGCTAAGGGTACTGAATAATTGAATTCAACGTTACTGATCGTAACGCCTGAACCTACCAGGACATTCTGGACAAGTTCCTCTGGGGTCAAAACATTCTCTACAGTAATGTTTTGACCATAGCTAAATCCCCCCAGGAGAATGGAGAGAATTAACAGTAATTTTTTTGTTTTCATAGCAAACATAGTTTTGCACTATGCCTGAAAGCCTGGAGTTTCTTTGGATTTATTTAACGGGTGCTAAATTTTTCATTAAGATTCGGCGTTCAGACAATAGTAAGTCAATCACCTTCATCATTAACATAAAATCTAACTAGAAACAAAACCAGCCCAAGAAAAAAAAGGGGGTAGATTTTTTTGCAGCATATCTTTAGTTTTCATGAAGTTATGCTATGCCTGTAGAAAAAGCTGGGTCGTTTTTTAAGGTTGTTTAAGTTTATAGTTTTTTGGGCTTCAGAGAAAGCGGTTACTGGGGATACTTTCTCCGCTAACAGCACATAGCTCCGCAATATAACAAAAAAATTGGTTTTCTTCCTCTCCAATCTTCACGAAAACAACCCATTAGTGGATTCTTAAAGGGTATTTTTGATTCAGAGGCCAAATGGAGGTCACATTTTTTTTCAGGAGATGTTTTGAATTTGTTTACTTTTGTCTCCTTGCCAAACAATTTGTTATATGCTCAATATTTTCAGTACAGTGGGACTTAAGAAGGAAGATTTAGACAAGATTCAATTCCAATCTATAGCCCCCGACATCTTTGAAATCCAAACGGCTGAAAAAAAATTCATTATTGAGATTCTGGATATCAATATTGCCAAAAAAGAGATGAAAATCAGGCATCAGCATTCTACTCACCTCATTGCATTTAGAGATGAGTTAGACGAAGTTTTGGAGGGGATGGGAATTCAGAGTGCGGGAGAAGCTGAAGACTCTAATTTAACTGCTCCAATGCCAGGGCGAATTTTGGATGTATTGGTTGAAACCGGTCAAGAGGTTCAAAAGGGAGATGGATTGGTTGTTTTAGAGGCTATGAAAATGGAAAATGTCTTAAAATCAGAAGGTAGTTTTAAGGTTTCAGCCATTAGTGTATCAACAGACGAAAGCGTTGAGAAAAATCAGGTGTTGATTGAATTAGAGGCTATTTAATTAGCTGTTAGCTGTTTCTAATATCTACCATTCTTCGCACATTTTTAATGAAATAGGTAAAAATGGGATGCGGCAAATCAGAAGTAGACATGATTTGTGGGCAGAACATGGTAAAGAGGAAAAAGTCATGATTTTTTGACTTGAGAATTTCCGGATCAAAATATTGGTTCCGCGCGCCAATTTCAAAATCTTCATTTAAAATTTCAGAATATTGGGGTAATACAGAAAATCGAGACGAACTGTACTCTATATTTCCTCTATTTAAATAGATTTTTGAAAATTCGGCTGAGAATTTATCGAGTTCTATTCCCGTAAATTGGTTTCCGTCAATCAAATTATCCGATATGATTTTTTCCTGGCGAAGGTCGTGGCCTTTATCTGAAAAGTAGGCTTCTATTAACAACTTAAAACAATCTCCCGTACCCAAAACCGGCACGTTAGCTTGTAAAAGTTCTTTGATGATTGAATTGAAATAGAAAGGTTGACGATAAGGACCGGGAGCAATAATCACTCCATCATAATTATCGGTGTAATTGTATCCTTGCTCACAGCACTCCTTTTCGTTTAGCCAATAATAATTGAGTGGCTGTTCCAGCACATTTTCAACATGCTGTAAAGCGAGATTTGTGGCATTATGCGAATTGTAAGCAAAATTAAAATCACCTATGATTGCAATCCGAAGAGCTTCTTCCATTTCTATCCGTAAGGCCTGTTGATTTTAAATTTAATAAAAAAAAACGGGAGATTCCAAGAACCTCCCGTTTTCATTATTGTATCTAAATCTTTAATCCAGTCTGAAAGCTGACTTGATAAATCCGTTTTCAACGCATTTAACACTGTCTACTGTTCCATAATCTGAGTTCAACATTACACAGCTAAACTCTGCCTGAAATTTCATGTATTGTCCTGTTGTATCTGACTCTTGAACCAATTGTGTGAATTCAAAGTTTGACACACAAACCGTAGAAGAATCACTTACCCAAACTTTATTGTTAGGATCTGTCCATCTCAACACAACACCTAAATCTGCAGGAGCTGTCGAATAAGCTGGTTCTGTATTATCATTAAAGAAAGCCTGCCATTCATTTAAAGTTGGTTTATTGTTTCCGTTATCAATCCAAGAAATTGATCGCATTTCCAACTCCATGTTCTGACCTCCGCCAACTCCTTCATTCCAAACAGTAGTGAAATATTCTGCGTCAGAAGTACCTGGTGTTCCGATAGTTTTTACCGAAGCATAAGTACAAGTGTCTGAATACGAAACTGTCGAATCGTTGATAATTGCATCACACTCACAATTCAAATCTACCATTGGAACCGGCGGTGGAATGACCTCGTGATCTTCACAAGAAACAATCGCTACAGCCCCTATCATTCCTGAGATTATAAGCAGGTTTTTCATAAAAGTCAATTTTCGTAAAGTTAATACTTTTTTTTAACACTTACGAAGACGAATCCATTTGGTTGTCTGGGCTGTCGAATATTTTCAATTATTTTTTCGCTAGCTCCAAAACAAAAGTGGTTTCAATTCGGCATTTTAGGGAAAACTAGCCCACCTTTTTTAATTTAAGTGGTTGGATTTCAATATCCAGCTCCTGAATGGGTAAATGCTTTTTTTGGGAAAGTGAAACTATCTCGCCATGAATCTCGGTCTGACCCTCATAAAAGTGCTTTACGAATCCTCCCAAGGTGATGTACCCCAACATAAAGTTTTTATACTCCACCTTCCAACGTAAGTCACCTTTAACATTTGTTCCGGCATAGGATAGTTTCACTTTCTTCCCAACTTTAATGTGATGATAGATATAAATCATATCATGATTACTAATTTCTTCGACTGATGCAATTGTTCTGAATGCAAAGTCAGGATCAATTGTTAAATCTGAATTCAAGATTGATTTCATAGTTCTAATTTTTTATGCTCTTATTTCTTTTACCTGATGGAAGAATTCAAAATTCTCCAGAACGATTTTTTCTCCAAATACATTCTCAAATTTGTAATCAATTACCTCTGTTCCGTCTTCGAAGTGAATTGATTCTAATTTTTCGATTGCAAATTCATAACCCATTGCTACTATCTTTGAAATGATGCGATTTAAATCGGTATGAGAAATGATGAATTGAGCTTCAACTGCTCCTCCATTAACTAAAACCTCGCATTTTGCCTGTACTCGATCATCTCCCGCTTCGTAAGTGATTTCTTTGATGATTAGCTTTTCGTAAAGTGAAATTATATTTGCCATCTTGTATTGTTTTGACACAATGTTACTTAGGCAGACCGTAATCAATTTACGTTCTAAAAAAATCGAAGCTTTTTTTTCTAAAAGCCCCATTGCTGTTGATATCTTTATCAAAATATTCCATTGGATTTCTAACAGTTTTAAAGGGATTTGTTATAATTTAGCTAAGCAACAAATCCAAGGGATGAAGAACATTTTAGTTATCGGTGCGGGGCTTTCTGCCTCATCAATGCTTCGTTATTTTTGTCAAAATGCGGAGAAAGAAGAATGGAATATTAAAGTAGGAGATCAAAATGCCGATTTGGCAAAATCCAAAGTGGCTAACTGTTCAAGAGCGGAAGGTTTTGCACTTAATGCTTTGGATCCAAAAGAACGTGGACCGTTAATTGAGTGGGCAGATATTGTTATCTCTATGCTTCCAGCTCGTTTTCACGTTGAAGTTGCCGTAGATTGTATCCGTTATAAAACCAATCTCATCACACCATCTTACATTTCAAAAGAGATGAAAGCTTTGCAAGAAGAAGCTGAAAAGGCAGGTGTTTTAATCATGAATGAAATTGGGGTTGATCCTGGAATTGATCACATGAGTGCCAAAAAAGTGCTGGATGACATTGAGGCCATGGGTGGAAGCATGCACATTTTTGAATCTTTTACAGGAGGATTAATTGCTCCGGAGAGTGACAATAATCCGTGGAACTATAAGTTTACCTGGAATCCTCGTAATGTGGTTTTAGCTGGACAAGGAAGTGCTGCTAAGTTTATACAAGAAGGCAAATACAAGTACATTCCTTACAATAAATTATTCCGCCGAACGGAGATCATTAACATTGAGGGATACGGAGATTTTGAAGGTTATGCCAACAGAGACTCCTTAAAATATCGTGCTAAGTATGGTTTAGAGGACATTCCTACCATTTACCGTGGAACCTTTAGACGAAAAGGATTTTCCAAAGCATGGGATGTTTTTGTTCAGCTAGGAGCAACCGATGATTCTTACGTTTTAGAAGGAAGTAAAGACATGACCAAAAGGGACTTTATTAATTCCTTTTTGCGCTACAATGAACACGATTCGGTTGAATTAAAACTGCGTCATTATTTACAAATAGATCACGACGACATCATCTTTGATAAACTAGTTTGGCTAGGTGTTTTTGATGAAGTAAAGATGGATTTTACGGAGGATGTTACCCCGGCAAAGTTCCTTCAAGCTATTTTGGAAGAAAAATGGCAATTAGAGCCAGAAGACAAGGACATGATTGTGATGTGGCATAAGTTTGTTTATAAACTCAATGGTGAATTCCACGAAATCAATTCTCACATGGTAGCGATTGGCGAAGACCAAACATACACTGCCATGTCTAACACCGTTGGTTTACCTGCGGCCATTTGTACTAAAATGATTTTGAATGGAACTATCAAGCTTACTGGAGTTCATTTACCAATCATTAAGGAAATCTATGATCCCATTTTAGCCGAGTTAGAAGAATATGGAATTGTTTTCCAGGAAAAAGAAATCAGCGAGCCTATTTTGTACGCAGAGGTTTAGGTTTTTGATGAATTGACTTAGAGGTCAAAGACGTTGTTAGCGATGTTGTCTCTTAGAGAATCTAATGTCATGGAAACCAGTTCTCCATCAATCACTCCCACTACCTTACCATTGTAACTATCGGGAATCATATCAAAAGTGATACTGCTTTTTCTATTCTCATTGTCAAAAATGACATTAGCACCGTTTTCATAAGCGGCATAAAGCCCTTCCCCTAAAATCCAAAAGTAGTTGAAGTCACATATCATCACAAGATTTCCCTTGGTGTCTATTAACCCATTTTTCCCATCTAATTCCACCTTGGCATAGCCATTTTCAAAATCATCCGCATCATCATAGATTTGTGGAATTACCATTTTCCCTGTTCTATCAATAAAACCAATTTTCTCTTCACCCAACTCATCATCCTTAGACATTGCACAAAGTCCATCTTTGAACACATTATTTACCGCTGAAAAATTGTCCAAATCATATTGATAGGGTATTACCAATTCACCTGTACGATCAATAAATCCTACCTGGCCATAATGGCAAACTTTAGCCAAACCTTCACTAAATTCACCCGCCCAGCTCGAATAAGGTCCAAAAACACGTTGTCCGGTAGAATCTAAATAAAAGAACTCATGTGTGTTTGATATCACCACAAAACCTTCTGAACTCCCAAGCTCCTGTCCATCATATTCAGCAATCTTTTCTCCCGACTTTAGATCATAAATAGTCGTATGTTTCATATCCTTATCCAACATCGCTAAATCACCATGGATATAAATGTCATCTTCTTGAAGAGGGATAATAATTTTACCCGTAAGGTCCATTACACCTTCTTTATCCGAACCTATTTCCCCTTTTGAGAATCGGATATAATTCCCTTCCCAATCAACATTAAGGTTGTCATAGTTTTGCTGAATATCCAGTATTACTTTTCCAGAAGTATCAATAATCGAATATGCTGCTTTATCATCTCCCTGCATTTGCACAGCAGCATAAATTCCCCAAAAATCTTTGGCCGAATAAAAGGTGTCCTGAATTGCTAACTCAGCGTCTTCATTTACATAATAGACACAATCTCCGGCATCAACCCTAGCCAGGCCATTCTTAAAATCACCCACCATTTCAATTTTACCACAATCACATTCCTTCGTTTCTGCGATTGCTTCATCAACATCTCCCAAAATCACTTCAGGTTCAGGAGAACTTTCACAGGCCAGTAACACAACGATACAAGCAATTGCTCCAATGATTCTATTCATCATAAGAAAGATAAAATTTTAGCCGTCAAAAGAAATTGAAGTACCTAGCTCAGCACTAGTTTAGGACTCCATTGATAGCGCTACAACTTCGGTAACCGCATCGATATTTGATTTAAGTAAGTGTTCAATACCACCTTTCAAAGTAGCAGTTGAAGACGGACATCCTGCACACGATCCTTTCATCTCAACTGTCACCACCCCATTTTCAAAACCAACATAGTCAATAGCACCTCCGTCGTTTTCAACCGCCGGGCGCACATACTCGTCTAAAAGAGCCGCAATCTGCTGATCGTATTCAGAAGGTTCAAACTTTTTAAGTAATGGACTTTGCTCTTCACTCTCTCCCATTCCCTTTGGCATTGGCATACGAACCAACACCTCTTTTCCATTTACCAACCACTCACGAATAAACTCTCTCAATTCCATCACAATAAAGTCCCAATCAATATTATCGGTCTTGGTAATAGTAATGAAGTTGGCTGTAATAAACACATTGGTTACAAACGGAAATTCAAACAAAGCTTCGGCAATTGGTGAGTAGCCTTTGGCCTCTTGTAAACTGTCAAAAGAAACCGAATCATCATCCAACAATAACATCTTATTGGCAGCAAATTTCATGGTTGCCGGATTTGGTGTCATTTCTGCATATAAGGTAATTGGTACTTTCTGTTCCATCACTATTCCATTTTATGTGTTGCAACAAAGTTAAGGGAAAATGCGCTAGCTGATTTAAATCACTCAAGCTTTACAAATAATAAATTCATGTCTTCTTTTAATTCTTAGCCTAATTGAATTGGTGAATTTTGCATAAATTCAAGAACAACTAACAGCTCAACTATTTGTTTTACTCAACTTTAGACACAAATGAAACGGAAAGATTTTATCAAAACATCGGCCGGAATGGCAGCAGGATCTTTTCTTCTCAGTTCATTTCAAGTACCCTCAACGAACCAAAAGTTGATTCCGAAAGCATTGATGCCCAACGACACTATTGCTTTAACCGCTCCATCCGGATCAATTTGGAACAAATCGCACATTTCAAAAATTGAAAAACTCATGGCCGACTGGGGGTTTAAAACCGTAATAGGACAGAGTTGTTATGAGCAAGATGGATTTTTAGCCGGTAGTGACCAATTAAGAGCTGCCGAACTCATGCACTATTTTGAAGACAAGTCAGTAAAAGCCATATTAACCATGCGTGGTGGGTGGGGCTGCGGGCGGATTTTGGATACCCTGGATTATGACATCATTCGTTCCAATCCCAAAATAGTTATGGGATTCAGTGACATTACCTCTTTGGTGAATGCGATTTACGTCAAAACGGGCTTAGTAACTTATCACGGACCTTGTGGATATTCATCCTGGGGAGACTTTACAAAAAAGATGGTGACTAAATCCTTAATTTCAGGAGCGCCCTTTAGCATGAAAAACCCAGCAGCTGAAACCCAAAGTTTAAAAACATTGACAGCAGGAAAAGCAAGTGGAGAACTGGTTGGAGGAAACTTAACCGTAATACAATCTATGATTGGAACCGAATATGAGCCCAATTGGAATGACAAAATTCTGTTTTTGGAAGAAATTGGTGAAGAAGCTTACCGTGTAGATCGTATGTTGTGGCAACTCAAGCAAAGGGGTGTTTTTCAAAAAGTTAACGGTGTAGTTTTAGGATCGTTTAGAGACTGTGAGGCCGAAGAAGCTGAAAAATCCTTCAGTTTACAGGAAATCTTTGATCAACATTTTGCTCAGGTCGGTTTTCCGGTTTATCAGGGGGCAACTTTTGGTCATTTGGCTCCAAAATTTACTCTTCCCATTGGAATTAATGCCGAAATAGATGCAGACAATTTTACCATTCGAACTCTGGAAAAATCCGTCTCCTAAGGAATTTGTTTTAATTTAGCTCTCTTTGAGAATTGCCAGAGGGAATGCTATCCAGAATTAAATATCCGTTAATTACTTTTTTACTCTCTTTTGCAGTTTTATTTTTCTTTTACCACACGGTAATACTGTCTCCCAACGATTATATTTTTTCCGCTTCAGGAGATGGAATCAAAAACTATTACACTTATCTATTTCACGCTAAATATGACACCTCTTTCTGGGAATTTGGTGGAATGAATTATCCTTACGGAGAGAACATTGTCTATACAGATGCTCACCCCTTACTTTCCTGGATTCTTCAAAATTTAGGATTAGCCGATTACGGTGTTGGAATTTTAAACCTGCTGATGCTCTTATCTTTTCCAATTGCCTCGGTGGTTCTTTTTAAGATTTTACAGCATTACAAAGTCAACCTTGTTTGGAGCATTTTGGCCGCAATAGCCATAACATACATGGCTCCTCAACTCTTTAGAATGAGTGGACATTATGCCCTCTCCTACACTTTTGCAATTCCTTTGATATGGTACCTGCTGATTAAAACCTATCACTCAGGTCGTCAATTAATTTGGTCGGGAATCATTGCTTTGTATTTGCTTTTGTTCTTCTTCACACATCCTTATTTGGGAATTATCATGGCATTTTTGGCCATTTTCTTTTGGATAATTCGGGCCATTACCGAACGAAAAGACAAAAAGAAAGCTCTTTACTTCTTCCTTTTAATTGGGGTTCAAATAGCCCTTCCTTTTATCATCTTTCAAGGCTTAGTAACACTTAACGATACTCATGTAGGGCGAAGTAACAATCCGGCAGGATTCTTTTATTACCACAGTGATTGGAAATCGATACTGGTACCGCACTCCGGACCGATGAATTACTTTATTCGTTTGTTTGAGATAAAATTGAGCAAATGGGAGACCTGGAGTTACATTGGCTTTAGTAGCATTGTTTTTGGCATTTTTTCGTTGGTCTATGTTTTAAAAAGAAGAAGCCAATTTGCCTTTAAGAAGTTATTGGGAACAGAGTTGTTTTCGTTTATGATTGCGGCTTATTTGATTTTACTTTTCTCCTTTTGTTTTCCCCTTAAATACGACTTTTTACGCGGAATAGTTGAATTGTTTGGGCCTTTAAAACAGTTTAGAGTTCTGGGTAGATTTTCCTGGATATTCTTTTACGTTGGAGTCGTTTTTGTCATTGTTATTTTGCACCGCATCAAAGAACGAAATGCCAAACCTCAATGGATTTCGGCGCTGTTCTTTGCCGGAATTGCCTTTTACTTTGTGGAAGCTTATCCGGCCCATTCCGGTTTATCAAAAGTCATTTCTGCTCAAAAAAATGAATTCAAAAAAGAGCATTTGACAGACGATTTAAGTGAAACTATAACCTTTGTGGAAAAAGGGAATTATGACGCCATCTTGTTTTTGCCCTTTACTCATATGTCCAGTGAAATCATTATGATGTTGGGAGAAGAAGAGGCTAACCATGATGCCCTTTTGATGAGCTATCATACCAATACACCTCTTCTCAATTCCATTTCATCAAGAATGTCGGTAGATGAGGCCATTGAATTCAATAATTTATTCTCCCCTGAGTTCATCCACAAGTCCATTTGTGAGAAGATTGGTTACGACAAAAAAATTGCTCTGGTAAAAAATCACAATGCACTCAACCTTCAGGAACTAAAGATGATTTGGAGTTCGGAGGAGATTTTTGGAAACGAAACCTATAAAGTCTACGACTTTGATCTTGAAAAATGGAACGGTAGTTTTTATCGAGATCAAATTGTGGAGGAAGCTAGCCAGGCTCAACCATTGAGGGATGGATGGAAAAGTACGGATTCCAGCACCTGGTTTATTCATGAAAGTTTTGACAGTCTGGGAGGAGAAATTTTCTTTGATGGGACAGGTGCCAAAAGTGATGTTAAGCATGGAATTGACATTGTTTACTCCTTTGAATGTGAAGAGGAAGAAGAGACGAATTATACAGCTAGTTTTTGGTATTATGCAGGAGTTGACAGACCAGATGTTTCGGCCTTTGTAGAACGTAAGTTTAACAATGGTGCTGATGCCACCTGGGAAAACTCTTGCCTGATTAGTGAGTCTTATTTTATCGTAGATTATTGGTGCTACGTTGAACTAGCGTTTGAAGTAACTCCCGAAACTGAATTGATCAACATTATTTTATCTGGAAATGGTAGTGAACAACCTTATATTTTGGATGAGTTCTTTTTACGAAAAACAACCGAAAAGGCCCTTTTTAGAACTACTCAACGAGGCCGCAATGGTGAAGAGTATTTGATCTACAACAATTACTGGATTAAAAAGTAATTATTTACGGAAAAGTACCTTGACAAAATTGAGACTTTCCCGCATTAAAATTCCCATGTTTACTTTTGAAAAAATGACATTGGGCTTTAGCTCAACCTCCACTTTTTCAATTTTCATTTTTCGTCGACTGGCCAATTTGATGAACTCCAAATCAAACAAAAAACGATCTATACGAGTATCTGTAAAAACAGCTGCACCTCTTTGGTTAAAGGCTTTAATTCCACATTGAGAATCATCAGTTGGTAAACGCAAAAAGGTTTTTAGGGTCCACCGCAAAAACTTAGAAATGTTTTTACGACCTGTAGGCGTATTGGTATAATAATCGTTGCCCCGATGTCCCAAAACCACATCAAAACCTTGTGATAAGCTTTCGTAAACAGCAATCAAGCTTTTTTCCTGATAAGGAAAATCAATATCCGTATAAATGATCAAGTCCGACTTCGCCTCTTTTACCCCTTTTCGTAAAGCATAGCCCTTTCCTCGGTTCTCTTCATAACTCATCATTAAAGCCGTAGGCAGGTTTTTTTCTATGTACGAAATGTGTCTTTCTTCTACATTTTTAGTCGAACCATCATTCACCACAATCAATGAAACTCCGACTCCTGTCTTCGCTTCAAAAGATCGAACGGCATCTACTACAACCACCTCCCATCCTTCAGGAGGATTGTAACAGGGAAGAACAATATTTATGTGTTGATTAGTCTCGATGAGAACGAAATTTGGACAAAAAAACGGAATTTAATTGATTATATTGGCAAAAACAGCTGTGGATGATTGAAATTCTTTTGTTAATTGGAATTGCGATTCTGATTAATAATAAGGCCAGCGATCGTGAATTGAGTAAGTGGCTGTGGATTTTAATAGGAGTTGCTTCTTTTTTAGCCCCCTATTATCTCACCCTTTATTTCATAAGCGATTTGATTGAAGAAGGAAGTCTCCAGTACAGTTCGGAAATTAAGGCTCTTTTGGTTTCTATTGGGCTATCAATGGGAGTTGGGCTCATTTGTACTACTATTTGCTACATCATTTTGCTCAAGCAACCACAGGCTGATAAGGAAGACGAAAATCTCTTGGATCAAAATGCATAACACCCTCGAGAACCCACTCTAATTCAATGTAAATCACTATATTGAAACAAACCTGTCTTTATGTTAGAAATACTTTTAATCATTGCCGTTGTTAAACTTTTTACCAAAAAAGCCCAGGAAAAAGGTTTAAGCAAAGGACTTTGGGGATTCATTGGAGCAGCAAGTTATTACGTTCCTGTCTTTTTTACCGGATGGTTTATTTTGCCCGCCATGGTGGAAAGTGGAAGTCTTCAATTTTCAACAGAAATGTCCGCTATGTTAGCCCTTGTTGGAATTTCGATTGGTGCTGGAGTTGTATGCTGTTTTGTCGCTTACCGAATTTTAGTAGCACAGCCTGACGCCATAAAGGAAGATGAAGGCCTTTTAGATCAAGATCTTTAGCCCTGCCGAAACTGACTGATTTCTGAAACCCTTAATTCAGCCTCTTTCCCAAAAATAATTGCCCGATTATCATCAATATGCCCTGC
>JAKSBJ010000365.1 GCA_022361195.1 Flavobacteriales bacterium
ATCATCAGAAGTTGCTGTATAAGTAGTTGTTCCTGCCGGAGGAGTAAATGCTTCTCCATCTACTACACCACCATCCCAGCTAATTGTTCCTCCACTAATAGAAGAAGCAGTTAAAGTAACCATTTCTCCATCGCAAAGGCTATCTTCTGAAACTGTTGTCGTTAAAGGATTACAAAGAATGGTAATAACAACCTGGCCATGTCCTGTATGAGTTCCTGTAGCATTGACCTGATCAGTTCCTACATTGTAGGAACCTCCTCCACCACCATTTCCCCAATCATCAACACCGCAATTACCCGCTCCACCGGAATAACCACCGCCTCCACCTCCGGAGCCAAGTACCCATAAACCATTGTCATTGAATCCGCCTCCACCACCATAACCAGCTAATGATCCGTCATAGCATACTCCTCCTGCTCCACCATTCAAATACGATTGTCCTC
Organism: Flavobacteriales bacterium; assembly: GCA_022361195.1. Taxonomy (GTDB): domain Bacteria; phylum Bacteroidota; class Bacteroidia; order Flavobacteriales_D; family Crocinitomicaceae; genus JAKSBJ01. Next base: position 444 of record JAKSBJ010000365.1, read on the forward strand.
CAGAACCAGCGTTTTCTCCATCACCTCCATTGGTGTAGAATCCACCTCCACCTCCAGAGCCTAAATTAGTAGGATCTCCCCCAGTACCACCATTTCCTGCAGTACCACCAACTCCCACTGCACAACCAGCATCCAAACCAGCCGTTCCATCTTCGGTATCCACTCCTGGTAAGCCTGCTGCTGGAACAGAACAACAATCTCCGGAAGCTCCTCCACCTCCACCAGCAATAATTAAAGGAATATCAGTTCCATCTTCCACCACAAAGGTTCCACCACCTCCGCCATTATTGGTAGTTCCAGGCCACTCTCCTACTAAGATGTTTAAAACCTGTCCGGGTGTTACGATAAAATTTCCCTGCATTGAAGCTCCTAAACCTCCATCTAATGTACTTGTACTTCCACCTTGCGCTCCATAAGCTTCAATTTGAATGTTTGTTACTCCTGCCGGAACCGTGTACGTTTGAATACTTCCGGTAAAATCGAAAGTAGTTTGTGAATACCCGGATATACCCAATAAGGATAATACACCAAGTATCAACTTGTGTTTAAAATTTCTGATCATAGTTTAAATTTTTCCAAAAATATTCGCTTATGCACACTCTAAAACAGTATAGTTCTTTACTAATCAACAACCTGATGTTTGTTGACATAAAAAAGGCGAGCATAAAGCTCTCCTTTTGATGCAATATGTGAACCGAATTTTATCGTTTTGCAACTTTAAATGTCTGTTCTGTTCCTGAAGCAATCACTTTAACAAAATAAGCTCCGTCTGCATAGTTTGTCAGATCAAAAGTTTCTTTATCCGTTGATTGTCCGCTAAGAATTGTTTTCCCTAAAACATCCGTTAAGACGTACTCAAATTTACCTTCCAACTCAATTTGGAATGCACCATTGGTAGGATTAGGGTAAATTTTTGCCAATGGCAATTCATTTTCACCGAATCCAACATGCACAACCTGACAAGCAGAAGTATCAACACATCCATCATAAGTCACTTCTACAGCATAATCTGCATCAGCAGATGGTGTAAAAGTTTGATTAGTTTCACCTGAAATTGCAGTATAATCAGGACACTCTAACCATTGGTATGTAGCTTCAGCCTGATTAGCAGTTAAATTCCCGGCCCCAACTGTCATACTAACATCAACAATAGTAATAGTCACATCAACCTCGTCGGTAGCCATACATCCTGTAGAATCAATAGTACCTGTTAAAGTATAAGTTCCGTCGGCGGTAGGTACAAAAGCAACACCGTCTTCAACTCCACCATCCCAGCTCCAGTCAGTTGCCGTTCCGTCAGCTTCAAGCGTAACTTCTTCTCCTTCGCAAACCGTAACATCATCTCCGGCATCAACTGTTGGATTTTCGTGAACCAGGATTTCAATTGAAAAAGCGCAATCTTCTGCATCTGTTGAAGTAGCTGTATAGGTTGTTGTTCCAACCGGAGGTGTAAATGCTTCACCATCTACAACACCACCATCCCAACTAATAACTCCTGAGCCTGTTGAACTAGCTGTTAAAGTAACTGTTTCACCATCACAAACGGTATCAGCAGAAACGGTTGTTTCTAATGAATTACATAACTCAGTAATGATAATTTGACCATTTCCATCCTGCACTCCTTGCGTATGTAGTACCGCTAATCCAGCAGGATCGGTATATGAGGATCCACCTCCACCAGCTCCATTGTAGCCAGTACAGTCACCTCCGCCACCACCTCCGTAGTAGCCTCCACCACCACCTCCGGTATCACCGGGAGGTGTAGCTCCTGCTCCTCCAACTCCTAAAGCTCCTCCGCCAGTTCCACCAGAAGTCTCAGAACCACCAGTTCCTCCCTGACAAGGCATTTGCCAAGATTCACCATCTTGACCAACGAGACCTCCTCCGTCACCACCATCTCCGGTTCCGGTTCCATCTCCCCATCCGCCTCCCCAGGCAGTTTCGTATGATCCTCCACCGCCACCACCGGCAACAATGATACGATCTGTTAAGGTCATTCCTCCCTGACGAACATCTGAGGCTCCACCGCCTCCAGGATTAAGAACACCATTTCCTCCACCATTAAATCCTCCTGTTTCTTCTTCAGCTCCTTCTCCACCTACATAGATATATAAATCCTCTCCAGGTGTTACATCAAACTCCGCTGAGACATATCCTCCTAGACCTCCATTACCAAAGCCAACAGGTGAATCTCCACCTGAAGCTCCGTAGGCTTCAATTTGTATTGATGTTACCCCAGGAGGAACAGTATATACCTGCATACTTCCAGTATAATCATAAGTTATTTGCGCCGTCAAGCCCAAAGGGGCTAAAAGAGCAGCTCCAACTAAAAGCCTTTTGTAGACTTGTTTCATAATTTTAGTTTTAAGTTTCAAAATTAAAAGTAGTAAAAAAGAAAGGCCAGAATCGAATCCTGGCCTTTCTTTATCTATAATAAAGAGTAAATTATCTTTTTATCACTTTCATAGTTTGCTCTTTTCCGTCTGAAATTACTTTTAGGAAATAAGCTCCTTTACTATAAGTTGATAAGTCGAATGATTCTTGGTTTACTGCTTGTCCACTCAGGATAGTTTTACCTAAAACATCTGTTAATTCATAAGTAAACTTACCATCAAATTCTACCTGGAATGCACCATTAGTTGGATTAGGGTAAACTTTAGCTGATGACAATGCATTTTCGTTAAATCCTACATGTACAACCTGGCAAATTGAGGTATCAACACATCCTTCGTAAGTCACTTCTACAGCATAATCTGCATCAGCAGATGGTGTGAATGTTTGATTAGTTTCACCTGAAATTGCAGTATAATCAGGACACTCTAACCATTGGTATGTAGCTTCAGCCTGATTGGCAATTAAACTTCCTCCGCCTACAACAGACATTGTTACATCAACAATTGTAATTGATACTTCTACTTCATCCGTTGCTGAACAACCTGTTTCCATCACGGTACCTGTTAAAGTATACGTCCCGGCAGTTGGTACAAAAGCAACACCGTCTTCAACTCCACCATCCCAGCTCCAGTCATTAGCTGTTCCTTCACCTTCTAAGGTAATTTCCTCACCTTCACAGGCTGTTACATCATCTCCAGCATCAACTGTTGGATTTTCGTGAACAACAATTTCAATAACAAAATCACAATCATCCTCATCCGTTGAAGTAGCTGTATAAGTATTAGTTCCAACCGGAGGTGTAAATGCTTCACCATCTACAACACCACCGTCCCAACTAACAACTCCTGATCCCGTTGAACTAGCTGATAAAGTCACCATTTCACCTTCACAAATTGTATCGTCAGAAACGGATGTCGTTAAACCAGTACACAATTCAGTAATGATGATTTGACCATTTCCGGTTTTTCCACCAATTGTTGTAGTAGCTGAAGTAACTCCACCGATATAAGATGAACCTCCTGCACCACTACCCCAAGGGTGACCTGAAGCGCCGCCGTAGTATCCACCACCGCCGCCTCCACCATACTCATAGGTAGATCCGGAATATAATACTGTAGCTCCTCCTATTCCTAAAGTTCCAGGATTTCCAGTGTAACCAGAAGATGTTCCACCAGAACCACCGACAGTTTGAGTTCCACCAGTTGCAGAAGTACCACTCCCGGCACCATCTTCACCAATCAGACCTCCACCATCACCACCAGGCGTATTAGAAGAACCATCAAAGTCCATTCCGCCACCACCTCCGGCAACAATTACTCTATCTTCTAAATCAGTTCCTCCTTGACGAACATCAGAAGCTCCTCCACCAGAAGCACCAGAGATTCCACTTCCTCCGGCTCCTCCACCGTTCCAACCTCCATCTGAGGCACCACTTCCTACATTAATGGTATTTCCCTGACCACCTACAAAAATGTAAAGTGACTCACCTGGTGTTACTGTTAACTCTCCAGAGGCAAAACCTCCCTCACCACCTTCAGCTGTACCACCTTGAGCACCGTACGCTTCAATTAAAATTGAAGATACTCCTGCAGGAACAACATACACCTGCATACTTCCAGTATAGTCAAATGTGGTTTGTGCTGTTAGACCAAAGGGGGCCATTAAAGCCACCCCGGCTAAAAGTCGTTTACAAATTTGTTTCATAGTATTAGTTTCGTTTAGGGCACAAAAGTACAAAAAAGGGGAGCTCACTAAAAGTGAAATCATTCTTTCCGAAAAATTTAACTTTTAGCTTTTATTAATTCCTCTGAGCTATAAAAAGGCAATTCAATTTATTTTTAAAGCTTTAATCGCTATCCCAAACTTAAAAACACAATTTGCGTAAAACAAATTCGTTATTGGTTTGAGCTATGTCATTCGTTAAGAACATACTGGCAACTTTTCTTTTCTGTGGAATTTCGTTTTGGGGATCAGCTCAACTGACCCGAACCATGAACGAAATAGACAAGATTAGGGGATACCTTGAAATTAGAATTGGAAAGAAATACAATCCCATTAAGGTAGAGGAAGCAAATCAAAACGTCACTCATGAAACAAGGCCGGGAATCGTAAACTACTCTTACTTTTTCGGAATTCCCATTATGACCTTGAAGGTGGAACAAGACGCCAAAAAACGGGTGAGTAAAATTGAGTTCGTTTTTGACCATAAAAATGAGTGGAGTAATCATCAAAAAAATGTAGATGATCTGCTGGTTTTATTAGGTAAACCCTCCCACATCAAAAAAGATTCGGATGAGCAATTTGAACGTGTTTGTTATTGGATGGGTAGAAAGGTAAATGTGGTTTCTACCGAACTATTAAAGACCGAACTACAACCCAATATGCTCAGTTTGTATATTGAAGGAAAGTAGTAATCTAATCTCCATCAGTATCCCCAATGGTGATAATAATATCCAACTCTGTAGCGACGTCCAATTTAAACTTTACCAACAAATCTTTTAGCATGCTTTTATATTCCTCAATGGGACTTATATCCTCAGCAACATAATGCTCAATAGGCATGGTTAGTTGATTTTGATAACTTATTAATTCATCAAAATCATTCTGCATATTATCAGCTAATTTTTTGTTTTTCTTTCGTAGGCTAGTATGAATGGAGTTAAAGTCTGAAGTTCCTTTTCCAAGGTAAACATCATAGATTTGCTGAACCTGAATTTTAACATTGTCCAAATAGGTTTTGGAATAAAATCCAGGTGCTACAGTAGGATCATTACTATCTAAAACCGGATTCAGCCACTTGGCCACAACGTCCTCAATAGAATGGATGATTCGATTGTTGAGAATATTATACGATCCGTCCACACCATCATCGGTCATTTTAAGAAAGTTTTTCTCATAAACCTCCCAGGCCGTTTCCAGTGAATTGAGATTATCCAATGCGTCTGCCGATACCGCAGTTATAAGCAGATTGTATTTCTCTGTTCCAACCGAATCTGGAGCATAAGGACCAAAAAGTAAGTACTCAGCTAAATAAATCCCCCTTTGTGTATTGGGTAAAGAAGCAATATCATTTTGAGCGAAGGTATTTGTTGTTTCATAATACTCCCACAATCCCTCAGTATTTGGAGAGGTTTTTGAAAATGTATTGTAGATATAAATTTTGGCAATATCACCCAAATTGTAAAAACGGATATACTCAATATCCTTTAAAGCCTGCATTAGTGAAGCCTTTGAACTTTCAAGTTTATCTGATGAAAGACTCGCTGTATAACTGTTCCAGTCATTATTAAATACCTCAAAGCTTTGCCTTGCTTGCTGAATTTCGGGCGTTATTTTATAATCGTACATCTGTTCCAGAAATTCGTTTCGCTTAAAGCGATTTTTCTTACATGAGACAGATAATAACACTGCTGCCAGGCAGAACAAAACAATTGATCGTTTTTGCATCATAGTGAATTGATAAATTCTAGTAAATCCTGACGTTCTTTTTTACTCAGAGCCTTAAACTTGTTTTTTGAACTTTCGGCTTCTCCGCCGTGCCACAAAATAGCTTCTTCTACATTTCTAGCTCTACCGTCGTGCAACAAATAAGTGTGTCCGTTCACGGTTTGGATTAGGCCAACTCCCCACAAAGGCTGCGTTCGCCATTCCTGGCCATCCGCTTCATAATCGGGTCTGCCATCCGCCAACTCAGGTCCCATATCATGCAATAACAAATCGGTATAAGGGAAAATTACTTGATTATTCAAATATCCCAATTCATGCGTCATTCCAGTTCTATACCTATCTGTATGACACTTAATGCAATCTAAATCCGTAAATAGTTCTTTTCCGTTTTTGACAGACTCTTTATCAATATCTCTTCGAGCTGGAACGGCTAAAGAGCTTGAATAAATGACCATTTTATGCAAGTCATCATCATCAATCTCAACCTCACCACCATCCGGCAAATCATGCAGATCAGGTTGATTGTCGGTATGATTTTCTGAATTAAACAAAGAAGTTCTAATTCCTAAATCTCCTTTTAAAGCACCCGCCACTTGTTGCTTAAGCGATGGCTG
>JAKSBJ010000272.1 GCA_022361195.1 Flavobacteriales bacterium
ACTTTACATTGGTTCCTTTGCTTTTGTATGGATGTATAAAGAAGATCCTCGAGTGATTTATTACCATACTTTTTCGGTTTGTCAGGATATTTTAACTGGAGCGTTGATTGGAGTTTTAATGTTTCGACAAAGTATTGTGGTGGATTTAGTACAGCGACTTCCTAAGGTAGTAGTTATCGCTACTTATATCTTAGGAATTATGCTTTGCATTGGAAAAAACAAGATTTTTATTGGGCAAGGAATTGTCATTGAACGTTTTTTCCTTTCCTGCTTTTTTGCCTTTGTTATTTTGGATCAAGTGGGTGGAAAAAACTCCTTTTTTAAATTTGGAAAAGTGGGAATCTTCAATGAATTTGGTAAAATTTCATACGGCTTTTACCTCTATCACCTGGTAGTTATGTTCCTATTAGTTAAGCTTATTGAGTTTTATGGTGTTACCGGTTATCAAATGATTCCGACCTATTTTGTACTCAGTTTTGTATTTACAATCATTATCTCCAAGCTCAGCTATCATTTTATCGAATCGAAATTTCTAAATTTAAAGCCGAAGTAAATGAGTATGGTTCGTATTGGTTTGATTGTTTTGTTTTTTTTTGTTTTTTCTTTCAATGGAATGAGTCAGGATTCGGATTCTATACAAACCACCTCTATTTCGCTAGAAACTCAGATGCTCAATATTTCTGATCCCGTCATGGCCGTTGAGGAAGAACCGAAAGAAGACCGCCCACCTTTGTTTAATCGAATTTGGGGACCAATTGGTTTAAGTCTGCTCAGTGTTGATTTAATGCGAGACTCAGCCAAATATGGTTTACAAGAGTTAGCTCGATCTTTTGTGGCTGATACCTTTAGAACCCATGTGGACGATTGGTTGTTATGGGGACCTATTCCGGTAATGTATGGAGCTGATTTGTTTAAAGTTCCGGCTAAAAACACGGTATGGAATCAAACTAAATTCTTGATTATTTCTGAAGCTGGAACAGCAGCTATAACTTGGGGGTTAAAATTAGGTTTGGGTATCCAACGCCCCAATAATGGTGCTTTTACAGCCTATCCATCGGGACATACCTCACAAGCTTTTTGTCAGAGTCAGGTATTGTTTAATGAATTCAGAGACACAGCTCCTTTGTTAGCTGCCAGTGGTTTTTTGTTTTCAGTTCCTGTAGCGGCCTTAAGAGTTCTTAATAACCGCCATTGGGTTCCAGATGTTTTATTAGGTGCTGGAGTGGCTATGTTAGTGACAAACCTTGTTTATCATTTTGAACCTTTAAAGGACTGGAATCCTTTTAAACGAAAGAAAAACAAGACAAGTGAAATGATGTTAGTTCCCTCGTTCAGGAATGATTTTATGGGAGCTCGTTTTCAGTTACGATTCTAAGTAACTCATTTCTTTGCTCCAGTAGAGTTATGTGTTACAGGCATTTTAAGTCCCAAATCATTTAATGAACAAAGCAATTGGAAAAGATTTAAAGTCCTTGAATTTCTTTAAGCTGACATTTGGTTAATTTTACGTTTTAGACTTTTATATTGCTTTCCATGATAAAAAACTATGGCGTTTGTAAGGTAACTGTTGCACCAGTTAGAGCTTCAGCTTCAGATGAGTCCGAAATTGTAACTCAATTGCTCTTTGGAGACTATGTTCAAATTTTGGAAAAAGGTAAACCCTGGATTAAAATTCGGTTCGAGAAAGACGATTATGAAGGCTGGATGGATTTTAAGCAGTTGACTTATATTGAGGATGAAGAATATGCGACAGGAAGTCAAACTTCGCATCCATTGGTAAATGAGCCTATGCTCCAATTAGAGGGACCAGAAGGTATTCAAACTGCCTTTCTAAGTTCTCAATTACCCAACTTATCTGGTAATACAATCTCATTTGGAGGAGAAAAGTATCAATTACTCCAAGAAAGAAAAGAAGAAGCTGAGGGATTGATTGAAAATTCGATGCACTATTTAAATGCACCTTATTTATGGGGCGGAAAATCATTGTTTGGGATTGATTGTTCTGGATTAACGCAGAATGTTGCTCGTTTAATGGGACATCAAATTCCAAGAGATGCTTCGCAACAAGTTTTTTATGGCGCGGATATCGATTTTAAAGATTGCAAAGCCGGAGACATTCCTTTTTTCATTAATGCTAAAGGAAATGTACATCATGTTGGAGTTTTGATTAGTTCAAATCAAATTTTGCATGCCAGTGGTTGTGTTCGGATTGATACATTTGACGAAAAAGGAATTTATCGGGAAGATTTTGGGGAATATACTCATCAATATCATTCCATTAAACGCTGGGAATAAAAGCTATGAGACAGATTTCTATTCAGCTCAATCCAAAAAATAGAGGTTTTCATATTATCACCGAAGAAATCGTGCGCCAATTACCTCAACTTCCTGATGTAGGATTACTTCACCTTTTCATTCAACATACCTCGGCCGGAATTTGCTTAAATGAGAATGCAGATCCTACTGTGTTAAGTGATATGAATGAATGGTTTGACCGCAATATAAAAGAAGACGAACCTTATTATCGTCACACTTATGAAGGACCAGACGATATGCCAGCCCACATTAAATCGGTCCTAAGTGGACATGATTTGCACATTCCCATTTCAAAAGGAAGATTAAATTTGGGAACCTGGCAAGGTATTTATCTGGGAGAATTTAGAAACCATGCAGGAAGTAGGAGAATTATTGCCACTATTATTGAATAAAAAGCTTGAATTGGATTAAAATATGATCAAAGAAAACTTAGAATACATTAGTAGTACTATTCCCGATCATGTAACGCTAGTTGCTGTTTCAAAAACAAAACCAGAAGAAATGCTGTTAGAAGCCTACGAGGCGGGACAACGAGTTTTTGGAGAGAACCGCGTTCAGGAATTAGTCACAAAAGAAGCCAACCTGCCTAAAGACATTGAATGGCACATGATTGGCCATTTACAATCCAAAAAAGTAAAATCCATTGCACCTTTTGTTTCATTAATTCATGGTGTGGACTCTTTTAAATTACTCAAGGAAATCAACAAACAAGCGGCCAAAAACAATCGTACTATTCGTTGTCTACTCCAATTTCACATTGCAGAAGAATCTACCAAATTTGGATTTAGCCTGGAGGAAGTAAAAAAGCTTCTTTCCTCAGATGAAATGCAAACATTAAATAATGTCACTATTTGTGGCGTGATGGGAATGGCCACCTTTACTTCTGATCAACGCCAGGTTAGAGAGGAATTCAGAGCTTTAAAACAATACTTTAACGCTATTAAAAGCACCTTTTTTGCGCAGGAAAGTGAATTCAACATTATCTCAATGGGCATGAGTGGTGATTATGAAATTGCGATTAGTGAAGGCTCTACAATGGTACGGGTTGGGAGTTCTATTTTTGGAGCACGAGGTTAATTGGTTACCTGAAATTCTACCATCACCTCTGTACCTCCATTATTTGAGAAGGTAGCTGTTCCGTTTAATTGCGAACTCAAAATGTTTATTAACTCTATCCCCAGGGTCTCTTTACTTCCATCTATATAATCATCTGGAATTCCGGAACCGTTATCTCGGATAATTAACCTGTAATGATCCTCTTCTAAGGATTGTAGTTCAACCTTTATCTTACCAATTTTTAGTTCATTAAAGGCGTATTTAACTGAATTGGTAATGGCCTCATTAAGGATTAACCCAATTGGAATAGCAACCTCCAAATCAAATTTCTCATCGCTACAGACAATGGAATATTCTATCATATCCCCATCTGAAAAAGACTTAAGAATTGACGATACTAACTCAGTTGTGTGCGTTTTAAAATCAATTCGCTTTACCTCATTTTTTTGATAGAGCATTTCATGCACTAAAGCCATTGATTGGATCCTTCCCTGTGCATCAATCAATACTTTTTTACCTCGCGCATCTTCCTCAATTCCCTGCTGCAGATTCAGTAAGCTAGAGATGATTTGGAAATTATTTTTTACCCGATGATGAACCTCTCTAAATAACACTTGATTCTCATGAATAGATTCATTTAGCTTACGGTTTATTCGTTTGTTTCTTTGATAAGCCTTGGCAATCACAAAAATGATCAACAATAATCCCAGAATGGAAATGGTAAAAAGCGAATACACCCAAATTTTCTTTTCATGATCACCCGCAATTTGCAATTCTAATTTTTCCTTGGCCTGCTTATTTCTGAGACTTTGTAAACGGTGGTTCATTCGCTCCTCTGATCGCTCAAAAAAGTCCAAAAATTCCCCCACCATTTGGTGATCATTTTTAGTATTAATTGCCTCCTTTATTTTATTACTAATTAAAAGGTATTCATAAGCATAGTCCATCTTTCCCATCTTAGCATAAACCTCACTTTCAAAAGCGTATAATTCTGCCAACTCTCTTTCTGAGAATGTTGTTTTATAAACTGGTTCAAGTTCTTTTAACAGAAGGATGGATGCATTAAACTTATTTTCTTCAAACAAGCATTTCGCCTTCCAGTAATTATTGCGATGTAGTTCGATGTAGTTATTAAAAGCCTTAAAACGCTTATCAGATTGCTCCAAATATTTACGGCAAAGCTCATATTTTCCTCTTCCAAAAGCTGCCTTTGCTAAGATCTGATAATTATAGCCAACAGTCCCTTCCATTTTTAACTTGGACTTTTGCTCCATACCGGCTATGGCATAACTTTCGGCCATATCATAATCACCTAAATTGTAATACGTAATTCCAATATTGCCTAAGGTAACAGCTCTCAATCGCTCACTCTCTTCCGAATCTACTTTATAGGAAATTTTGATTCCTTTTTTCAAATTCACCAATCCGTTTTGATGATCGCCCAATTGACCATAAACCAGTCCTATACTTACATAAGCATAAGCTCGGTTTAAATTCACCTTTTGTTGGTCCAGCTTAATTAAATCCTCAAAATTAGAATCAATCAGCTCAATTACACTCTTAAACTGAACAAGGGCATGAATGTGATCTTCAAACTGTAGATAGATGGTTCCCAAATTGTATTGAGCCACAAAATAGTCCATGGAGTCTGGATACTCATTCAAGATTTTTATAGCTTCGTTGCAGTAGAACAATGCCGAATCTGGCGTTGAACTTTGCATAAAATGCTGACTTTTTAACTGAAAAGATTTTGCCAGATAATAATCCTGATTTAGTGCGGCAGTTACTTGAAATACAGAATCCAGATAAAGCTTTCCTGTATCTAAATTAATTTGTTGATACAAGACAACTTTATCGTGCAAACGATTATAATCCTCTATTAAATCAACCTCCTTCTCGGAAGATTGAGCTAAAGAAAATAAAGGAAGAAAAAATAAAACTATATATCTAAGCCTCAGTAGCAAAAGTATGGTGCGCTTGTCAAATTTTGTGCAAAGATACAGCATTTTTTAAGGTGAACTAAATTGATTTAACTAATTTCGAGCCCTTTATAAATTTTTCAAATGACATTAAGCAAAATTATCATTAAACCAGGGAAGGATAAATCCATTGTAAGAAGGCATCCATGGGTGTTTTCGGGAGCGATAAAAAAAATTGAAGGGCCGGTAGAAAATGGTGATTTTGTTGAAGTTATCGCAAATAAAGGGCGTCATTTAGCCTATGGACATTATCAAAATGGCAGTATTGCCGTTCGATTATTACTTTTTGAAAATGAAACTCTTAGCGATAATTTATATCAGGAGCGTATTCAAAATGCCTATTCTCTGCGAGAATCTTTAGGATTAACAAACGATCCTGAATGTAACATCTATCGATTAATTCATGCCGAAGGTGATTATTTACCAGGATTAATCATTGATCATTACGCTGGTCATTTAGTGGTTCAATGTCACAGTATTGGAATGTACCGCGATATTGACAAGATCACAGAAGCTTTAAAAACGGTTTATGGAGATCAACTTAAGTCTATTTACCTTAAATGCAGTTCTACGCTTCCTAAGGACTTCTCAGACTATTCAGGTGATCGCTACCTTTATGGAGAAGCTGAAACTCCTGTTGTAGCTTTAGAATACGGGAATAAATTTGCCATTGATTGGGTGACTGGACAAAAAACAGGTTTTTTCATTGATCAAAGAGAAAACAGAGCCCTTTTGGCCAAATATGCTCGAGGAAAGAAAGTCTTAAATACTTTCTGCTACTCAGGTGGATTTTCGATTTTCGCATTGAATTCGGATGCTGTATTGGTTCACTCTCTTGATGCTTCCGAAAAAGCCATCAAGTTAACGGATGAGAATGTTGAATTAGGAGGTTTTAAAGATGATCGACATGCATCTTATGTTGATGATGCTATGGACTTTATCAAAGACCTACAAGAAGATTATGACATCATTATTCTCGATCCACCGGCTTTTGCCAAACACCGTAATGCTAAACACAATGCTGTTCAAGGCTATAAACGTTTGAATGCTCATGCTATCCGTCAAATTAAACCAGGCGGAATCATTTTCACCTTCTCCTGCTCGCAGGTTGTGGACAAAGTATTGTTTTACAATACCATTGTTGCTGCTGCCATTTCAGCCAATCGTAATGTCAGAATTTTAGAACAACTTCATCAACCTGCCGATCATCCTATTTCATCCAATCACCCTGAGGGAGAATACCTCAAAGGGCTTGTAATACAGGTGGAGTAGCATGTTGGAGCTATCATATAAAAAAATTCTGTCCATTACCCTTCCGTTAATGTTTGGGACATTGGTGCAATCTATCATTGTTGTAACCGATACCATATTTGTTAGTGAATTGGGAACAGTAGCCTTTGATGCTGTAGGAAATGGTGGAATCATGTACATGGCTTTATTTATGTTGTGTCGTGGACTCGGTGATGGAACA
>JAKSBJ010000367.1 GCA_022361195.1 Flavobacteriales bacterium
GCGAGACGCCTTTCAGCACCCGCACATCGCCAAACCGCTTTTCAATATTGTTGATTGATACTTCCGCCATCGGACGCCCCCGTCTGATCCGCTACGGGGGATGTGGTGCCAGACGGATATGACACGGCAGTGACACGGGAACACCACGCCCGCATGATATGGGGCACGGGTCTGCGACACATTGCAGGAATTCCGGTCTGGACTTCCACCTATCCGGGTGATCAGATCGCGGGCATGGACTGGTACACACTGATCAAAACCGCCCATATCCTGTCGGCGACAATTCTGTTCGGCACCGGCATGGGGATCGCGTTTTTCATGTTCCGGTCGCATTTCACTGATGATCTGGCAGAGAAATATTTTGCGGCCCGCACGACGGTTCTGGCGGATTGGTGTTTCACCCTGCCCGCCGTGATCGTCCAGCCGGTGACCGGCGCGTGGCTAGTCCGGCATCTGGGTTTCGACTGGATGGAAACCTGGCTGGTGGTCACCTATGCCCTTTATGCCACGGCCGGTCTGTGCTGGCTGCCTGTCGTTGGCATTCAGTTGCGCCTGAAACAGATGATCATGCAGGCCAGATCTTCCGGAACCGACCTGCCGCAATCCTATCATCGCCTGTTCCAGTGGTGGTTCCTGCTCGGCTGGCCAGCCTTTGGCGGACTGATCGTCATATTCCTGATGATGGTGGTGAAACCGGCCTGACGGATCCCCGCCGGGGGGTACTGCTCATATCAGTCCTGCTGATCAGTCCCCGGTGACCTTCCGCCGTGTCTTCTTGGTGTCACTTCGGCGGCGTTTGCTGTCCAGGCGGCGTTGCTTGACACCTTTCGACGGTTTGGTGGGACGCCGGTACTTTGGTGGCTGTGCCGCCTCGCGGATCAGCGCAATCAGGCGATCTTTGGCATCCTGTCTGTTCAGGTCCTGGGTGCGGAACCGGTTCGCCGTGATGACGATGACACCGTCTTTGGTCATACGCTGTCCCGCCAGTGCCTTCAGGCGAATGAATACCGCATCTGACAGCGCCGCGCTTTTTCGCGCGTTGTAGCGTAATTGGGCGGCACTCTCTGTCTTGTTCACCTTCTGCCCGCCGGGCCCGGAAGCGCGAATAAACTGCTCTTCGATCTCGTTTTCATCGATGCGGATGGATGGGGTTATTTCGATCATGACAAGGTTTCAACTCATTCCCATTCAATCGATGAATTGCCCGTTACGAACGCAGCACATCCATCCTACCAACCCGAAATCCCTTTGTGCCGGAAACTTTACCCGACCCTGACTGTTGTTTTTCCGATAGTGGTTCACGTCAGTCTGCCCTAC
>JAKSBJ010000256.1 GCA_022361195.1 Flavobacteriales bacterium
ATGGACTGCGGTACTTCGACTGGCGATTATACTGGGATACCGATTTGAACGGCTTCTACATCCAGCATGGATTACGTGGAGCCCAGCTCAGCGATATGTTGAGCGAAGTCGTTGCCTTCCTGAATGCGAACAGTGGGGCAAGCGAGCTGATCGTCATCGAAGTCTCCCATCTGAACATCAGCAGCAATTCGCAACAGGCCACGGATCTGGTCAACGCCTTCAAACAAACCCTGCCATCAGGCAGTATCTATGCACCCCCGAGCAATGCGGGCGATCCCTTCCTCGATCTGTCGTCGACCAAGGTGTCGGATATTACCGGAGGTTCGAACAAGGTCATCCTGTTGAATACCGACAGCAACATCCGCTATGACGATTCGGTGTTCTTCAATGCTTCTGGCTACGCCCCCGCCCCGAACACCATTGATGGAACCAACCAGGTCGACACATTGAAATCCGCAGCGACGACGGCCTTGAACAGTCTTGCCAGCGGCAAACTCGCACGCCTCTCCTGGTCCCTTACCTGCCAGGCCGAAGACGCGGTGAATGATGCCGTCGGGATACTGTCTCAGCAACCGGGATTTGAACCTGCCCTGAAGAAGATCGCGACGGAGGCCAACATGGCCCTTCCTTCCTTCCTGGACAGTCTGACCGCTGAGCAAGAAGCCAAAATCAATTGCATCACCGTGGATTGGCATGACCAGGCACCTGCCAACGAATCCGTCGTGGATCTTGCCATCGAAATCTGCAATCACCGGACCACAACTTAAAAGCAACATCGTATCATTGCCTTGTTGGCCTGGGCCATCAGGCGACGTCAGGCTATTGGTTGTCACACCAAGCCGCTTGGAGTGTTATTCAGGGTCTCATCCCCCACTCCAAGCGGCTTTTGGGTGTACAGGATGGGTGCCATTTAAAAAACTAGACGCCAAAAGAAAAGGGCTTAGCGTATGCCTTTCAAATGCCCGAACTGCGTTATCAAGATGTTTATCCTTCGCCTCCTGCCATCAATAGCGATGATC
>JAKSBJ010000239.1 GCA_022361195.1 Flavobacteriales bacterium
ATCATCGCTTCCATGCTCATCTTCGAAAACCAAACACCCCTCGGGCGATTGAAATTTATCAGGGCTTGTCTCACTACTTGGACGGCCAAAAGAACCGTGACCATCAAAGTGAAGGATATGAAAGAACTCAGGACTCTCGGATAGGCGTTCTTGTAATCGATCGAAAGTGGGGGGGCGCAGCACTTCAATGTGAACTGGAATATTCTTATCATTCACCAAATCCACCACACGTTTCGACACCGACCGGAAGGCGACGTCCTGATTGTATGGCCTGGCAGTTACCAGCAGGATATTGATTCTATCCTTTGGAAGTTTGGGGGTTTTTGGTGTGCCGGGTAAATCACGATTTAGTAGCCTTTCTATCTTTGCCTGAATTCCAAGCACTCCACTCGACGGATCCCGAAGAGCTTCCCAGGGCCATGAAAGAATTCCAGGGTCATCGCTTGAAATTCGAAGTTGAAAAGGATTGGAACCAGCAGACTTTTTGGCCTCGGTCATCCAATCCCTGGCATTCCCTGAATCAAACAATGCCTTGAATGCTTCGATACCCCATTCCTTCAAAGCGTCTTCTACATATTGAGCACGATCGGTTGCAGGTGAGAACGGATATTGAAGAAAGTCTTCCAGATACCACTTTAATTGGGACATCAAGTGATCGTTCGGTCGATTCTTAACAGGATGTCCATAGGGAGTTGGAACTTCGACCTCATCAGCTTGCCTGCTTTCTTTGAGCACTCGAAACCGATTTTCAGCAATGTGTTGGATCAATAAGGCTTCCATACGGCTGGGCCCGATATTTGTAGATTTATGACCTCTTGTCTAGAGAGGAAATTCAGCAATCGGGATTGCATTGAAATCTCTAGATTTTTTCGAATCTATACACGACTATATTCGCATGACGACTCATGCATCGTACAAACTGGTGATTGATCCGGAGCTTGAATTGGATGCCAACGATTTTGCCAAATCGTGGAATTCCATTTCAGAGTGCACAAGCACGGCGGAGGTGAAAATTGATTCACAGCGGTTTGATCCCGGACTATGCGTTACTCAAGCAGCCTTAATTGGGATTGCTTCAAGCGTAGCCTCAGGACTGATCATCGAGCTCGTCAAACGAGCATTGGACCGAGCTGATCTAAGACAGAAACTCAAGAAATCCAAGGAACCACAAGTCGTGATTCGCGAGGAAAACGGGATCCCGATCATCCTCGTTAAACCTCCCTCCGATGAGTAGAGGGAGACGGCGAAGGATCGCGCAGAAGTGCGTGATTTGGATCAGGAGAAACAGGGGCAGCACCTATTGGATAAAAAATAGCATATAGAGACCCTTCATTTAGATGTTGGGAATGACAACAGTTAAAA
>JAKSBJ010000286.1 GCA_022361195.1 Flavobacteriales bacterium
CCATCTTCTCTATGTTAAACTGGTCAATTACGTTGACAAAAGCCACTTTTTCATTTTGAACGGCTCCCAATTTGCGCTTTTCCGTATCCGCCGAAAAGCCGAACAAAACTTTGTCAAAGCCTCTGTTCCGAGCTGAAACAACAGTTCGATACATAATTTGCTTATAAATGCTCGATTCTGTTTTGTAATCATAATCCATTCCAATTACAACCGGAGCGTAGGTAGTACCATCTTTATAGCAAAGAATAGCCCCTAGAATTTCATTTTTCAAATCTTTCAATAACACAAATTCCCAGTTAGCACATTCTCTGGCCATTTCATAAAAGGAGTATGGATATGGAAAAATGTTGATTGAATAGTTACGTTCTCCTACATTTCGATACAATTGATAAATTCTTTTAAGGTCATCATCAGACAGGGTCTTTTTAACCTCAAATTTGAATTCATTCTCGTATTTCAATACTTCGTAACGAATATTTCTCCTTGCTTTTGCACTTAAAAGGCTTAAATAATCTCTTTGTCTGGTTTTTTGTAAACCTGAAATCGTATTGCTATTAGGCATGTCCATTTGGAAGAAACCAAGTTCATTGAACAAGCGCTTAATACGACTATCCGATTTATCAAAATCTCTCAAAATCAAACTATTTAAATCATCTTCATCTTGAATATCAAATAGTTTACCTACCATTTCGATAATGGCCTCACGCCATTTTGGATGCTTTCTATCCACATAGAGATGTTCACCCTCTGTACACAGTGAGCCCATCATGAGCGTTTTAGAACAAAGGTGGTATTTATCTTTTTCTCTCTCTTTTTCAATTGAGACAGACACCTCAGCCGGAGATACCAAATCATCTTTCATGATTCCACTGGTTAGATAAGTTGCTGCTACCACTTCATCCCCATTCATCACAAATAAGTAATAGAATTTCCAATTATCCTCAATCAACTCATTTCCTTGAAAAGCTTTTTCAAGATAATAAAGTGCATCCCAGGTGGAATTTCCGGGATCAGGGAAGCAAGATCTCCACAACTTCTTATCAACATCTGAAATAGAATTGAAAAGCCTCAATTCTAATTTGGAATTTTCTTTTTTACTTGGCTTGGCAACTTCTCCCAAAGGCTCCATTCTAAAAGCCTTACGAACATCATTTACTGTTTTTCCTTCTTCTTCCAAAGCTTTTGGATAATGATAAGCCAAAGCATCAACAAAAGCCTTTATGTCATCATAAGTATGATGATTGGTTAAAGTAAATCGTAAACCAGTATTTTTAACTGAAACAGCTGGAAATAAGCCAATATTAACATAAAAACCTTCATCCAATATTCGCTTATTCATATTGTATCCCACATTTGGTTGACCTGTTCCTAAAAAGTAAATAGGCGTTTTAGGATCCGATAAAACGGGAATGTCCGTTTTGGCCAATAGTTTGTTGCAATATTGAATCTTTTTTTGAAGTTCATTTTGCAAGTCTTTGATTTCAGGTGAAAGATGAATTAGGGCTGAAGCATAAGAAGCTCCAATAACTGCTGGAACAATTGGATGGGAATATGCCAATGCCCCACCATGTAATCGCACCTCTTCAAAGGACTCAGAATTAGGAAAAATCACAATACCTCCAACACTACCAAACCCCTTTGCCATAGTAGAGACAAGTAATGTTTTATTATTGTGCTTGAACGTATCAAAAACAGCTCCACAACCATTGGTTCCGCACCAGCTCATGCCATGTGCGTCATCCACATAAAAATGAAGTGATGGGTATTTTTCGGCCAATTTATTCAGTTCATCCAATGGAGCAATATCACCATACATGCTATATACTCCATCCATGATATACCAAATTTTATCATGCCGATTTCTTAAACTCTGTATCTTTCGTTCGATCATTTCCAAATTACTATGTCGAACGACTTCCACAGGAACTCCCTTACTACTCACCAACTGAGCCGCTGTTTGCATACTCACATGCGCCTGCTGATCCATTATAATCGCATCTGTGGGTTTGATTACAATGGGTAAAACAGAAATGTGAGCTATGGTTGTTGATGAAAAAACCAGATTCTCTCTTCCATCAAAAATCTGAGATAACTTGTCTTCAAGTTCCAGATTTGTTTGAGCTGTTGCGTAAGCTCTTGAAATGGAATACTGAGTGCCATATGCACTCACAAAGTCTCTAGCGTTTTCATTTAAACTGGGGTGCGATTCAAGCGCCAGGTAACCGCATGTCCCAAAATTGAGCATTTCTTTGCCATCAATGAACAAGAAACGCCCATCCCAAATTTTACCTCCGAAAGTGAGGTGGCTAATTTCTCTTTGCCGCGCCTGCAATGCTATATCATTGATCGTATCAACGATATTGTTATGATTGATCTGTGCCATGTCGTCTTGAGTTAATTAAAATGTACAGGTATTTATACTGATAAAGTTTCTAAAAGTTATAGTCAAGGCAACACATTACTAATCAGCAAAATATAGATAAACACTGGGATTGATGACCTTTCGGTCATTAGGCTATTCAGAGAAAATACCTAGTGAATTGAAATTAGTTTAGTCGACTAAACTTTCTTATTCAGGCTACCATAATCCTTCCACATTTCAAGCCAGCGCAAGGCCGTATTTTCGTTACGAAAGATTTTAGTTGGAGTAAGTGGCTTTAATGTTCGAATGTAGAAGCGACTTATTAATAAATTAGGCAGACTTTTAAGCAATACAGCCTCTGCGATTCGCGTTTGATGAAGCCATTCATTTTTGGCCGCATACTTTAATGTGTCTCTATCAATATCCAAATGATGTTCGCGATAATCCGATAAAACCAAAAAACGATCTCCTTTAGTCATGGACAAAACGTACTTATGAAACTGAATTAAATCGTCCAACTCATATATCATATCATCGGTTGGGCTAATTCTAAGAATTCCATCAACGTAGGTTAAATCAATCACTCCCCAACGTCCAACAGCCATCTTCTTTTTACCAACGTTAATTCCAGTTTTCATAGCTTATTTCATTTCATAAAATGCAAGAAAGTCTTGTTTTCTACTTCGAGCTAAATCAACTACAGATCCATCTACAAATTCAATTTGACCTCCTCTACCCTTTATATATCCTCTTACACATTTAAGATTGATAAGATGGGATTGATGCGCTCTAAAAAAGTGACGATCTAGCAATAACTCCTCATATTCTTTTAAGGTTTTAGCCGTCAAAATTTTTTGTCCATTAATAAAGTGAACCCAAGAGTAGTTTCTTTCTCCTTCAAAGCGAACAATTTCAGCACAACTTATAACTCTAAACCCATCTCGGTAAGGCAATACAATACGATCATGTTCTTCATCCGAACCATGAGCTTGCAAAACGGCTATTTGTTCATGATCACCAATAGGGCTGTTTTTTGCTTTTTGAACTGCATTTTGCAATTCAGTAATATCAATAGGCTTTAAGATGTAGTCTAAAGCACTAAATTTAATAGCCTTTAAGGCATAATTATTATGTGCCGTTGTAAACACCACATGAAAAGGTTTTGTTTCAAGTGAGTTTAATAAACTAAAGCCCGTTTCAAAAGGCATTTGTATGTCTAAAAAAACCAATTGTGGACGATACAATTTGATTAGATTTTTAGCCTCGGCAACACTGGCCGCTTCTCCCACAATTTGAACACCGGGGCAAAACTGTCTTAACATGCCAGAGAGTGTCTCCCGAGCCCCTTTTTCATCATCAACGATTAAAGTTAAAAGCATTAGAAACTTTTTGGTAAATTGATTTGTACTTTGGTTCCGGTTGGTTGTAGTTGTTCATCTACCAAATCTTCAAAACGAACATTGTATTCATCACCTGTTCGTTGCCAAATAGACTGTAGACGTTTCTCTGTAATCACCAATCCAGAGTTCCTGTTTTTTTTCTTTTTAACGGCCAAGGGTTTTCGCCCTACACCATTATCAATTACTGTGCATAAAATATAATCCTCAAATTCTTTAAAAACCAAGGATATCTTCTTTATTCCACTTTTTTCACTCAAACCATGGATAATTGCATTCTCCAATAAAGGCTGAATAAACATAGGTGGAATCATGGTTGAATAAGCATCTATAGATCCTATATCAACCTCTATTTCAATTTTATCTTCAAATCTCAAATTTTCCAGTGCAGCATAGTTTTCTATGACCTCAATTTCTTCATTTAAAGGAACAAAGTTTTGTTGTGAATGTTCCAGCAAAGAACGGATTAGACTACCAAATTTGCTGAAATAATCAAAAGAGGATTTGGTGTCGTTTTTTAAGATAAACTGCTGAATGGAGTTGAGTGCATTAAAAATGAAGTGAGGGTTAATTTGATTTAAAAGTGCCCTCAGTTCTATTTTTTTGTTAGCTAGGTTGAGCTGAGCATTTTTTTCTTCCATCTCCATATAGAGTTTTCGTATCAATCTATTCTTGGAAATAACATAAAACAGTACTCCTAATAGAAAGACAGCAAATAAACTAATCACAATGATTAAACTTTTGGCAAGGCTAATTTTTTCATCTTTCAGGACATTATTTTTCTCGGCAAGTTCGTTTTTTACCTTCAAGGCTAAATTCTCTTTTTCCTTCTTTTCTGCTTCAAATTCGATGGTGATTTCATTGATCAAACGAAGATTGTTTCTGTTTAACAAAGTGTCTTTAAGTTCGGTATGTTTGATATAGTTTTCCAGAGCCTTTTCATAATCTCCTTTTTTTTCATGTGCTCTTGCAATAGCATAAAAGGCGTTTTGTTTACGCTCGAGTGAGGCAAATTCAGAATCAAAATTCACCACCTTTTCCAAATAGTACATCCCTTTTTCCAACTCACCTACTGTAACATAGGTATGACCAATATTATCATAGATGTTTTCGCAGGTCGACTCTACGGCAATTCTCTTGTGTAGGACTTCATACCTCCCCATATGCGGTTCAATCAAATTCAAACTCCGTTGAAAATACTTTAAGGAATTGATATGATCCTTTTCCTTGTCATAGATATTTCCCATGTTCATAACCACTCCAGCAAGCGAAATAGAATCATTTCGTAACTCATGCAATTGAGCGGCTCGTTGATAATAGTACATTGCACTATCGTTCATATCCATGAAATTGTAGATAGTTCCCAAATTACCTAGTGTTTGCCCAAGCATGAACGTATCTTGCCTAACCAAAGAAATCTCCTTACTCATTTCAAGATAGTAGATCCCTTTCCGGTATTGTCCTATGGTAGAAAGAATGGCTCCAATGTTAAAATAGCGCTTGTATAAACGTGAACTATCCTTGAGTTCTTCCAGGATTTTAGCGGACTGGATGACATAGAAAACGGCTTTATCAAAATCTCCCTTCCGGTACATTACCGTTCCGATATCATTCAAGAAGGTAGCCTGTTCTTCCTTGTTTTTAGCTGTTGACAAACCATGATGTAACGAATCTAATGTTTCATCAGCCTGGCTATATGAACAACTTATCAGCAGAAAAAGAAACAGGAAAAACCGAATCATAAAATGCTTATTTAGTGTTGAATGTAAGGTATTTTTACGATTGGATCAATCTATAAATCAGAGAAAAACCATCGAAAACCAAAGAATCCCGAATATCGACCTAACCGATAAATAGCCCTAAAAACAGCCCCTTCTTTTTGATTTTATATCAAACCCGCCTATCCAAAAAAAGAACCCATCCGATAAGTTCGTTTTTACCCCATCTTTTATTCCTTGATCATGCCGTAAATTCAGCTTAAAGACATTAAACCCAAACTTGCTACTTAAACTAATGTTATGCGGCTTAACTTGTTACTTTTAACACTTACAATTTCTTTTTTTTCATTTGCTCAAACGGGTCCAGGTGGTATTCAATCAACAGATGGTTTATCGAACATGATTATGTGGCTAGATGCCAACCAGGTTACTGGTATTACTAATGGAAATAATGTCACTACATGGGAAGATCTTTCAGGCTTTGACAATGATGCGTCACAAAGTCTTGTGGCGAGCAAACCCAATTGGTTTGACAATGTCGTAAACGGTTTTCCTTATGTGTTTTTTGACGGACTTGAACGCCTCGAAGGAACTTTAAATACTGGGTTGACAGCCCCTACTACCCTCGTTGCAGTTTGTTACTTCGACAGTTTAACACAAACTGACAACGATTGGGTGGTAGGAATAGGTTCTACTAATTCTATGAATTCATCTATGAACATTGCACGTAGGACTCCTGGAGCTAACACAGATGAATATTTTCAATGGGATGGAGACAACAGTAACTATGGCCCTGTTTTACCAGGACAGCAATGGATGATGATTACTCATGTCCAAGCCAGTTCGGCTCCTTATCACAGCATGTATTTGGACGGAACAGCTCAAGTTGTTGACGATTTTGCTACCAATGCTTTAAGCACCAATACTGACTTCAGAATTGGAGATGCAGCAGATTCACCGGGAGCTTCTTACCGACTTGCGGGAAAAATTCCGGAAGTGGTCATGTTTAATAAAATCCTTAATACCGCTGAATTAAACATTTTGCATTCTTATTTGGGTGCGAAATATAATATTGCGAATGGTGGTGATCAATACACCGGTGACAACAGTGGTAATGGTGATAATGATAGAGATGTAATTGGAATTGGAACAGAAGCAGATGGTTCCAACACAGCCGCACAAGCTGCGGGGTTGCACCTTGAGCAAGTTTCGGGATTTGGAAATGGTGATTATGTAATGGCCGGACATGCAGTTGAAACCAACACCGTTAATTCGGCAGATGTAGGAGGCGGATATGATGCCCGTTGGGACAGAGCTTATTGGTTTGAAGTAACCAATTCGGGAGCACCAACCGTTGTAGATATACTTTTTGACTATTCAGAAGCCGGAATGGGATCAAACCCTGATGCTTCTACTCCATCTGATTATCAACTTATTTATCGTGCTTCAACTTCAGGCGCATGGACAACCATTGCTTCAGCAACCTCCGTTTCTGGAAACCAGGTTAGTTTTGATGGAGTTAGTCTCTCTTCAACCGGGTTTTATACACTCGGAACTCTGGATAATTCCGCTAGTCCACTTGGGCTTTCACAACTTAATGCTTTTTGTAATGGCCCTGGAGGAATTGGAGACAAGAGTGGGACATCAAATTTACATTTATGGTTAGATCCATTTGAAATGAAACCTGAAAATGATGATCCTCTTGCTATTTTTACAGACTTTTCGGGCTACGACAATCCAGCAGATGTTATTTCCATCATCAACGTTCCTACCCTTAATACCAGTGTTGTAAACGGAATGCCTGTAGCTCGTTTTGATGGGAACAATTGGGTAGAAGGAGATCTCGACTCTCCTTTAGGCTCACCCAGTACAGTTATTAGTGTGGGATATTTTAACACCGATCAGGGATCCAATGACAATGACTATATCATAAGTATTGGAAATCCTACAACCTCTCAACAGCATTGTAGTATTGGACGAAGAAGAAACAATGTTGCGGCCGATGCAAACAAATACTATGCATGGGACGGAAGTGCTACCTATTTTGGTCCCGTAATTAGCACAGCCACCTGGAATATTTTTCTTCAGGAAAACAGGGCCACCTCCCCTTATCATGGATTAGATATTGACGGAACCACACAAACAGTAGCCAATTATAGTAATCCATTTAATGCTGTATCTCCTACTTATCGAATTGGAATGTGGCAAAACGGTAACAATAGTGGATTGAATGGTGACATCGGAGAAGTTATCATCTTTGATCGTTTGCTCAACTCTGCTGAAAAGAACATTATCAACTCTTATCTATCCGCGAAATTTAACATTGGTTTGCCGGTTAGTGTCGACAAATATACTGGAGACGATCCTGCAAACGAAAATCATGATTTATATGTGGTTGGTGTTGGAACCGAGAGTGACGGATCAAATGACTGTGCAAATTCTGTTGGAATGCGAATGAGTCGATCTAACAATTTTGGAAACGGAGATTATGTGATGTGGGGAACCAATGACCTTACCAATTTCATCAACTTTGATGATGTTGATGAAGCTAGCGATTTAATTGATGCACGTTGGGAACGTAGTTGGTGGGTAGACGTTACCAATGTTGGAGGTGGTGGTGACCTTGAAGTGGATATTACCTTTGACTACAGTGATGCCGGAGAGATGGGATATCCGGATGGAGATCCAACTTTATATTACCTATTATATCGAGCTGGAACAACAGGGAACTGGACTATTTTATCCATTGGTAGTAGCATTTCTGGTGATCAGGTAAACTTTAACAACATATCTCTCACTGCAGATGGTTATTACACACTCGGAACTCGAGATATTTTAACCAACCCTCTTCCTATTACACTGGTTGATTTTGATGTTACCGCTATGGAGGAGAAAAGAGTTAAAATTGACTGGGCCACTGAATCAGAATACAACAATGACTTTTTTACTGTAGAGCGCAGTGATGAAGGTTTGGAGTGGGAACGCATTGCTTTAATTGATGGAGCAGGAAACAGTGTTACCAAGCAAAGTTATGAGCACTGGGACAATACGCCATTAATAGGAACTTCTTATTATCGATTAGGACAAACAGATTTTGATGGTAATGTTCAATACACACCTATCAAATCTGTCAACTTTGAAGGAATTGAAATTATTAGTGCTCATCCTAACCCATCCGATGGAGATGTAAAAATCATTATTAACCTCACAGGTTCCTATGATTTTGAAATTAGTGTTTATTCCATTTTGGGGCAAGAAGTATATCATTCAAAATCTTCTGAAATGGAAGGATTCATTGAAAAAACATTAGACTTAAAATATTTGAACTCTGGAACGTATATTCTGAAAATCAGAACATCCGATGGAGAATCCTTTGATCAAACACGCATACAACTAAACTAAACCTTGTAACACTATCATTAACCCAAAACTACTACTTACACACAGTCTTTTTTAAGCCTTCAATAGTAGGTTTTTTCATGGGATCCCGGCCTCTTGCCAATGAGGCTGGGATTTAAAGGCTGACGCAATAGCTTGTCGTATGAAGTCAATTACTGAATTTATTTTTTCCTTTCTCTTTAACGCTTCCAATGAAGTTT
Organism: Flavobacteriales bacterium; assembly: GCA_022361195.1. Lineage (GTDB taxonomy): Bacteria > Bacteroidota > Bacteroidia > Flavobacteriales_D > Crocinitomicaceae > JAKSBJ01. Next base: position 9,077 of record JAKSBJ010000286.1, read on the forward strand.
CATACAAAGAAAAATTTCTGGTTCTGATAGGTTTATTCTCATTCTTATCCGCCAGTTCGGTTTTTGTAATTTTTGTGTATCAACACTTTTAAAGAAAGTGGACAAACCAAAAGATTTTTAGATAATCTCCTCTAACAAAAAGAAACTTCCACAAACTAAAACTAAATCATCTACTGAAGCATCCTTTTGAGCCTGTTTTAGTGCCTCTGAAGAATCATTGAACAATTGATAAGGTAATTCATGTTTCTCTGCCAATTCTTTCAACTTAGCCTCGTTTAAAGAACGAGCCGAATCGAAAGTGGTAAAATAGTAATCTACATCCTTTGGAAATAGCGCAAAAATGTTCTTTACATCTTTATCATTTGAAGCACCAAATACAATTTTCAGTTTTTGATACTCTAAATGATTCAATTCCTGCATCAGGTTTGAAATTCCAGCTGGATTATGAGCCGCATCAGCTATTGTTAAGGGCTCATCTCCTATTTTATACATTCTCCCATGAAAAGCGGATAAAGCCGTAACATTTTTAAAGGCCTCTTCTACTTTAGCCTCATCAATCTCATAACCTCTATTTTTCAACTGCATCAAAGCTTCATGAGCCGTATTGAGATTTCGTTGTTGGTATTGCCCAATAAGGTCCGTTTCAAATAACTGTTTTGGAGAATAAAAGACCGAAGCATTCTTCTCTGAAGCAATTTCTTCTAACACTTTTTTAGGAACTTCATCTACATCCCCCAATATCAATGGACAATTGACTTTAATAATCCCACCTTTCTCAGTAGCAATTTTCTCAATTGTATTTCCTAAAAACTGTTGATGGTCTAAACCTATATTGGTGATAATGGTTATTTCCGGAGAGACAACATTAGTAGAGTCCAATCGTCCTCCTAAACCTGTTTCTATTACAGCAAAATCACATTTCTGACTCGCAAAATAATCAAAGGCCATGGCCGTTGTGATTTCAAAAAAACTTGGTTCACTATTTTGCAGATTTTGGATTTTGACCACAAAGTCCTCAACAAAACTTTCGGTTGCCAGTTTCCCATTTACTTTAATTCGCTCTCTAAAGTCTTTGATATGAGGACTAGTGAATAGGCCAACCTTAAACCCATTGTTTTGCAGAGCAGCCGAAAGAATATGTGAAACAGAACCTTTTCCGTTAGTTCCGGCTATGTGGATAATCTTTAAATTATGATGTGGATTTCCTATTTCCTCCAATAGATTGGAGATCGTTTCAAGACCGGGTTTATAAGCATTACCGCCTTGTTTTTGATAGTTAGGAATTTGTGTAAAAAGCCAATCAACCGCTTTCTTGTAAGACATTTATACCTTTCTAAATGTAAATGCTTTTGATCCTACGTACTCAATACCAGCACCTGGTTTTTTCTCGTACTTCATTGTTTTTGCAGCCTTTTTGGCCAATGAAATCAAATATGAACTACCACTGGTGGATGATTCGTTAACTCGCGTTTTGTAAACATTTCCGTTTTCATCTACCCAAATGTCTAAAACAATCTTTCCTTCTTCCTGCGAATTGGCATCAAAAGTTGGTGGTTTAACAACTTTTCGGTTAGGATTGTGTGTTCCATCTCCAGGTCGGTTTCCTTTTCCATCTCCACCAACACCTGTTCCTTTACCAAAATCATCACCTTCTCCTGTTCCTGTCCCTTTTCCGTTATTTTTCCCAAACGTTAAACTTTCGTCTACCTCAGGTTGCTTTTCCTCTTCATTGTCATTATCTGCCGATCCGTTTGCTGAACTTACATTGACATCAGATGTTTCCTGCGTTTCAACATGACTGGTTTCTTCCTTAATGTTGTTGTTATCCGTTTGAGGATTTGAGCTCATTTCATTGCTTTGACTTCCCCCCTTTGCCTCCGAACCTTCAAACTCAATTTGTGGCATTTCAATTTCTAAAATTGGCTCTTCTAATGGCGGATCTGGCTCTTCTAAACTAACGAGGAGGAAAAATAATATCAACAGCATGATGAAAACCAATGTTCCATACAAGGCTCTTCTATGATCTTCTTCTTTTAATGCTTTTAAACTCTTGATAATCTTCATACTACTTCCTCCCTTTTATTAAACGTCTTGTTTAGTAATAATAAGCTTACTTATAAACCAATACGGGTTTCCAGCCTTTTTGTTTCGCCAGTGCAATGAGTTGGAAAACATATTCGTAAGCCGCATCCTTATCTCCGTGAATCTTTAAATTCTCTTCTCCCGACTCTAACATTTTCGATTCCAAAACAGGTTTAACTTCTTCAAAATTGTAAGTCACCGACTCGTCATTATCAAAAAAGTACTCATTGTTCGCATTCACCGCTACATCTACAATCGAATTTTCTTTGGTATTCTTATTCTCCGAGTTGTTAGCAGGCAAATCAACCGGCAAAGCCCGATTGGTCATGGTGCTCATGATTATAAAGAATATCAGCAAAAGGAATACCAGGTCTGTCATGGAAGACATTCCCCCTTCGGCCTTTACTCTATTTCTTCTACCTAAATCCATTTATCTGTACAACTATTTACCAGGTTCGTTCAATAAATCAAGGAAGTCAATAGAGGCTCCTTCCATGGTGTGGATTACTTTATCCACCTTTGCTACCAAATAATTGTAGCACATATAAGCAATAATTCCGACAATAAGTCCTGCAACAGTAGTTACCATTGCTTCCATAATTCCCGGAGCAATTGTTTGAATTTCTAACGTCGCCTCAAACTTCATTGCGTGGAAAGTTTTGATCATCCCCAAAGTTGTTCCAAGGAACCCAATCATTGGTGCAGCACCTGCAGCCGTGGCAAGGATACTTAATCTTTTTTCCAATTGATAGATTTCGAGCTTTCCAACATTTTCAATGGAACTTACAATATCTCTCATTGGTTTTCCAATTCGAGAAATCCCCTTCTCAACCATTCGCGCAGCAGGATTATTTGTTTGAGCACAAAGATCACGAGCGGCATCAATTTTTCCATCCATGAGGTACTCTTTTACCTTCACCATGAAATCTTTTTCATCTTTCAGGGATTTATTGATGGACAAGAAACGTTCAACAAAGATATAGATGGTCATTACTGATAGGACAGCCAATGGAATCATGGCCCATCCTCCGTCAACTACCAACTCCCAAACCGGAATTTCTCTGGTTAAGTTATCGACACCCTTAGCTACCTGGGTACTATCTGATTCACCAAGGCTTGGCGACTGTAATAACAATGCTAGTGCACTCATAATCCTTTTCTTTTATTTTTAAACGCGTCGGTTTTTTATCGTTACACGACGAAATTAGTGATCTTAAGATCACCAAAATAAAATAAAAGGATTACTTATTAACCGTTAGCCCTTGAAGAACATGAAGAAATAAGTGGCTGCACCCGCTAAATATCCAACTATAGCGTAGAGTGTAATCTTTTTAAGATACCATCCAAAGCTGATTTTTTCTAATCCCATTACAGCAACACCAGCAGCAGAACCAATAATCAATGCAGACCCTCCAGTTCCGGCACAATAGGCAAGGAATTGCCAGAATTGGCCATCTTGAGCAAATTGTCCGGTAGACTCAATAGGATACATTCCTTGTGCAGCAGCAACCAATGGTACGTTATCTACAATCGCTGACAATAGTCCAATTGAAATATTGATTGAATACATATTTCCTGATAATTTATCATCAAGGAAATGAGCTACTTCGGTTAGATGTCCAACTTCTTGCAAAGCTGCAACAGCCATCAAAATTCCTAAGAAGAATAATACTGAAGCAGTATCTACTTTTTGCAATACAGATATAACTGAAAGTCCTCTTCGCTCCTCTTTTTTCTTTTTAGAGTGCATGATTTCAGTAACCGTCCACATAATACCTAAACTCAACATCATTCCAGTAAATGGAGGCAAGTGAGTTAATGTTTTAAACACAGGAACAAATAAAAGACCTGCTAAACCAAGGAAGAATACAAAGTTTCTTTCAAATGTTGTTGTTGCAGCATGATCACTATGTCCAGCTTCAATTTTTTCAGGACGTGTTACTTGTCCTTTTACGAAAAACGAAGCCAATGTCAAAGGAACCAACAATGCCACTAATGAAGGAATAATCAAGTTCACGATAATGATAGAGGTAGACGGAAGCTGTCCGTTATTCCATAACATTGTTGTGGTAACATCACCAATTGGTGACCAGGCACCACCTGCATTTGCAGCAATAATGATAAAACCACCAAATAACCATCGTGTTTCTTTAGAATCAATGAGCTTCCTAATTACGGATATCATTACAATGGAGGTGGTTAGATTATCCAGGGCGGCCGACATGAAAAAGGTCAGCAAACAAATCACCCACAATAATTTCACCTTATTGGTTGTCGAAATACGGTCTGTAATAACTGCAAAACCTTCGTGAGCATCAATAAGCTCTACAATGGTCATCGCTCCTAAAAGGAAGAAAAGAATTCCGGCTATTTCAAATAAGTGGTGAGACAAACCATGTTCTACAAACTCATGTACATAGTGACTTGTATGTTCTGCATCTCTGGTTTCATAATGTACTTTTCCATCTTCGTCCTGATGCGCAGCAAAGTCATCAAATACTTCATTTCGTTCATCTTCAAACTCAATGGCCATGAACTTTACCAAGGATGGATTATGTTCGGCCAGGGTACTATCTTCTGAAATACTCTGTACGGTGGCACCTTCCTCAATATGAAGGTGGTCCTCAGGCCAAATGGCATACATTCCCCAACATACCATTCCAATAAACAATGCCGAAGCAGCTTTATCAACATGAATGTTGTGCTCAAGGGCGATAGCGATGTAACCAACTATAAAGATGATTACCATTACAAATTCAATTCCCATAGTGTCTTATCGTTTAAATCAGTTTTTTGAGTGCAATTTCGAAAGCAGCCTTAGCAATTCCGTTTTTCTCAGAATTTACTTCACTGGTTGCTATAAGGGCATCTTTAATGGTGTTAGAAGTATCCATAAAAATTCCCTCGTCGGTTAATTTATCAAGATCAGAGCTCATCAAATAAGCAAAAACTCTGGCCATTCCACAATTGGAAATAAAGTCAGGAATTACTGCTATTTGATTATCTGTATAGTCCGCAATTGGACCAAAGAAAATTTCTTTATCGGCAAAAGGAACATTGGCTCCGGATGAGATAACTTTAACCCCTCCTTTAATCATTCGATCTACCTGATCCTTTGTAATCATTCGGGAAGCAGCACATGGAATAAAAATCTCAGCTGGCACATCCCAAATTTTTTCGTTGACCTCATCGTATGAAAGCATGTCAGGAGCATTCAAAGCATTTCCGTTTTTGTTATTGAATAAATCTCTGATTTCTTCAAACGAAAATCCTTCTTCTTTAATTAAACCTCCTACTCTATCAATGATTCCAACAATTATAGCACCGCTTTGAGCCAGGTAATAAGCTCCTGCCGAAGCTACATTTCCCCATCCTTGTACCAAAACGCGCTTACCTTTTACATCTGTATTTTCCCAGATGTTGTAATAATGTAAAATAGACTCTGCCACTCCATATCCTGTAATCATGTCTGCTACAACATATTTACGGTCTACATCCGGCGAATATTTAGATTCTTCAATTACTTTCAAAACTCCTTGACGCAATTGACCAATTCGGTTAATCTTTTGCGCTTCCCGTGGTTGAAAATGTCCGTTAAAAACACCTTCTTGTGGATGCCAAACACCACAATCTTCAGTAATTGGAATTACTTCGTGAATTTCATCTACATTTAAATCTCCACCCGTACCATAATAATGTTTTAACAAAGGAGTAACGGCTGCGTACCATCTTCTTAAAACACCTTCTTTTCGAGGATCTGAAGGATCGAAATTAATTCCGGATTTTGCTCCACCAATTTGCGGACCGGCTACCGTAAATTTCACCTCCATCGTTTTAGCCAGTGATTCTACTTCACGCTTGTCCAATCCTTTTCGCATTCGTGTTCCACCTCCGGCAGCTCCTCCACGTAAAGAATTGATGACCACCCACCCCTCGGCTTCTGTCTCAGCATCTTTCCATTCAAACACAATTTCCGGTCGTTTATTCTCGAATTTCTCCAGTAATTTTAACATAGGCAGGCATTAATTTAAAGCAGCAAAAATAATAAAGATTTTAATGGGAATTGTGCTTCAAAAGCAGATTTATTTTTGGGGCTATTTTAAGGGATTCCAAATTTTGCCTCCACTAGAATCTTTTGAAGCTCCTGTGACTGAAGAATAGGTGTTTATACGCCCCTTAATTCGAAGCAATCCTAAAAAAGCAAAAACAAGAGCTTCTTTAAAATCAACCAACTGGTTTTCAGGAACTATTACATTCACCTTCGTTTTCTCCCTGATTCGATCAATCAAAAAATTATGATATGCTCCACCACCTGTCACCAATATTTTAGGGAGTTGATTTTGCTGAATAATTTGAGCAATTTGTTCTGCTTCATGTTCAACAATAGTCGCCAAAAGATCTTCTCCCTTTTCTTTAGAGTATTGATTGATCAAAGGGTAAAAATATTGATTGAGCCATTCTATCCCCAACGATTTGGGACCATTGGATTGATAAAATTCCAGATCATTTAATTCCTGAAGCAAACCAGTTAAAACTATACCTTTTTCAGCTAGCTTTCCCGATTCGTCATAGGCCAATTTAAAACGTTCCTCTGCTAATTTATTTAAAGGGAGGTTCGCCGGACAAATATCAAAAGCCAGTCGAACATTTTCAGCATTATCAAAACTTATGTTTGCAATTCCACCTAAATTAAGGCAAGCATCGTATTCATGAAATAATAGTTTATCACCCAATGGAACTAATGGGGCACCTTGGCCTACTAATCGGACATCATCAATTCTAAAATCATTGACAACCTTAAGTCCTAATTCTTTTGCCATTAACTCTCCATCTCCTATTTGAATTGTAATTCCTTCATCAGGACGATGATGAACCGTGTGGCCGTGAGAAGCAACGAAATCTATTTTTTCGA
>JAKSBJ010000246.1 GCA_022361195.1 Flavobacteriales bacterium
CCAGATCGGGCCGCTGGTTCAGATCACAGAGCCGATGCGCAATTTGAACCTGCAATCCCGCCGCTTTGCGGGCCGCATCTTCCCGCCCCGCGCGGGCGAAAACCGCCGCCAGGGTCATGTCATCCCGCCGGTTCAGCGCGTCGAACACATAGCTGGCTATGGCGCCATAGCCGATGACGGCGATCTGTTTCATGGGTTCTGCATTCCGGTGACTGTTCTGCGGCCAATGATGCCCGGTTGAGATGCTTCTGGATATCAGTAATCCGGATATCTGGTTTGAAACTTGGTATTTGATTGAATACCAGCTTCGTTCCAGATTGTCGATCAGCGCGCCGCAGAGGCGCAGAATCTGACGTGGGATCAAGGGACGGATCAATCAGCGTGGACAATGCTCGCCCAAATGCAATCGGACGTGCCGTTCCCCGGCGGGAGGATCGGCGCCTGATCACGGGTGAGGGACGTTTTGTTGCCGACATTTTCCCCGATGATGTCCTGCATGTTGCCTTCGCCCGCAGCCCGTCGGCGCGGGGACGCATTGTGGATCTGGAACTGACGGATGGCGCCGGGCTGCCAGGGGTCGCGGCGGTGTTCAGCGGTGCGGATGTCCGGGATGTCGGCGTGCTGAACATTAATCCGGTGCTGGAACATATCGGTACCCTGCATTATCCGATCCTGGCCGGGACCCATGTCATGGCGGTGGGCCAGCCGGTGGCGGCGGTGCTGGCGGAAAGTGCGCATCATGCGACGGATGCGGCTGAGGCGGTGTTTTTCGATATTGATGAATATGATCTGCCCGCGCCACCGGATGGCGGGCTGAGCGGACACTGGCAACGGGGCAATGTGGATGCTGCCTTCGCCCGTGCGGACCATGTAGTGACAGCGACGGTCAGGCATCCCCGGCTGGCGCCTGCGCCAATGGAGACGCGGGGCGTCGTCTGCGACTATGATCGGACAGGGGACATTGTCACCGTCTGGTATGCCAGCCAGACCCCCCATCGGGCCCGGTCGGAGCTGGCACGCATGCTGAGTGTC
>JAKSBJ010000209.1 GCA_022361195.1 Flavobacteriales bacterium
GACCGAAGGGCGTGTTGGTTTGTAGCTGATGGTACTAGCGCTTCATCTCCGAATGAGTGTTTACCGAGAAGTTAGCCACTTTATTTGAGAGTTTCCAGCTGTTTGAAAAGAAACAAACAGATTCACCAAAATTAGTCCAAAACTGGCGCGCGATTGTATCGCGTGCCCATTGTTCCCGAACCCTAACCTCACTCTTTCAATAAAAAAGTCATTACTTTAGTTCTCTTTAACCCAAAACTTAAACAGTGTCAGAACGCTACAAGGTAATTGACTCTACTCTACCTAATTTTATCACGCTTACCATTACCGATTGGGTTGACCTTTTTGTTCGACCACAATATTGCAAAGTTCTTGACGAATCATTAAACTACTGTGTTCAAAACATGGGGATTTCTGTTCATGCTTATGTTTATATGACAAGCCATGTTCATATGATTGTGAGTTCCGCTAAAACTCCCATTCCTGAATTTGTAAGAAACTTTAAAGTACACCTACGAAAGAATTTATAAAGCTAATAGATAGTCCAGAAGAATCCAGAAAGGAATGGCTTTTAGCAAAATTTAGTTTTGCAGCGAACCGCATTGTTCGGGGAGGGAAATACAAGATATGGAAGGACGGTTTTCACCCCGTTTTACTTGATACTCCTTCCAAGATTCAACAGAGAGTTGAATATATTCATAAGAATCCGGTTGATGCTCAAATTGTCTTTCACGAGAGGGATTATATTAATTCGTCCTATCGAGTTTATGAAGATGAGAATAACCGAACATATGTGGAAGTAGATCCGTTCTATTGACCATAAAGCGTTACTGTTACGGCTTCCAAGGACAGAACCGAAGGGCGTATTGATGTGTAACCTTGGCACTAGTGCTTCATCTCCGAATGAGTGTTTACCGAGAAGTTAGCCACTTTTTTTGAGAATTTCCATCATTTTGAATACAATCAAACTAAAACATTAATTGGCACACGATGCAATCACGCGCCAGCCAATGTTTCATTTACTTTAAAAAGTTGGTAGATATCGTTTGATCTTCTATCTTAACTATCCCAAGTATTATTTTTCGTGCAATGAAATATTAAGAAATGGCGGAATACGCTCAATACTCATATGTTTTAGCAGTACGGCAGTCTCTTCAATTAAATGAGAATTGTACAATTAGAGAATTTTTTCACGATTTAAATCTGATGTTCTTTGATTCTCACGGATATTACTATAGTTTGAGTAATCCTGGTAAACAGAAGGGAGCTTATCACTTTCTTGAAAAAGAGGAACTCAGTAAAGTTGTACAAAATTCTGATTGGCCTTTGGAATCTGAATGTCCATTTGTTGGACCAGTTATAGGGTACTGTCTTTTTCAGCCATGGGAAGATGATTTTTTTGATTATTTAGTAGAGCAGACATTAAACTATGGCTTAGGTTTTATAGTTAGAATTAAGGATGGAAACCTCTTTGATATTGTAGCTGAAAGAATATTTACTTTAAGGGAAATTGTTGGTAAACACGGATTTGGCGAAGGAGCATTATTACTAATGAATACGGAAGATTATTTTAGATATGTTAGAGAGGAGATTAAAAAATCCCTTAAACCGCTCGGCTTAACCCCTCTTTTATTCAATGATGGGGATCATCCACATATTCTTTCAGGTTTTGTAGGTGATGAAAAAAATGGACCTGAAAACAGACAAATATTTGAACTTAATATGAATATTATCAGATTGAAAATGTGGGTTACAGATTGGGATAATAAAGAGATACAGTTTCTATTGAGTCAAAATGAATAGAAAACCAATGAACTTGCCAAATATAATATGCCTAAATGACCAATTGACAAGCACAAAGGAGAAGAAGATATAAAAAACAAATGATGGCTTTACCAAAAAAAGGATCTAGAAGTATTACAGTTGATAATATAAAATACAGGTGGGTTGGTGATTTGACCAATTTCGAGGGTGAAAATTTTGGTGTGTTACTGATTGAACTCTATAATGAACCAAGACAAAAAATAAGAGCGACTTTCAGCTGGACCCAAATTAGCAAGGAGTACAAAAAGGTGAATCAGAAACTCAGTAAAGTTTTTGATAATCCGCCTCCGTACATTGTAAGACAAACGATCTTGTATGGTTTAATGAACGGGTGGAAACCATATTCAGGAGGTGGCCTACTTGATTTGGGGAATCTAGATCATAAATTGGATTATGAGAATATGAAAGAACAGAGCTGAGGGGGCTTCAATCCATATGTTTTGAAATAGTGGGATTTGTTATGAAGAATGAAGGTCAAATTCTAGATTCTGGCGCGCGTCCTGAGTACTCGGGATCGCGTTCCTATTGTTTCCGAACCCTAAACTGGCCCCTCCACACGAGCATTATTTTGAATCTGGGTTTTCCGCTATAGCTTAACAATCTGCTCATTACATTAAAAGCCTAATTCTATAGTCTTCGGACATCATAATTCCCTCTGCCTTTTTTATAATGCCTGAGCTATAAATTCCTAATTTTGAAAAAAAAGATTGTGGATATAAAAGGATTCAAAAAATTAATCACAAAGTCTGTAGTAAAGAACTCCATTATTGGAGGTGGTATTTTCCTTTTTGGTGCTTTCATATTTTGGCTGGTTATTTCGGGGGCTGATCCAGAAATGACAACGGGAATAATGGTTGGATGCATAATTCTAGCTAGCATCTGTGTCTTAATTGGCTTCGGAATTAGTTTTTCTTGTCTTAAAGATTATTACAAGGTAAAAAGAGGAAATCACCCGGTTGTTAATGCTCTTATCAATGAAGATAAGAATCATCTGGTATGGGTTTATCAGCATATTACACAGGTTAAAAACGGTGGAGCTAACCACCAAATTTGGACCTTTGATAAAAACGGGGAAAAGTTCATTCTAAATTTAAAGGCGAAAAGAATAGATGAAGCTATGATATTTCTTTCCAAATCGTTTCCAAATGCCGTATTCGGATACTCGGACGAAATTAGAGTTCAAATGGAACAACGATTCGGACGAAAACTCTGATTAATCTAAAGCAAGTGAAATTCTTCAATTAACTCAATCCACCAAACCAGCTTCAATAAGAAGCTTCAATTGATTTGGCCCTTCTTTTTCCCAACTTTCTATTGCGGCAAGTGTCGCCAAAAAAACTTTTCCAGAATCGGTGGTTGTATCAATTGATTCTTCCAGGAATACCGCCTTGGCATGATATGAATGAAGAACAAATACTAAATCTATGAGCTCTGCTGTGCTATGTGCAAATTGAGTGAGTTTTGAAAAAATGACACAATCAATTACTCCATTAGCAACATCATTGAACATAGGGTTTGTTTCCTCTAATTCTAAAGCCTTTTTTTCGTCAAAACCTTCGTAATGATAAGTTTTTATGACTTCCCAACCTTTTGATTCTGCGTATGCCTGTGCTTGTTTTTCGTACTCCTCTGCTTCATCATCCCCGACTTGTTTGTCAGTTGAAACTTTCATCCATATACCAACCTTTAGTTTACTCATGTCTATTTACATTTAACTGCTTATTCTATAACGGTATAGGATATGTCCGTAAAAATTCCATCTGTAGCATGGCAATTAATCTCTCCGGTGGAAAAATCTGCTGCTGAAAAAGAAAAAGTTCCTGAAACTGTTTTTTCTGAAGCATTCAGTGCGGTTAGTGTGATATTTGCTGTGGCGTCATCATGAGTAGATGTATCCCAAAGAGATGATGAATCACCTATTATTGCCGATCCTCCACTGTTTAGTACAGAGGGCTCAGTATACGGTTTTAAAGGAATATTATGATCAACATTATCATCTTCTGTTATACAAAGTAAAGTAATGTTGATGGATGATTCAGAACCAAACAAATACACACTCAGTGATTTGGATATATCCGTGCCATCCGTTTCAATCGTAAGAGTCGCACTGTTTCCTGAAGAAGTAAAAGTTTCACCATTTAGCACACAGCTTGCTGTTCCAGATTCAGTTTCTTCTTCATCGGGCTCAGAGTCTTTTTTGCAACTAGTAATAAAAAATAAGATGGTAATTAATGGAACTATTCGTAGTATTTTGTTCATTTTAAAAGGAGTATGTCAAGTAGTTTTATAGTCGGGAAGTTACGAAAAACCAAAATAAGCTGAGGTGTACTTGAATAGATTAAATGGCACTAAAATCTTGCAAAAAGTAACTTCATCACTCCAATACCTACCTCAATTTCCCTTTCAACAGTTCTTTTTTCTCGCTCTCCCATTCATCTTTCAAAATACTGAATAAAATGGCATCCATACGGCCTTTTCCCTTAGGGTGGAGAAGTAGTCCTCTAAAGAATCCTTCTTGCACGCAACCAACGCTTTTCATGGCGTAAATACTGAGTTCATTTTCGGCATAAGCTCCCAAGCCAATACGTTCCATATTCATTTGTTCAAAAGCAAAATCAAACAATAAATACTTACAATGCTTGTTGAGCCCGGTTCCTCTGAATTTTTTACCATATCAGGTATAGCCAATTCTCAATGACTGAAGCGAAGGAATGATGTCGTAAAAACGGCTGCAGCCAGCATATTGATTCTGTATCTTATCAAAGACAACAAAGGGGTATTCTTTTCCTGCTTTTCGTCCGTTTAGAGTCGCTTGAATGTAATTTTGGAGATTCTCTTTTCCATTTCCTTTTACAAAAGAGTAGGTCCAAATATCAGCCTCATCTGAAATCTCCAAAAGGTCTTTTACATGCTCGATTTTTAAGGGGCTCAGTTTTACAAAGTCGTCCTCTAACACATAGTCTTTTTCAAAGCTGAATTTCATGTTTGTAGTGTTAAATGGATTTTGGAATGTTTTGTTTTTGAAGCCTCACTGCTGGAAGCTGAATCACACATTTCTTAAAGCACCCAATGAAATTAAAAAGAGTCTTAAATCCTTAAGCGAACAACGTGAGCGATCTAACATCTAATCTCCAGAAGCGAGCCTGCTTTCAGGCGAGCGTTCCAGCATCTAGTTTCCACTCTCTACCACCTTTAAGCGATCTAACTTCTAACAACCTAAACTACTACATTCACAATCTTCCCC
>JAKSBJ010000372.1 GCA_022361195.1 Flavobacteriales bacterium
CCCCGCGGGGTGGACAACTCGACAGGTGGCATGCTGGAAATCACCAGTGACGCCTGGGGGCCATTCCAGGGAGCGCACATCGGGTTCAGCTACGGATCCGGACTGCATTATCTGATCCTTCGAGACGCCACAAGCGGTCGGCCCCAGGGCGCAGTGGTACCGCTGGAAGGCGAATTTCTGGCCGGATCCATGCGTGGCGCGTTTCATCCGCAGGACGGTCAGCTTTATGTCGTGGGCCTGGATGGCTGGGGGGATTACTCCACCCGCGATGGTTGCTTTCACCGCGTGCGGTATGCGGGAAAACCGGTTTACAAGCCACGCGGATTCCGGGTTCACAGCAATGGCATCCGGATCGATTTCACCACCAAACTGGCTGCCTCGGCCAGCGGCGATCTGGGTCGCTTCTTTGCCCAGGCATGGAATTACGAATACGCCAAACGCTACGGCTCACCGGAATTTTCAGCCAAAACCCCCGCTTCACTGGGTCATGATCCGTTGGTGGTGCGCTCCGTCCGGCTCCTCGAGGGCGAGGATGCCATCTTTGTTGAAATGCCCTCCATGGAACCGGTCATGCAGTTACATCTCCGCATGCACCTGCAGGCTGCCGATGGCAAGGCCTTCAAGACCGATCTGTTCGCATCCCCCATGTTTCCCGGTCCGCATTTTGACGCGCCGGGGCTGGAACCGGCCCGCCGCGGCAAGCCGGATGCCATCGCCCTGCGTGTGACCGCACCTGAAAAGGCAACGGATCAGGCATCCCAATCGGGCACCCCGCAAACCAACGAACGCGTGGTCGTCGTCGATGCCATCGGAGGTTTGCAATATGCACAGAAGGAGCTTGAGGTCCGGCGCGGAGAGGCCATCGCTCTCACCCTCCGCAACACGGACGTCATGCCCCACAACCTGGTCCTGGTGCGACCTGAAAGTGCGCAACGGGTCGGAGAGGCTTCCTTCCGGATGTTGAGCGATCCGCAGGCGGGCAAAAAACATTACGTCCCGGCACTCCCGGATGTTCTGGCCTACGTCCCCATCGTCAACCCCGGCAAATCGCACACCCTCCATTGGCGGGCGCCGAACGAACCGGGACGTTATCCCTATATCTGCACCTTCCCCGGGC
>JAKSBJ010000280.1 GCA_022361195.1 Flavobacteriales bacterium
CTAAATGACTTCCAATTGGATAACCGTTATAAGAGATAGAATCAGGCTGTTGCCCACCATCCGGGCTAATTTTAGCCACTCGATTAGTCCCTTGTACATACCACTCCCATTCATTGGTTTTAATGTCGTAAATCCCAATGTTACCTCCGCTTCCGGATTTTAAATAATATTCTTCCGTTGTATCGGTAGAAGTAATCACTTTCTTATACAGTCTTAGGTTAGCTGAATTATAAAGGTAATCAATTTCCTCATCTGTTGTGCTGATGTGATACGGATAGGTAGCTCTGCTATACGCAATCGCATTGAGATCTCTAAAATCGTCCGAAGCTAAATTACCATTGGTATCATAAGTGTAATTGCGGTTAGTTGTTCCTCCCACACCTTCAACTTGTGAAAGGCGATTTGTACCACTTTGGTAACGGTAATTCCATTCCTCGTATACCGCCAGAGTATCTCCTGCAGTAATGGTGGTATCAATGCCTCGTTTTAAGTTGGTGATATTTCCAATGCGGTCATAATTATAGCTTACATCACCTACCTCGTAAGTGGCAGAAGTGAGTGTATCGGCCCAATCGCCTACAATCGCATCCGCATTATACAAACGGTTAATTTGATCGTACTGATATCCATAAACAGTTGCTAAGTCAAAGATTCCACTCACCATTCCGGCGTTTAAGACTGCAGCTCCGTTCAATGTATAGTTGGCTTTGATTCCATTAATGTTTCCATTGTGGTTGTTATCATAATTCACCGTTTCACCGTAAGGCCCGACCGTGACAACATTATCATCGTAGAATAATTCATAGTCCAAAAAGCCAGACTCCATTTGCGTTAAACGATCTCGAACATCAAAACTGTAGGTAATTTCGTCAGCCAATAAATTACTTTGACAATTTTCACCATTGAGATATTGACGACTACTGACTAATAGACCTAAGGCATCATCATAGGTATAATCAGTCACTTTATTCCCATTAGTTTTTAAGTCACTGTAATTAGCATAAACTTCTCGTAGTCGGCTCCAATCATCGTAAACATAATGTTCCTGAAAATCCAAATAACCATCATTGTGCACATCCACATTAATGGTTTGCAAAGCTCCACGGTAATTGTATTCTGGATAACTAATTTTAACCACCACTGTTTGATTGGTGTCTACACTTAAACCAACCGGATTAAACGAAATCACTTCCGTTAATAGACGTTCTTCTTCATCATAAGTGTAAGTTGTGCTCTGTATAATGTTTCCATCCTGATCATGGCTATTGGCAGTTGCAATAACCCCCAATGTATTTGCCACAGTATCTGTTCCATACACAAATGATTTTTCTACTGGGCCAAATCCCATAAATTGAGTTACCAATCCACTGTCGGGATAGGGATCATATGGACCTGCTGGATCGAAAACGTAATGAATGGTCGCCATCCAATCATATGTACTGTTATTGGAGAAATGATACTTAAAATATTCCTGTGCTGGGCCAATTCCAATATCCGGATTTCCACTGCCATCCAATCCGGCTACCGTATCCCGATAAAAAAGCGGCTCAATGTCTGGGTTGTTGTCTGCAGCTTGATAATCAATGTCTGTCCAATAACTCTTACTTTGGTTGATTAAACGGCCATAGTCATCGTAAGTGTAACGTCTGTAATAACGTGCCGAATCTGTTCCTGAAGGCTCTTTGATTTCTCCTTCACGTCCGTGTTCGTCCTGCTCTACACTAACTAGTCCCAGTTTATTATACATATACTTTCGCTCTCCAGCATCCACCGTTGTTTCCTTGTACAATTGCCCTAGCATGTTATAAGCATAATGGGTTTGTTGTTTTTCAGGATTAATAACCAACTTCAAATTCCCATAACTGTCATAAGCATAAAGGGTGATGAGTTCTTCGGATTCATTTTGTCCAAATTGTTTGGTGGCTACTTGTTGACCAATGGCATTGAAGTATTCTATTTTTCGTTTTTCATCCTCATCTTCCGTCTCAACTCTGGTAAAATAAACCTTTCCAGTATAGGTTGGATTAATCAATAAATCTGTTTCAAATCCATTTAAATCCAGTTCACAACCCAAAAGGGTTTTGTTAATGATCTTGTATTTTCGTTTTACATTATGAACTGATGTAAGGTCATTAATGCCGTATTTGGCATTGCGAAGAATACGAGCTTTATGATTGGTTTCATATAAATTAAGCATGGATGCTTGAGTAGTATCTGTTGTAGGAACAAAAGCCGTTTGGCCACTGAGGGCGTAAGGTTTATGTGCTCGTACCGTACGTCCCCAATTGTCATAATGAATGGTTCCTGAGTGCACTTGTGTGGAATCACCATCAATGGCTGTAACTGCGCTGTAATTTCTCCCTAATGGGTCAATAAAAGCCCGCATCCGCTCTCCTTCAAAAGTACCACCACTGATGGCCGAATTATAAACCGTGTTTTCTACATAGTTTTGAGCTGTACGTTCGGCAAAATTGAGCGAGGTATCCCGATTCCAATATTCGTAGTCATTTTCGCTCAATAAACGTTCATTCTCGTAGGTTTTAGTCAAACGGTCATAATCATCATATTCATAGCGTAAATCGTATCCGTTTGGATTGGTAATGGTATTTAAAGAATAGTTTGGATGATA
>JAKSBJ010000369.1 GCA_022361195.1 Flavobacteriales bacterium
AGGTTCTGTTCTTTTAGACACTCAAAACAATGGAATCGTTTTGGGGTCTAATTCAAACCTTAATATAGTAGGTGGTAGTCGGTTAACAGACTATAATGTTATTTGTGGAAATGAAGATTTCGGAGTTCAACTGTTTGGAACCCAAGATTCTGTATTAGGAAATTACTTTGGTTTAAATGATGCTGGAACTCTTATTGCCGGGCACTTCCAGGATTATGCGGTCGTGCTCGATTCAGATGCCTCAGAGAATCAAATTGGTAAAGAAGGAGGATTGATTTATGGTAATATCATAACCAATGAAACAGATGGTGGAATTTTAATTCGTAATTCAGCATCTGATAACGAAGTGGTTGGGAACTACATAGGAATTAATGATGCAGATACGCCTTTAGGGTTAATGGATCATGGTGTTTTGATTCAAGAATCTGCAGGTGATGGAAATAGAATTGGAAGACCTGTAACCGGTGGCGGGAACATTATCTCGAATAATAATTATGGTATAATTATAGATGGTGCCGATAACCAGTTTGTTGAACACAATCGAATTGGAACCAATGCCTCTGGAGCAGGAACTGTTGAGAATTTTACCACAGGAATCTACATTCACAATGGAGCAGAAGGAAATACCATAGGAGGTAGTGGAGATGCAGGAAATCTGATATCAGGAAATGCAGTTTATGGTGTTCAGATTGGTGGTTTAGGCACAGATAACAATGAGGTTTTAGGAAATATCATCGGGCTTAATCTTGCCTTGGATGCAGCCATTGATAATTCAATTGGTATTTACATTGAAGATGGTGCTTCAGATAACGTAATTGGTAAAGCTGGAGATTTTGGGAACATTATCTGTGCAAATGAATTGGCAGGAATTATTGTTGATGGGACAGGGACAGATGATAACTTAATTTTTAACAATAAAATTGGCCCAATATTCGGAAATCGCCATGGTGTCATCATACGCTCAGGAGCTTCAGGCACTTATCTCGGAGGTGAAAGTATAGGAGAAGGGAATGTTGTTTCAAACAATGACTCTACAGCCATTGTACTGGATAATGTAAATGGCAATTTTGTTTACGGGAATAAAGTAGGACTTACCGTTGTTGGATCAGAGGCTTTGCCAAACAATATTGGTATTCACGTCATCAATTCTTCGGCTAATTATATTGGAAATACAGGAGATTACAGAGGAAATGTCATTTCAGCAAATAGTATGGGGGGAATCATTTTTGACGGATCCAACAGTAACTTTCTTTACAATAATATTTTAGGACTTGATTCAGCTGGTTTATCCGATTTTACTGGTGGAGGAAATGCATTTGGTGTGTTCCTAAATAACGGAAGTACGAACAATCAAATTGGAGGTTCTACCAGCGGTCAGGGAAATGTGGTGTCTGGGAATAATAATTTTGGAATTGGTTTCGATGGCACGACAAACAACTTTGTTTACGGTAATTACATCGGATTGAATAAAGATGGTTCAGCTCTTTATCCGAATACACTTGAGGGCCTCATTTTAGTCAATAATGCTAGTTCTAATCAAATTGGAGGAACCGAAGATGGAATGATTAATTCAATTGCCGGTCATTTCACTAATATTCTACTGGTTAATACCGATAACGTATCCATTGTTAATAATAATATTGGTCATAACCATTTGGGGGATGATACACTTTCTGGTGCCTGGACCCAAAGTAGAGGAATCAATTTAGTCGCAGGTAGTAGCTCAAACACCATTCAAGGTAACATCATATCTGGTTTAAATCAAGGAGTCGGGATTCGATTAGAGGGTGAAGGGACTGATGATAATCAAATAAGATCTAACCGTATTGGTTTAACACGTTCTGGTGACAGCCGTCTGAATAATCGGGAAGGTATTTTTGTTACCGATACTGCTTCAAATAACATCATTGGAGGTGATGACGTTGCCAATGGGAATATTATTTCTGGAAATACCCTGGCACATACAGCTATAGAAGGGGAAATGACTGATGGTAATGTTGTTAAATCAAATTATTTTGGATTAGACCCTACAGGAGCGTCTTCCTTTAATTCTACTTATGGAATTGGAGTTTTTAATGAGGCTGAGAATAACCGTATTGAGGCTAATTATCTGGCCGACTTTGACTCTGTTGCTATTTTTCTATTTGACAATTCGGAGTCCACATTAATTCAGGGCAACAGCATAGGCTTGAGTCCTTCCGGAAGTAGTTTACCTGGAGCAGACACCTGCGGAATCTATATTGATAATGCACACAATAACGTTATTGGAGGTACAGACCCTCTCATGAGTAATACCATTACCAACTGTAAAAAAGGAATTGCGATAAAAGGCGATGGGGACGAAAATTCAATTCTCCGAAATTCTATTTACGACAATAGCGGCCTTGGAATTGATTTGGCAGATGATGGTTTAGTTAATCCAATTGACGGAATGCTAACTGCCGGAGGAGGTAATCAAAATATCGATCAACCTAAAATACTTTCAGCATTTGCCTGTGAAGATGGAGGAAACATAAAGGTTTTGTTTGAAACGAATGTGCCTGAATCAGTAACTTATCACTTTGAATTCTTCCAAAATTCAACTGCCTCCGGTCAAGGAGAAACTTACATTAATTCTTTTGATGTTATTCCTGCTACTAATCCTGATACGATAGCGTTTGAACTGGGATATCCGCTAGCCGAAGGAACAGAAATTACAATGACCGCTTCACGCTTAACATTTGGTTCAAATGGTATTACATCCGAATTCAGTGAAGGTTTTATAATAGAAGCTTCTCCAGACTTGGAAATTAGTACTTCGGACGTTAGCTGTGGTGCGAACAACGACGGAAGTATTGAGGTTAATTCCAGCGGAACATTCTACAGTCAATTAGCTTCTAATCCTGCCGATACAATTAACGATCAAATCATCTATGAATCATTAGGAGCTGGAACTTATCCTTTAACGATTAGTTATCCCAATGGATGTGTTGTTGGACCAACGGATGTAACCATTAATATTCTGGATTTAACAGGTGTTAATGCTATTGATGACCAGGAAGTATGTATTGGGTCTCAAGTTCAGTTAGATGCTTTTGGTGGAACCGAATATGAATGGGATGAAGATGACGATTTAAGTGAGTTGGATGTTCCTGATCCAGTAGCAACCGTTAATGAAGACAAATACTTCTATGTAACAATTACACACGATACGGGCTGCGAAATAAGAGACTCTGTTTATGTATCTCTTTTACCGCTCGATCAATGTAATTTAATTGTATACAATTCATTCACTCCAAATAATGATGGCTTAAATGATTTCTTTTACATCGAGGGTATTGAAGGCTATCCAGAAAATAAAGTAACCTTCTTTAACCGATGGGGAGATTCAATTTTAAGTATCGATAATTATGATAACGATCAAAACATTTGGTCGGGAAATAAAAGAGATGGAAATGATGCAAAAGAAGGTACCTACTTTTTTGTCATAAACGTTGGGGGAGTACAAAGCCAAAGTGGTTGGGTACAGTTAATTCGATAAACCAAAGCTTAATTGTTGAAAAATAAAGCGTTGTGGAATAGAAAAACCTTTTGGATTGGGAGATATTTGTTTATTTTTGACAGATTATTTCGCTCAGAGACTTAATGTTGAACTAAAATGCTCAGAATAACACTTAGACGTTTGTTAACCCATGCTGTTGTCTTACTGGCTTTTCAAGGCTTTTGGATGATGTCTGCACATGCCCAAAATTGGACTGTGGAGGTAATTGCCGGAGTGACTGGAGATTCTGGTTATGGAGGTGATGGGGCTAAAGCCAGTGAAAGTGCCATCGGCCTCGGTAAGGGAATTTGGTTAACAGAGGATAATCATATCTTATTCACAGCAGGAGAGTTGTTGGGGAGCATGGGGAATCGAATTGTCGGAATTGATCTTGATGCGGATGAGCTTTACACAGTGATGGGAAATGGAGAATCAGCTCCAGCTATTTATGATTGTGCTCCTATTGCAGGAAATAGAGTTTTCTTTCCTGGCGGTATTTTTCAAGAAC
Organism: Flavobacteriales bacterium; assembly: GCA_022361195.1. Classification (GTDB taxonomy): domain Bacteria; phylum Bacteroidota; class Bacteroidia; order Flavobacteriales_D; family Crocinitomicaceae; genus JAKSBJ01. Next base: position 4,029 of record JAKSBJ010000369.1, read on the forward strand.
CAGGTGGTGATATCTATTTTACAGAAGCTGCTGGCCATCGTATTCGTAAAATTGATCCTGCAGCAAATGAAGCTTGTGACTTAGCAGGAAATGGTAGCCCATTGCAAACCGGAAATGGAGCTAAAGCTTATGAGGATGCCAGTAGCATTCAGGTATGGTCACCAATTGGAATTGTCTCTGATGGAGAACGAATTATTTGGATAGAGCATACTTCCATTCGTTACATCAATAAAAGTGATAGTATTGTTACTCTATTGGCTGGGAATATTAATGGGATCCAAACTCCTTATCCCGGAGATGGTTCCTTTGCTGGAAATATGAATATGGAAACTGTTGGGTCCATAGCACTAGCTCCTGATGGAACGATATATTACGGTGATGATTCTGATTACATTAGAATGATTAATACAGATCTTGAAGTTTATACAGTCGCAGGTACCGGAGTGGATGGATTTAATGGTGATGGAGTAGGAACGTCTGTTCAGATCAATGACCCTTACGGAATGAAGGTGGATGAAAATGGAGTGCTTTATTTCTGTGATCGAAAAAATGGTCGTGTCCGAACCTATGATCCTTCAAATGGCAGGGTGACAACTATTATTGGTACAGATGCCGACACACATTTGGAAGTAAGCGATGCAGCAAAGTATACCTTTAATGGAGAGTGTATTAATGCTGATACGATCAATTTTCGCCCGGCTGATTTAGTTTTAGCAGATGATGGAAGTATTTATGTTTATTGTGATTATAACAAACAAATCTTCCGATTCTTTCAGCAAGAAGAACCAGAATTAACCGGTTTTGAAGGAGTTCCCGATTCTTTTTGTCCAAACGACACCTTAAGCATTACAGTCAATGGTAACTTAGGAGATAGTGAACAATGGTATTGGTATACAGGCAGCTGTGGAGCTACTTTGTTGGATTCAGGAAACGTAGTGGACGTTCCTGTCACGGATCTATCTACGAATGTTTATGTCATTGCAGATACTGCTGGCATGTGTTTGTTAAATGAAGAATGTGAAGTTTTAGAACTAAATGTAAATTGTTCCTTAGGGGTTACAGCTTTCAGTCCAAATGGGGATGGGATCAATGACTTTTTTGAAGTAGACATCGTTTCCGTTTATCCAACAAACAATATGATTATTTTTAATCGCTATGGTGATGAAGTAGCCAATATTCAAAACTATAACAATATTGATTTGAGGTGGGAAGGGACCGGACCTGATGGACTTGCTTTGCCAGGTGGAACTTATTTTTATTTGTTTTTAGATGAATCCGGCTCCGAAGCTGCTAGAGGATGGGTAACTGTATTAAAATGATTATTCAAAATTTCATATCATCTTTCAAAAGAGGAATATTGTTAGCCGCAGGTCTTTTTTCCTTTGCAGCTATAGCTCAGCATAGCGTTGTGGTGGATGTAGTTGGAACAGGAGAGGAGGCTGTTGGAGATAATAATGTCGATCCTCTAACAACTTCAATTACCATTCCATGGTTATTAGCGGAAGATGAGGCTGGAAATATCTTTTTTGCTGAATTTGGTTCTAACCGAATTCGAAAAATTGATGCTACCACAGGTTTACTGTCCTGGTATGTTGGAACAGGTTCTGTAAGTGGAGTATCTACACCATTTGTAAACGGTTCACCTGCTTTGAGTGCGAATACTTCTGTGGGGGGACTTTTATATGACGGAGATTCTTTGATTTTTACTGATTTTCAAGATGGTTTTGTACGTTATTTAAAGTCAGATGGTAATGTCTATAACTTTGCCGGTGGAGATCAATTTCCTCGATCAGGGGATGGTGGACCGGCTTTAGATTCGGATGTCGGAGTTCATGGTCC
>JAKSBJ010000284.1 GCA_022361195.1 Flavobacteriales bacterium
ATAATAAAGTCGTTCCTCCCCTATCTCCACAACTCGATAAATCATATCTTTAGTCAAACATTAGCCCTTAATCAATGAATACTCCTAATTGGTTTACAACAAAAATGAAGCTCCTTATCCGTAACTTCTGTGAAGGATAAGATGTATCTTTATCCAGACGTTAGCTTTCATTTACATGAAGCCCAAAATTCAAAGAATCCTAATATCTCTACTTATTTTAATTCTGAATACAGGATTAATTTATGTTGCGGTGACAACAGAGAAATACGTTTCTCTAGTTTTAATTTATCCATCTCTTTGCTTTTTTATTACAACTTGGAAACCAACATTCATGAATAAAGGAAATGTATTTCTATTCGGAGGAATTGGTGTAATACAATCTATTCCATTTTGGATTTCTAGACATTACATATATGATGATCTGACTGGTTTAATTTTATTAATCGGTATTTCAATTTTGGGTGTCTTCATGATCTGGGAAGGCTTTAGGATTAAAACAAGCAAAACTTCTTAGGTTTTAAGATTGTCGCTGCCTCCTAATTTTTGATCTTAAAAACAGAATGCTAACAAGTAGGTAAATGTCATTCCGGCTGAACCGAGACGTCATCATAAATGGCTACATTTACTCAAACGTTGTATGCCATTGCGATTTGACAAATGAAATATTTAATTCTATCACTATTTGCAGCTTTAATGCTTCAAGCATGTTCATCTGAATCTACACCAAAAGTGGAAGGTGATACCGAAAGAATCTTAACTATTGATGAATTAGATACAATTCCTCTTCCCGAATTCAAATACAATCCTGACCCTATCAAATTGGAAGTCATTGAAAGAGTGAGAACAACTTGTCCTGTTTGCAATGAATTGAAAGCTTACAAATACGTTGGACCTTTCTATTGTATTGAGGAAGTAGAAGGAATTTGCCCTTGGTGTATTAAAGATGGATCAGCAACGAAAAAATACAATGGTTCTACCCAAGATTGGAGTTCATGCGATTCAGTAGATAGTCATGAATATAAATACGAATTAACCAAAAGAACTCCCGGTTACTTTGGATGGCAACAAGAATACTGGTTAAGCCATTGCGGTGATTTCTGTGCTATAATTGATTACGTGGGATGGGAAGATATAGAGCATCTCGAACAAGAATTACTGCCCGATCTCGCATCAATTAAAAAAGATTACAATATCTCTCAAGAAGAACTCGAAACTAACATGAAAGAAGGAAGCATGACAATGCAAGGGTATTTATTTCAATGCATTAAGTGCAATCAACACAGGATTTGTGCTGACGCACTTTGATTTTGCCTAATCTTATTCCCACCCGCAGATTTTTAACTTCTTCTCATTCGCCGTTTTGGGTACATCACCTGATCTTCTTTGAATTGACCAATTTCTTCTCTTAATGTTCGATTGATATTTTGAATCAAATCATTTTGGAATTTTAGGATGCTCAAGAGGTCGTGCATGGCGTTTAAATTTTCTAATTGCTTGTAGACAATTTCTTCTAATTCGGCTTTGGTGTATCTTTTACTCATATCATTAGATTTTTAAAATAATTCTTTAGACTTTCTAAACAAATCTAACGATTACCTATTGAATTTCAAAAGAAAACTTTAGATTTTCTACATTTTTCTTTATCTACCGTATATTTATCTAAACAAATTCGAAAGATTTATGACTTCTTTAGGACTCTACTTAACCCGAAAATCTGTCAATAGAGCAATGGTTTCCAGGCGAACAGGAATTAGTCAGGCACGCCTGTCTCAACTAAGCTCAAATGAAACTACTAAGCTTCGCGCGGATGAATTGTATTTGATTGCACTTGCTATTGATATAGCACCGGGTGAAATGTTTGAGGAGATTTTTAAGGATTTGAAATTGGAAAACGAATAACCCTGAATAACCCTGAATAACCCAAAACTATGAAAATAAACACCCTTGAAATAACAAATATTAAGGGCATAGGACATAAGTCATTTCAACTCGACCTTGTCCCAAACAAACCTAACATTCTGGTTGCTCCAAATGGCTTCGGTAAAAGTTCAATTGCGATAACATTCGCTTCACTGAAAAGCAATAAAATTGAACTAAATGAAAAAAACCTGCATAGAAAAAATGGTGCAAATCGACCTGTTCTATCACTCACGCTCTCGAATAATACTACGCTCGTAGCGGACGATAATCAAAATACGATTAACGATCAGTTTGATGTAGTAGTTATTAACAACCAAACAGAACCGAAATCGGTGGTACAATCATTTGGTGGCAGATCATTTGCAAAAACAACGCTAGATATATTACCTACTGTTTTAGTACAAACAATACCCGCCAAAGTTGATTTCATATATAATTTACCAACTATAAAGACTGCATTCGGTGCAAATGGAAATAAAAGAAATCTCCTAAAAAATATTTCATCCTTATTCAAATCTCCGAAGCTACTAGCTAAAATTCAAGAAGTTGACTTTTCAAGATTCAATTTAGTACGTTACAGGCAAATAATAGAACCCTCTATTGAGCAAATAAATCAACAAACAGGTACAGGTGATGAAATAAAAAACTTTATCTCAACTAATTTATTGGATGCACTCAGAGGTTTAGATGAATTTAAAAAGCTAGCTGACATAATTAATTCATTTGGCTTTCAGGAAATTGAAAGTGAAGTAGATGCTTATTTAACAGCGTGGCAGTTTATACAGGTTAAAGCTGGTATGGGTGCTAATTATCTTAAAGCTTGTAAATATCAATTTTATTTAGAGGAAAAAGAACACTATACACGAACAATAGAATCCTTCAATCCGGTAAAAGAGAGATTTGACATTAAACCAAAAAAAGAAAGAAACAGTTTGGTAATTAAATGGCCTAAAGCACATGAAATCTCTAATGGACAAAGAGATATTCTAACCTTTATAGCACTGCTTCTAAAAACAAGGCGAGACTTTAAAAAGCGTGATTGTATTTTGGTAATTGATGAAATATTTGATTACATGGATGATGCAAATTTGATTACATTTCAATATTTCATTTCTACGTTCATTGATGAAATGAAAAGAGACAAAAGA
>JAKSBJ010000230.1 GCA_022361195.1 Flavobacteriales bacterium
CGAGAAATACTCGATAGTCCATTTGTCCCTGAAAGAGAAAAGAATACCTTTAGGAAGAAGTTGAAATAGCTGGTTCACTAACAAACCTCATGAACTAAAAACCTAGTACTCCAACAAATTCAAGAGTTTTTCTTTAAATCGATCTTTAGGGAAGAAATTCTGCTCTAAGGCAGCATCAAATGGCACAGGAGTATCCAATGAACCTTCACGCATAATTGGTGCATCAAGGTATTCAAAACAGTTCTCAGCAATTAAAGCTGAAAGTTCTCCACCAATTCCGCCTGTTTGACAATCTTCATGCAAAAGGAATACTCTTCCCGTTTTTTGAACAGATTCGTAAACGGTTTCGGTATCTAATGGAAGCAATGTTCGCAAGTCAACAATTTCAACATCCAAACCTTCAGCTTCAACAATTTCTCTTGCCCAATGAACACCTAAACCATAAGTCACAACTGTAGCCGAATTACCTTCTTTAACTACCGATGCCTTTCCAATTTCTAAAGTGTAATAATCATCTGGCACTTCTTCTTTGATGGAGCGGTATAGCATTTTGTGCTCAAAGAATACAACCGGATTTGGATCTTCGATGGCGGCGGCTAACAAACCTTTTGCCTCATAAGGTGAAGATGGGTAAACCACCTTTAAACCAGGAGTATGTGTAAACCAAGCTTCATTAGATTGCGAATGGAACGGTCCTGCTGCAGCTCCTCCTCCAGTAGGCATACGTACTACCACATCAGCATTTTCACCCCAACGGTAATGTAGTTTGGCCAGGTTATTTACAATTTGATTAAAACCTACTGTCACAAAATCGGCAAACTGCATTTCCATAATGGCTTTTTGACCATTAATAGACAAACCTAATGCAGCCCCAACAATGGCAGACTCACAAATGGGTGTATTTCGGATTCTATCTTTTCCAAACTCTTCAACAAATCCTTCAGTAATCTTAAATACACCACCATATTCGGCAATGTCTTGCCCCATAATAATAAGGTCATCGTACTTTCGCATGGATAACCTTAAGCTATCCGAAATAGCATCAATGAATCGTTTTTCAGAAGCAGCATTTGTTTCCGGTTCAGTAATTTGAAAGTCAAAAGGAGCATAAATATCTCCTAATTCTCTTTCAGTACTTACTTCCACATTAGGTTCAGCGTAAGCAACCTCTAACTCATCATTGATTTCTTTTTTGATTTCTTTACGAATTGCCTCTATCTCATCCACCGATAAAATATCTTCATTTTTAAGATAAAGCTCATAATTCATGACTGGATCTTTAGTACTCCATTTGTCCTGAATTCCATCTGGGTAATATTTAGTACCAGAAGCTTCTTCGTGACCTCTCATTCTAAAGGTTAAACACTCTAACAAGAAGGGACGTGGTTTTTTACGCAATGATTCAGCAATTTGCTTTACCGAATGATATACATCTAAGATGTTGTTTCCATCAATTTGAAAAGCATCCATTCCATAACCAATTCCTTTGTCTATAAACTGTTTACAACGGAACTGTTCATTGGACGGAGTGGAAAGTCCCCACTGGTTATTTTCAACTGTAAAAATTACCGGCAAATCCCAGACAGATGCAACATTTAGAGCTTCGTGGAAATCTCCTTCACTTGCTCCTCCATCACCTGTAATGGCCAAAGCCACCTTTTTTTCACCTCTTAGCTTATGGGCAAGGGCAATTCCATTTCCAATAGCCAATTGGGGTCCTAAGTGAGAAATCATTCCTACCAAATGGTGCTCTTTTGTACCAAAGTGAAACGATCTGTCTCGTCCTTTGGTAAAACCAGTCATCTTACCTTGAAATTGAGCAAACAAACGATTCAATGGAATATTACGGCTTGTAAAAATTCCGAGATTTCGGTGCATTGGAAGGATGTATTCATCCTCATCAAGTGCCAAAGTAACACCTACCGAGATAGCTTCCTGCCCCCAACCTGAAAACCACTTAGATATTTTTCCCTGTCGGAGTAAAATGAGCATTTTTTCTTCGATTAAACGGGGTTTAACCAAAGCTTTATAAATGTTGATTAGTTCATTATCAGAAAGATCCTTTCGATCAAAGTCGATATGTTGCTTTTCCAAAACTTCCATTCCTTGTTGAATTGTTTGCTGGTTTCGTTCAAATTTAAAAGTTTATACGGGAGAAGTGTTAAGAATTTATTGGAAGTTTTTAACGGTATCGAGGATTCCTGTTTGCTTTTATGCTAACAATCATTGATTTACCTTCTTTTTTGACTTCTTGATTCTTTTAGACGTTTTCCAAATTGGTCATTCACTTCTAATCCATCCAACTTTTGCAATTGTTTAATCACCTTATTTGCCAGACTATATTTGGCAAAAGGATTGAATAACTTTTTGTCTCCCACATCATCAATCAGCCATAGATCATATGTATTCATTCTGCGGTCCTCTCTTCCCATAAATATTGGTCTAAAAAACATCCCATTTGAAAAGCGGCCGTATTGCCACCAGAGTTGACATTAAATATTAAATCTGCCTGAACGATGTTTTTAAGGCTTACCCAACTCCCACTTTTATAAACCAGAAAATCCGAACACTTTCTCATTTGTAGATTTTCTATATCAACCTCAATGACTGTTTTAGCAGCCATTAACCCAATTCCAATAACCAAGCCCACTAAAATGAATATGGGAGATACAATTGCCAAAATTCCGCCAATTATAATCGCTACAACACCATGAATTAAATATTCATAGGTTGAACCTTCACTAATGCGGATAACTTTGCTCATTACCCCCTCACTTTTAGGTGTAAACTCGCTCCCACCATCACATAAGGTGCAGAAAAGGAAGTTTTTCGGTAGTTTTTTAATTTTTCATCTAATCTCCAATATTTACCAGAAAGGTCAAAAGCATAACCACCTCTAACATTTAAACTAATTAATGGAAGTGTTAGGCGCAATTCGAGATTTGGATCAATAATAAAGACATCATTGGTATAAACAACCTTGTTTTGGGTTCCTCCCGATTGAAAAAGGTTCGGAACGGTGTTATCTGATTCCTCTATCAGTTTAAACTTCCCGTAGCCATAATTTAAACCAATTCCTCCAGCAAAAAACTCATTTCCAAAAGGAGCATAACCTCCAACCGTAAAATTATACCCTCTTAAACGAAAACGATCTCCATTAGATATTTCAGGAAAATAGGTAAAAGAATAACGTGCACCTCCTGATCCAAACTGGAAATAGTCAAAGGCGAAAGTATGTCCAACCAATCTTCGATCAAACAAACCATTGCCGGCATCTCCCAGTTCAAAATTCAGGGCACTTAGTTTATTGAAAAAATGATATCCGTAATAATATCCCAAATGTCCTTCCTCTAAAGTTTCATTCCAACTTACTCCCCAATCTTCCTGGCTATCCATATCGGCATTAGAAACAATAATATATGGCAGTTGATTATAGAACCCCACAATAGCGTGATCTCCATTTTTCCACCCCATATCAATAATAAAGGACTCCCCTTCCTCTCCAAACTTCTCATCCAACTGTAAATCATTAATTACTCGGCCATCAAACTGCTTGCTCTTAGCATAAAAAATTGGAATAACTAATACCTGATTTTGCAGAGAAGAATCAATTTCATTGATGCGATTAGCAATAGAATTCATATAATAATCATAACATCTTCCGGCATCCTGATCTTTATGAATATGACATCGACCAAATTGACCATAGTACTTTTCATCACTGTTTGGGTCATAAATTCGGGCAAATTCATCTGCCATGAAACGTTCTCTGATAATTGGAGACTTAATATCTCCTTTTTTTTCTGCATTGTACCATTGTTCCCCAAGCTCTAAACTCTCAATGATCGAATAAAAAATGGTGCTATCATCCCCCAATTCAGTCTTAATACTCACCTCATACTGATAAGCTGTTGCGATTAAAGATAAAAGCGACTCTCTGGCGTTCACCTCTCCAAACTGGAAGTTCCCTCCCCGATTATTCTCATCATAAAAAACAGATGCAGGACTATCGGCATAATCAGAAGTGGCAATCGCTTGAATTTGTTCAAAAATTACTCCTCCCTCAATCGTTCGGTCCCTCTCATCGGCCAAGTCATTTAAAGCATAGATGGAGAAATAAGGAAATCTTTCCAAATCAATTCCGTGAATATTAACCCTGTCCTGATTTACCAATGAATCGTTATATTCTTCTAACCCCAATACCAGCTTGTAAAAAGGATCGTAAAACATATCTTTTAAATAAACCTTATGCGAACCTCTTCCTTGAAAAATGATTTCCTGAATTAAATAACCTACTGCGGGACTTTGCTCAAAGACAAAATGCTTGACATTTTGATTCTGATGCAAATATTGAAGAAACTTGAGCTGAAATTGTGTATTAAAGGTTGTATAAACATGATTTTCACCTGTAAAATACACTTTGTATTCATTCAGTGTATCCGATAACATTTCAAACTCCGAATAACGATGATTGTCCAAATCAATGACCGAATACTTATCCTGAGCACTTAGTGGTAAAACGAAAATAAAAAACAGAAAAAGGATACTAAATCTCATAGTTTATACTGGTGTAAGTTTTCTTTAACTAATACTTTATTCTATAGGGATTTTGGATGGATAAGTTACTACAAATCCAGAATATCTTCTCCGGGTAATTTCTCAGAAATGGAAGGTTTACGTAATTGCCTGTGCAAATAAACAGTTGCCAACAACCTTAAACACTCTAAAAAGAGAAAGAGATAAACCAAATTGGTATATACAGCTCCTACTCCCAATTGGCTTGAATCTATTTCCAAGACAAACGAAAAGGAAAAGAAACCGGTGATTAGCCGTATAGGAAAATGGATATAATAAAAGTAAACTGCTATTTTTTTCTGCTGAACAAACAAGTATCCTGAAAGTGGCAATGAAAAAATAAAAAGAATCACCATTAAATAAAAAGGTCTTTCTACCATCAACATAAAACTGGGTGGAAAAAACCAATTAAAGTTTAAGATAAAGGTCGCAGCATCTAAGGCAGCAAACACATAAAACAGGGCTGCAATTTGACGTTTTGATATGATTCTTTTTTGGGGCAAACTTAACTTTTAGATAAAAAAACTGCCCACCTCCTAAGAGCAGAGGTGGACAGCTTTGTAAATTTATTTTTATTAAACGCCTTCGGTGGTAGAATCTGTTCCGATTCCCATTTTAGCCTTTAGAGCGGCTAAACTGTCCGAAGCTTTTACTTCAGCCGAACCAGAGTCAATTGCAGCATCAATTTCATCATCAATAGACGTATTTTCGCTCGCAATTTCACCATAAGATTCTGCCAAAGCTTCATCTTGTGCAACTTTTTCTTTCATTCGTTCAAGCATTGCAACTGTCGATGATGAATCAACACCAGCCAATTGCTCGTTGATTTTTTTAGTTGCTTTAGAAACCTTAGCTCTTGCTCTCAACGTTTTTAACTCAACCTCAAATTTCTTGATGTTAGACTTAAGCTTTTTGATGTTAACATCCAGTTTAGCAACATTTCCTTCAAACTTCTCCTGATCTGCTCTTGATTGCGCAGCTAATTGTACGTTTGAATCTTTTTGTACCAGACACTCACTTGCCAAACGATCAGCTTCTTCTATTGAAATTTCACCTTTTTCGGCTCGTTTCAACAATAGTACAGCTTTCTTTTCGTAATCATTTGCACGTTGTGTATAGGTATTGGCATCGTTTTTTGAACGAATCGCCAAAGCTTTTACCTCTGCCATTGCTTGTAAAGCAGCAGACAAGTCTTTTTTGAGATCACGGATTCCTTGTTCCGTCATTTTAATAGGATCTTCCAACTTATCGACCAGGTTATTGGCTTCGGCTTCACCTATTTTAAAGAGTCTTCTAAATATGTTCATTTCAATATTCTTTTTTTGGTTAACAATTAGTTTTTGGAGAATCCGATAATTTCATCGGTATATTCACTCAAAAGCAAGCTTAAAGAAGTCAATGTTCCTTCCAGCTCCTCCAAATCAAGGGTTTCTACTTGCAAAGTATCTCTGAAAATTACTCGCCTTCCTTCATCATCTAAAACAAATGCACCATGCACAATGTCTCTGTTTTTGATTAACAATTGTTTCGAGATTTCTCCTGCATTGTTATTTATGTCAAAAATGTATTGTTCGATAATGATAATTGGGTCTGCTATTCCAATCATTAAATTAGCAATCCCGTCCTCTTCAGACTCCACAATGAACACCTCATTTTCTCTATCTTCTTTTACGATAGAATACTCTAATTCTGAGAGGTAGTCCTTAACTTTATCAAAGTGACTCATAAGTTTTTTCTGTTTAGTTTTTGTTTTCAATCAAATATAAAAATTTATCCGGTTCATTTAAGTTACGAGAAGGAAATTGTCAGGAGGGAAAAAGGATAGCATAAAAGGACCATTTATCCAATTGACAGGTCTTTCTGTTTTGTTTCATTCGTTTTGGTTAATTTGAATTTTTTGGAATGTTTTTTTTCTCTTATTTTTACTAATTGAAATTTCATTCATTTCTAATATACTATTTATTTTAGTAATTTGCAAACTGAATTAGATTTTATTTTATGGAAAAGTCAATTCTTGCCAAAAACATCAAAAAATTAAGGCACTTCAAAAACCTTAACCAAACTGATTTTGCAGAGCTTTTTGGAATAAATCGCTCCAATATTGGGTCGTACGAAGAGTCGCGTGCAGAACCTAAATTGGAGGTACTCATTAAAATAGCTTCTTATTTTAAGCTTACGTTAGATCAGCTAGTAAGAAAAGAGCTCACCGTAAATGAAATTGCTGGTTTTAAGCTTCCAAGTGAAGAAAAAGGAGAAATTAAAAAGCTTAACGAAAAGATGGATGAGCTCAATAAAATGATCCTTGACATCCAAAAAAAGGTTGCTGTAAAAAAATAAGACCTTCTGTAACTCTTGTTTCATAGCGGACAGAATTCTCTTTCTATCTTTGAACTGAAATTTGAAGATTTTGGACATTTCTCGAAAAAAAATATGGAAGTGGATCAATAATGGTTTATTGGTTGCTGTAGCTTTAGTGTTAATTGTTCCCAGTTGGAGAGTTAGTTTTCAAGGATGGTTCGCTCATTGGTTTTTATCCGATGCTCATTTTGCGGAGAGCAATGAAATAGTGCAAATAGATCCTGAAGTAAAAAACTGGCCACTCTTTAATATGGATAGTCAGCTGACCGTTTTTGAAGAGTTTGAAGGAAAACCTGTACTACTTTCGTTTTGGGCAACCTGGTGCGGACCTTGCAGAGCAGAATTGCGAGAACTTGAGCAACTAAAGGAGTCTATGGGATCAGAAATTTATGTTGCAGCGGTGAGTACAGAGACTATTGAGGTGATTCAAGATTCAGGTTTAGATAATGATTATGACTTTTTATATTTCGCAGATGGAGTCCCTTCCCAGTTCGATGTACAGGCCTATCCAACCCTGTTTCTTTTAGATTCTGAACTAAATATTGTGCACAAAAGCACAGGAGCTGCCAACCTTAATACGGAAGAAAACATTAATTTTCTGCGAAATATTTAGTTTCGCCCTGTTTGACCTTCTCTATAATTGACATAGAAACCACCGGAAATTCGCCAAAAGATTTCAAAATAATTGAAATCGCAATCGTCTTGCACGATGGTGAAAAAGAGTTAGGATCTTATCACAGTTTTGTCAATCCAGAAGAGTCTATTTCTCCTTTTATTAGTCGTTTAACTGGTATTACGGATAAAGATGTGGCGGATGCTCCCAGATTTTTTGAGATTGCCAAAGAAATCATTGAATTTACTCAGGGAAGTGTTTTTGTTGCGCATAACGTAAGCTTCGATTATGGTGTTTTACGTAGAGAATATAAGCGCTTAGGGTATGATTATCGAATGAATCACCTCTGTACTATTCAAACTGCCAGAGTTTTGATTCCAGGTCATCAATCTTATGGATTAAAAAACATTACAAAAGTACTGGGTATTACCCTTGACAAACACCATAGAGCCATTGATGATGCTCGAGCCACTGCTCAACTTTTTGAAATTCTGTTTGAGAAAGACACGAAAGACTTGAGCAACTTTGTGAAGAAAGAAATTAATCCCAAGGTTCTTCACCCTCAATTAAACATTGAGGAATATGATGATATCCCCAACAAAACGGGAATTTACAAATTCTATGATATCAATAAAGAGCTCATTTATATTGGGAAGAGCATCCACATAAAAAAGCGCATTTCACAACACTTAAAGAACAACAAAACTACTAAGGCTATTGAAATGCGTGAACGAATCGTTTCAATTGACCACGAAGTATGTGGAAGCGAACTTATTGCTTTACTCAAAGAGTCTGAGCAAATAAAAAAGCATCAACCTATATACAATCGGGCACAACGAGCCACGAATTTTAGCCACGGTCTCTTTGCTTATAAAGATCAAAAAGGCTATTGGAATTTGACCATCAAAAAAAATAATTTGACCGAACGTCCACTCATGACCTTTACCTCTGTCCAAAAAGGAAAAGCGTATTTGGAGCATTGGATGGATGAGTATGAATTGTGTCAAAAATATTGCTCTTTGCACAAAACATCATCTGCCTGTTTTAACTATAACATAGAAAAATGTAAAGGTGCTTGTGTGGAAGAAGAAAGCGTTGAAGATTATAATGAGCGAGTTGAATCTTTGATGAACAGTCTTAACTTTAATGGAGATAGCTTTTTGATTCTGGACAAAGGACGAAACTCGAAAGAATACAGTTTTGTGTGGGTAGATGAAGGAGAATACCGAGGATACGGTTTTGCCTTTCGTTACCTCATTAAACGAAATCCAATGAATTTTAGAAAGTTCATTAACATCCAAAAAAGTAATAGAGACTTTCAATCCATTATTAAACTTCAGTTGGATAAAAACGAAAAACTGGAAATCATTGAACTAAGGCAATGAGACAGCAAGATAAAAACGAATTGAGGCCCTGGCAGCAAAAATTGCATGAGGTAATCTACGAAGCAGATACCCCTGCAGGAAAGCTCTTTGATATTATTTTGCTCATCGCCATCATTGTTTCGGTATTGTGTGTAATGCTAGAGAGTGTTCCGGAATACAACAAGCTGTTTAAGGATGGTTTTATTTATGTGGAATGGGGATTCACCATTTTATTTACAATTGAGTATGTAGCTCGAATTGTTTCGATAAAAAAGCCCGTCAACTATATTTTTTCCTTTTATGGAATTGTTGACCTTTTGTCCATCATTCCAACCTATTTGGGCATTTTCATTACTGGAACAAGTTCACTCATGGTTATTCGATCGCTCCGATTGTTAAGGGTGTTCCGTATTTTAAAATTGGGAGTTTACATAAAAGAAGCTCGTGTATTAACAAATGCTTTGGCCGCTTCCCGAAAAAAGATTTTTGTCTTCCTTTTTGCCGTTGTTATGATGGTCATCATTTTGGGAACCATTATGTACCTGGTTGAAACTCCCGAGGATGGCTTCACCTCTATTCCACGCTCTATCTACTGGGCAATTGTGACACTCACTACCGTTGGTTATGGAGACATTGTTCCAAAAACTGAACTTGGACAATTTATTGCCGCCATTGTGATGATTTTAGGTTATGCTATTATTGCCGTTCCAACCGGAATTGTGAGTCGGGAAATTTACCTGGCCGATCAGGATGAAAAAGTCACCAACATTGCCTGTACCAATTGTGCCTCCGAAGGACATGATGAAGATGCTGAATATTGTAAGTATTGCGGGGAAAAACTCGGTTAAAACTGCTTCTTACAATACTTTCGTTGATATCTTTTAATAATTCCCTGATTTTAGTCATGCTTTTACGCTCAAAAAGCCCTAAATTCGTAAATCTTATAACAAAGCAAAAGCTATAAATCGTTTGTATGAACAATTATGGAAAAAAGGCAGAAAATGCCTCTTTAGAATCAATCGGACTTAGTCATGTAGGAAATGCTTTCTGGAATTTATCTCCTGCCGAATTGGTAGAGGACACCATTATTAACGGAATGGGTGTTTTGACAGATACAGGAGCAATTGCTATCGAAACAGGTGAATTCACCGGTCGATCTCCTCAAGATCGTTTCATTGTCTGTGATTCGAAAACCGAAGATGCCGTGTGGTGGGGAAATATCAACAAAAAGTTTGATGCTGATAAATTCAGCGCGCTTTATGAAAGAATGAAAGCGTATCTTCAAGGTAGAGATGTTTACGTAAGAGATGCTTACGCCTGTGCGGATGATAACTACAGATTAAACCTAAGAGTTGTGACTGAGTTCCCTTGGTCAAATCAATTCGCTTACAATATGTTTCTTCGTCCAACAGACAAGGAAGTTCAAAACTTTAATCCTGAGTGGCACATTGTATGTGCTCCTGGTTTTATGGCCGATCCTGAAATTGATGGAACACGTCAACACAATTATGCAATCATCAACTTTACTGAGAAGATGATTATTATTGGTGGAACAGGATATACTGGAGAAATCAAAAAAGGTATTTTCTCTGTATTAAACTTTATTTTACCTCATGAGCGCAATGTACTTTCAATGCACTGTTCTGCAAATGTTGGTAAAGATGGAGATACAGCTGTATTCTTTGGACTTTCAGGAACAGGAAAAACGACTTTGTCATCCGATGAAAACAGAAAGTTAATCGGTGATGATGAGCACGGATGGTCAGAAAATGGAATCTTCAACTTTGAAGGTGGATGTTATGCCAAAACTATCGATTTGAGTAGAGAAAAAGAACCTCAAATCTACGACGCTATTAAATTTGGAGCAATCCTGGAAAATATTGGTTTTGAAGAAGGAACATCAACTCCTGATTACGAAGATTCGAGTATTACTCAAAACACACGTGTTTCTTACCCTATTCACCACATTGATAATATCATGGTTCCATCAGTAGGTGGAGTACCAACAAATATTTTCTTCCTTACTTGTGATGCTTTTGGAGTTTTACCTCCAATCTCTAAATTGACTCCTGGTCAAGCAATGTATCACTTTATTTCAGGTTATACTGCTAAGGTTGCAGGAACAGAAGCTGGTATTACTGAGCCACAAACAGCATTCTCTGCTTGTTTTGGAGCTCCTTTCTTACCTCTTCACCCAACTAAGTATGCAGAGATGTTAGGAACTAAAATGCGTGAAAACAATGTAAAAGTTTGGTTAGTTAACACTGGATGGTCTGGTGGTGCTTACGGAACTGGAGAGCGTTTGAGTTTGAAATACACCCGAGCTATGATTACAGAAGCTTTGGAAGGAAGACTGGACGACGTTTCTTATACTACACATGAAATCTTTGGATTAGCAATGCCTGATACATGTAATAATGTGCCGGATGAAGTATTGAATCCTAAGAACACATGGGCTGATAAAGCTGCTTATGATGAAAAAGCAAACAACTTAGCAAATCAGTTCAACGAAAACTTCAAGCAATTTGAAGACAACGCAAACGAAGAAATCTTAGCTGCTGCGCCTAAAGCAAAAGCAACAGCTTAATTAGATTATATACTTTTTGTAAAAACCGTCTTTGAATTGTCAAAGGCGGTTTTTTTATTGTTTTTAAATTGGTAACAACTAAGTCGTTTGACGTTATACCATTTTAGTATTTTTAGTGAAGGTTCTTTTTCTCATTATTAGTCTATTTTTCTGCTTTTCCAGCCATTGGGTTTTGGGGCAATTTAGTACTGAAAGTGACTCTTCTGCAGAGCACTATGTACGTACGGTTTTAATGGGTGAAGGAGTTGAATTAAGGAATGTTATTTTTCTTGGAAAGAAAGGTTCCTTAGGCAAATTTGAGGCTGACTCATCCCTTTTTGGAATGTCAGAAGGGCTCATTTTAACCACGGGAAATGTAAAGGGAGCTCAAGGACCCAATGATTCTCCTAAGAAAACGACTTTATCTATTTTACCTCAATCGGGAAGAGCCAGAAAAATGGTACGAAACGGGGATAAAGATTTAAATGCTATTTCAACTGAGCCCACTCTGGACAATGCTATTTTACAAATTGAGTTTGTTCCAAAAAATGAAGAACTTCAATTCAACTTCATTTTTGCATCAGAAGAATATCTGGAGTTTTGTGGTTCAAAATACAACGACATTTTTGCTTTCTTTTTAAGTGGCCCTAAAATTCAAAAAACCAACCTGGCTGTTTTACCCGATGGTAAAACCCCCGTTTCGGTTAATACCATCAATCATAAAAACAACCCCGAATATTTTAGACGAAATGACTTTATTGACCGTAAAAAGAAATCGGCCAAGAGCATTGAGAAAAAACAGAATAAACTGGGAATTGACCCTCAACTCAACAATAGCATTCAGTTTGACGGAATGACCACTACTTTAACCGCTTCTTACAAAGTAATTCCTAATCAGGTATATCGGATAAAAATTGCTATTGCCGACGCCAGTGATCAATCCTTTGATTCGGCCGTTTTTATTGAAGGCGGATCTTTTTCCTCAACGGGAGATCTTGAACAAGAAATAGTAGAAGAAATCAAAAAAGTTGAAATGGAAGCTCCACCTATTAAACCTCCTTCCTCCAACAAAGAGGTCATCAAAGAACTTCAATTACATTATGATACCGATGCCATTCATCTTGCCGATTCATCACTCCGTCAACTCAACACATTTATTGACGATTGGAAAAACTGTGGTGACTGCCGCATTGAAATTGTAGGACATACCGACAATTCAGGAACTCAAACCTATAATCTCGAATTATCCTTAAAAAGAGCACAATCTATCTATGATTACTTCTTAAAGTCTGGTCTTTCAAAAGACCAACTCAAGCTTGATGGTAAAGGTGCAGATGCTCCAATATCAGACAATAATTCTCCCAAAGGGAAAGCTCTAAACAGGCGGGTTGAAATACGAATTATTGAGCAATAAATCTAATTTAGCCTTCATTTAAGAGTGTAACCAAACAAGTGTGTTTCGTTGCTCTTTATAAAATTGTTTCAAACTATTTAAATGCCCCACTCCCTAAAGTTCAAGCAGCTCCTATTGTCCTTTCTATCTCTTATGTTTCTTTTCGCCTATGGGCAGAGAAATGACATTCATATACAAGTAGTCGATTCTGTAACATCAACTCCTCTCCCCTTTTCAAACATTTACCTAAAATACTCCGGTGTAGGAGGAAGTACCGATTTTGATGGAAAATTAGCTCTTAAAAAGGATAAAATCCAAGCCGAAGATTCACTGTTTATTTCTTATGTGGGTTATCAAAAGAAGCAATTGTTTTTTAAACGAGACAGTCTACAACAACTGATTGTCTACCTGACTCCATCTAACAAGTATCTAAAAGAGGTTGTAGTTGATTATAAAAAGCCTTTAAAAGCCGAACAAATCATCAAAAAAGCACTAAAAAACACGAAACAAAACTACTCAACCTCCGATGAAATATTGAACTGTTATTTTCGGGAAACCATTCAGGAAAATGGGACCTACATCCAGTTAAACGAAGCTTTCACAGACATCTATTACACCTCCTATCCACAGAAAAAACTCGACAGAAAAATTTGGGAGAGCTGGTATAATGATGAACTATATACTTTTGATTTAGAAGCTGATTATGTCTTTTATGCTTTATTAAAAGACTTTAACACTCAAAAAGATCGTATGAAGATTCTAGCATCGCGATCTTCTGAAAACCAAAGTCAATATGGAATTGAATCGGCCTTAACCGGAGGGCCTTTATTACTAACAGCATATGATAAGATAAAATATCAGTACGATTTTTTAAATCCAGCCATTCTCAATAAATACCATTTTCAAAAAGAGGGAATCGTAAATATAGAAGGCTCTACTTGTTATGCCTTGAGTTTTTATCCCAAATCAAAAGATCGGAGATTTATTTTAGATCAATCACGGAAAAATAAATCTCCCATTTATATTGGAAAAATCTACATTGAAAAAAAATCGTTTGCCGTTGTTAGTTTTGAATACCACTTGGCCGTAGAACGTAATTTTGGATTTTTCGCCAACCGAATGCCATTAACCTATGAAGTGAAGGTCGACTACTCAAAATCTGATGACAAATGGAGATTAAAAACCATCCGACTTAGCGAAACCAAGCAAGTTGGAACAAGCCCCAACAAAAAGGCTATTCTTCATACTGGACAAAAAGAACTTTTCATTTTAGATCATCAAAAAGCTGATGAGTCACTTTTTCCTGACTCTCTCCTATACTATTCTACTAGATATACTGTTCTCAGATACTATAAAGACTATAATAATCCTGCCTATTGGGATACACATCCTCTTCCAACTGAAATTCAACTTTCTCCACAGCTGATCACGCAGCTTGAGAAAGAACAAACACTAAAAGAGCAATTCGCAAACCGTTTTATTCAAAAAAAGGATTTGCCTATTCCAAAAGCAGGCCGAAAAGTATCACAAATTCGATATCATAATACCGTACTTTCCAACCCTTACCATTGGATGTCATTAGCTGAGAATCAACAGGCCTTAATTACTTATTTGCAAAAAGAAAATGAATATGCTAAAAATGCTCTGCTTACTGACCAAAAGTACCAACGAAAACTATTTGAAGAATTGAATGAATTTTACTTGAAAGATTCAATTAAGCAGCAAAAAATCAAGGATGGTGATTTCTTTTTCAAAAAAGATAGTCTCAACAATGCCGTGCTCTTTTTTCAAATGGATTCAACACAGCAAATTCCGGTTTTTAATCAAAGTAATTTTTTAGAACAAAACCCAAATTGCTGGATAAAAAAAATGGTTCCAAACAGTAGGAAAAACCTCCTTTATCTTCAATATGAAATTACAGGAGTTTTAGGCGATTTCGTTTCAGTTTATCCCTTTGGGCAAGAAAAAGCTATAGATAGTATTTCAAATGTTTATTCTGTAGAATGGTCAGCGGATAGTTCTTTCATTTACTGTAAAACCAATGATGTAGGTAGAAGTAACCAACTCATTCTACGTCAACTTAAAACACATTCCGATTCGGTTATGTACACCGAAACTGATATCACCTTTGATGTAGATTTGGAAAAAAACGGTGAAAAGTTATTTTGTACGTTACAATCAAAATCAGAAAATGAAATTCATTGGATTGATTTAAGTGGGCATAGACCACGATTAAAACTCGTTCAAAAACGAAGGGATAAAGTAACTTATCAATTGTTAGCTGAAGAGGATAAATGGTACATGTTGAGCAATGAAAATGCTCCTAACAACAAAATAATGGAATCATCCACCTCTTTTCCGTTTAAATGGGAAACTCTTGTAGAAAATGATAAAAATAGCTTTATCATCGATTTTGGAGTAAGCCAGAACTACTTATTTATTAATACCTACGAAAACTCATTTTCTAAGCTAAAATTCATCCGAAAAGATTCAAAACAATGGAACGAAATTCCTTTAGACAATGACTTAGGCAGTATTGAACTTCAATCCCATTCATCAAAGAACGATTCCATCTTTTTCTGGTATAGTTCCTTCTCCACTCCATACACTTACTACGCTTGTGATTTAGAGCAGAACAATCATTTGCAGATTGAACAGCAAAAAGTCAAGTATCCATACAAACTCAATATGATCTCCACAAAACGGCTCTGGGCCAAAAGTCATGATGGCACAAAAATTCCCATCAGCATAGCACAAAGCAGAATGGTTAGGAAAAAACACAAAGGCCTTATTTTAAAAACTTATGGAGCCTATGGAGCTTACACCTCACCTTCTTTTTCGGCTCAGGATGTTGTTTTAATGCAAGAAGGGTATACCATTGCCTATGCTCACGTTAGAGGGGAAATAATAATGGGAAATAAGTGGTACGAAGAGGGAAAACTAATGAATAAGAAGAATTCATTTGAGGACTATATTACTTGCGCTGAATTTTTAATTAAAAAGAAGATTACTTCTCCTTCTGAATTAATCGCTTATGGTAATAGTGCTGGTGGTTTAATCGTTGGATGGGCAATAAATGAACGTCCAGAACTATTTAGTACCGCCATCTTAGATCATCCTTATTTGGATGTGGTTGGTACGATGATAAACGATACACTCCCTTTAACCGCTGATGAATACAAAGAATGGGGAAATCCCAAAGAAAAAGATGTCTTTGACTATCTCTATTCTTACTCTCCTTATCAAAATATTAAGAAACAAGATTACCCCAACTTAATCTTCATTGCCAGCTATCAGGACTATCAAACTCCAATTTGGCAAATTGCGCAACACGTGACTAAAATCAGAGAAAACAACACCTCAAATAGTGACGTAATTTTGTTGACAGATATGAACAGTGGTCACAGTGGTAACCACTCTGGCAAAGAATGGATTAAATTATTTTCAAGAATCTATTCCTTTACACACCTTCAACTCGCTAAAGAGGAATAAATTAATTTTCAAATTGCCCGTGAAATATTTGTAAATTCATAGCAATAAAAAAAAGATTACTACTCTACTTTACTTTAAGCTTTTTTTTAGCTTCCTCATTATTTAATGTTCAGGCTCAAACCTCCATTTCGGGAGTTATAAATGATTACCAAAGTGTTACAGTCGTTAATTCAACTGATAATTTTGTTAGTCTCAGTTCTACCGTAGGATTTGCTTCCGGAGATCGGGTTTTGTTAATTCAAATGCAAGGAGCTACGATTGATGAAAGTAATTCGGCCTCTTTTGGAACAATTAGTTCTTACAACAATGCAGGTAATTACGAATTCCAAACCATTTGTAAAATTGAAGGTAATGATGTTTACTTTTCACATGAACTGGTTAATTCTTATGATGTCAGTTCCTCGGTTCAGCTAATACGGGTTCCTGTTTATGAAGATGCCATCATTAGTGGAAGTGATTTAACTGCAACTACCTGGAATGGAACTATAGGAGGAGTTGTTGTCTTGGAGGTTGAAGGAACATTAGATTTCGGATCTCAAAACATTGATGTCGAAGGAAGTGGTTTTAGAGGCGGAGACGCAGAACTTTCAGGTGGAGGTTGCTCGGGTGTAGTGCTCGATGCCACTTATTACACCCCTTTTTCTGATCCGGATGCCAAAGCTTTAAAAGGCGAAGGAATAGCCGCTGTTATTGCAGGAAAAGAGTGTGGGCGTGGACCTCAGGCCAACGGAGGAGGTGGAGGAAACAACCACAACGGAGGTGGATCTGGAGGAGGAAACTACGGAGCCGGAGGTGCAGGAGGAAGACGTGTGAAGGCCTCATTTTTTGCTTGTGGTTCTTTTGAAGGAATAGAAAGCAAAGAGCTCTCAACAGCCTATACCGACGGAAAGATTTTTATGGGAGGTGGTGGCGGTGCCGGACATGGTAACAATTCAGGTGAAGTATCGGAGAATGGAGCAAACGGAGGAGGGATTGTAATCATTAAAGCCGATCGTATTTTAGGTAACGGACAAAATATTAATGCCGATGGAGCCGCTCATGCGGTAAATGCTGCCAATGAAGGTGGTGGCGGTGGTGGCGGTGGCGGAACCGTATTGTTAGAAGTCAATAGTTATGGCAGTCCGCTTAGTGTTTCGGTAGATGGTGGTAATGGAACAGATGTTGACAATATGGGTTCATCAAACTGCAACGGTCCCGGTGGTGGTGGCGGTGGTGGTTTAGTATGGAGTTCCGGAGCTGGAATTCCGACCGAATTAAGTTCTTCCTTTAACGGAGGTACAGCTGGAGTAATTGCTTCCACTTCTCAACCCGGATGTTCACCTGGCAGTAGTAATGACGGAACAGATGGTTCTAATGGGGCTCACCTTAGTAATTTAATATTAACGAGTGGAACTACCATCTTAGCAACAGGAAGTACCGAAGAAATTGCTTGTGGAAGTTATACACTTCCCAGTGGATCGCAAACCTATACCACAAGTGGAATTTATGCAGACACTTTAAGCACCGTTGATGGATGTGATAGTGTTTTAACCATTGACCTGACCATTAATACCGTAGATACATCTGTTATCGTCAATATTGGTTCTTTAACTGCAAATGCCTCTCCTGCTGCTTATCAATGGATAGATTGTCAGGACTTCTCCATTATCAGTGGAGCAACAGATCAAACGTTTGCACCAACATCCAGTGGTAATTATGCATTAGTTGTGACTGAAAATGGTTGTACAGACACCTCAGCCTGTTATCATTTAACTCCTTTGAGCATTGAAAAAAATGAGTTTGAATCCAGCATATTACTTTATCCTAATCCGGTGACTAACGGAACTTTCATACTTCAGTTAAAAGATACTTATCAGGAAGTTTCTATCACTATCCGTAATCCTGAAGGGAAATTAATTTCTCAAACCAAGGCTAAATACACGGCTAACGTTCCTGTATCAATAAACCAACCAAAAGGCCTTTACTTCATCACTGTACAAGCAGATGAGAAAGTGGCTGTTTTAAAACTATTAGTTGACTAAGCTAAAATGAATCCAAAAACAACTAAAATTTTATTGAAGGTACTGGCCATTATTCTTTTGCTATTTGGCATTTATGTCGGTCTTGGATTTTTAGCTGCATTCAGCATGCTCATCATGGAAATTGGTTGGGAAACCATTAGCCGGGAGATGCAGGATACAAGCAGCACAATTATTATCGTAGCCCTGAGTTTTGCTTCCCTTTCTTTTGGTGGAATAGCATTTAGTTGTTTTTTCGGCTTTAAAAAACTCCGAAAGAAAATTAAAGGAGAAGAACAGAAAATGATGCAAGAAGTTGAATAGACTTACTCCTTAAACAACTTATTTTCAATCGCAAACTTGAGGAGACCCAAACTATTTTTACTCCCAGTCTTATGTAAAAGGTTTTTACGGTGAGTCTCAACCGTATTGAATGAAATATAAAGCTTATCAGCAATCTCTTGTGTGGTTAACTCATTACAAATCAGCTTTAAAATTTCCTCTTCGCGTGGTGTTAAACGCACAGCTTGCGTAACATTATCACTTTTATACCCTTCTGCAATAATATTAAAGACCTGATTATTATAATGTTTCTCTCCATTTATGACCTTGGTAATAGCTTCTTTTAACTCAGCCTTACCTGCATCCTTGGGTAAATAACCTTCAACACCTATTTTTAATACACGTTCAATAGAACCCTTATCCGTTAACATGGTTAGCATGATGATTTTAATTTCCGGATAAGTTGATCGTACAGCCTCAGCAGTTTCTATCCCATCCTTTTCAGGCATATTAATGTCCATTAAAATGACATCTGTGCCTCTACTCTTCAACAACTCCATTACCTCATTCCCATTTGAGGCTTCCCCCGAAATTTCAAAGTTTTCAATTGTCGATAAAAGTGAACTAACTCCTTCTCTGAATAATTTGTGATCGTCTGCTATAAAAATTGAAATCATGCTATTGGAATGTTAATTATAATTGTTGCGCCGTGATTGAGATGACTATCAATGTTCCAGTTTCCTTTTAGTCGTTTTACCCGCTTATTGATGTTTTGCATCCCCAATCCCTTTTCACTTACTTTTTCGGCTAAAAAGCCTTTTCCGTTGTCCTCAAATGTGATGTTTAGTTCTTTTTGAATTTCATTAATTTGAACGGTTATGAGATCTGCTCCCGAATGTTTTAATGAGTTACTCAATAGTTCCATTAAAATCTTGTAAACCTCCCGCTCCATCTCCGATTTCAAATTAGTTGGCAGTCCCTCAAGATAAAGATCTATTTTAAGACTTTTTGACTGTGAAATAGAAGAGCAAATTGCTTCAAGTGATCCTTTAAGACCATGTTTTTCGAGCGATTTCGCATGCAGATTATGAGATACACTTCTTACTTCATCCATCCCTTCATGAATCATCTTTTTCACTTGTATTAATTGATCATCGGTCTCCGAATCATTTATGCTTTCTATTTGCAGATTAATTGCTGCAAGCAAACCTCCTAAACGATCATGTAACTCTTCTGCTATTCTTCTCCTTTCCTCATGCTGTCCGGAAACCTGTGCTTCGAACATATCCAGCTCATAACCTTGCATAAGCTGTTCTACTTCTCTCCTTTTTGCTTCTAGCTCCAGCTGGTTTAATTTTCGCTTCTGGCGGAATAGGCGACTAGCAAAAATCCCTAAAACTCCCAGGACTAAAATGAGAATAATAAGTACTGTAATGATTATTCTATTCACTTTGTTTTCTGTCCTGGTTTGTTTATTCTCAGCTTCAATTCGTTTGTTTTTTTCTTTCTCAAATGCAATTTCTGCATCTTTTTTTTCGATTTGGTACTTTGCCTCTGCTTCATCCGCTTCATTGTTAATGATTGCCAGGTTAAAAGAATCATTCAACGATTCATAACTAAAAAAATACCTCAATCGCTTACTATTTCCTCCCTCTGTTTTCAGCAATTGAATAAGTTTACTTCTCGCTAAATCTCTTTTTATCTCAAGTCCGCCAAAATCTTCAGCAAGTTTTTCGGATAAAGCCAAATAAGAATGTGCTAAATCGTATTCACCCAACCCTTCATAGGCAATGCTGATATTGTGTAAACATCTCAGACGATCTTCAGGAGTTAAATCTTCCTCAAGCAGGGGTAAAAGTATGTTTAACGAAGCTTTTCGTTCACCAAGATGACGACGTAAAATTCCTAAATTTAGTTTTAACATTAAGGTCGTTAAATAGTCATCATTCTCAATCGTTATTCCCTTTTCGTAATAAAACTGTGCAGAATCAAGTTGACCTGTTTCATAAAAGAATGATCCTAAATTATTGTACGCTACTTTCATCCCTATTGAATCTCTTTCAAACTCTTTTAAAAGCATGGACTTACGATAATAATACTCAGCTAGTTGATACTGATTAATTTCATAATAAAGCACACCCAGGTTATTACAACTATTGGAGACTTTACCTTTCAACCCCAACCCCTCTCTAATTTTCAATGCTCTCAAATGAAAAATAGCTGATGAATCATAATTCCCACGATTTTTATATAAAACACCTCTTACACTCAGGATATCAGAGATAACTTTATCTGAGCAATGATCTTTTGAGTTATTGAGAGCAACTGTATTCATTTTAAAAGCACTATCGAGATCATCATTTCTTAGATCATAAGCTTCTCTATTTAATTTGTCAATCTCCAGTCCCAAACTATCATTTTCTATTAAAGCTTCTGCCCTTAAACTTGAATAAACTGACAGTAAAAAAAACAATATGTAAACTCCTCTTGATACCACAAAAACTTGTAAGACATTAATGCCTTACAAGTTACATTTTTATTCTCTTAAAAATTTATTTGTTCATACTTTAGCCCAATTGATCAGCTACCGCGACATTAGTTCGTTTTTTCTTCTTTGGTCCTCTTAAATTGCCAGAAATTGGTGAACTGAGATAAACAACTCCAAAAATATATTTACACGGCACAGCTCCACCAGGGCATTGATGAGTCGGTAATTTAAACTTGAGTTTATCAGTTTCATCGTAATCACTATTGTAATCAACAATGAGTAAAACTAAACGGTCGGTATTGGGATTGTATCCGTTCAAATTTATTCCTTGTAAAAGTTCATTATTCGTGTCTTCCAAAATCAAATAAGACCCTTCTTTATATTTCCCTTGATCTCCATTCGTTAGTTCGATATCGCAAATTACTTCATCATTCGTAATTTGATACGTCATATTCCAAGCCATAATCTATTTATTTAAAGGTTAATTAATATTCTCTGTTAAAATCAAAAGGAACCGTTTTGATGAAAAAAGGAGCATATGCACCGCTAATTCTAGCTCCTCCATTTAATCCTGTTTTTTTTGCAAGAAAAGTGTGTAGCATGTTATAGTTCCCTTCAAAATCACCACCATTCCAAATAGATAAAAGTTTATCTGTGAAAAAACTATTTCCGTTAGCATGATCGGCGGCCCCCGTTTTTTTGTCTTTATCACAAGCTGATAAAAAACAGATCGAACTCCTGAATTGCCGAGCAGAGATAATAGCCGGCACGGTTTCTATTTTATCCAGATATTCTTTGCGATTAGACTCTATGACACCTTTCGCCTGATTTCCTGTCATTCTCTTAATCGAATTTAAAATCCCTCTTTCCCGTTCAGCGATAGCCTCCTTTTCCTCCTTGCTTAATTCCTGACTTAGCGACTCAATGGTAAGAGTTCCCAAACCATAACCAGACTGGGTAATTCCATCAGAGTAACAGCAATCCACAATTATGAAGCATTTCACTCCTTTTGGAAACTTTAACAATTCCACCTTGATTTCATGTTCCAAAACCATTTTGTCATGAAAACACAAAAATTCTACTTTACGCTTAAGTTTGTGCTCATGCTCATAACGTGCTCCATGACCGGAGAAAGAAATCACAACATAAGATTCTTCTTTTCCATTCTTTTTTGTTTCCTCAATGATATAATCTAATGCATTAAAGAAATTTTTAGATGTTGCTTTTGCCGTTCCTTTTCCACTACTTGTGAGCAAAAAGCTTTTTTTATACCCATTAATATTGCTGGTTATATCGTATAAATCTTTGGCATCTTTTTCAGGACCTATCACTTTATAGGTACTTAGATAATGATCAAAATCTACCTCTCCCACCCCAACATGTAAACTGTATCCTTTCATAATTTTAACTTTTAATTTGTTTTAGGTTGTGGAGCCAATAAGCCAACAAGGGCTCCAAGTGCTATTGAGACAGATGTTTTAAAAACATCTGGTATATCTTGTTCCTCCAATACCAAAACAAGAACACTGATCATCACAAAGAGAATTATCGCGCACAAACCTCCAACAACAATGCGATAAACCATTTTATCAGAACTCAAAGGGTGTTCCTCTATTTGCTCTAAAGCATCTAATGGATCATTTTTAAATTTTTGCTTCAATTCTTCATTTGTCTTAAGCGCTTTCTTAAGAGATTGCAATGAATTAATTTTCTCAGTATTCATATCGTGGTCTTTTAATATTCGATTCGAATCAAATTTTTACATCACAAATTTCATGATGAATAAGCGCTAAATTTTCACCGTAAAACACCATTTTGTCATCCCTGAAATCAGTTAGAAAGAATCTTAAGCCCAATAAAAATGGGACAAACGGTTCTTCCGCTCTTATTTAATTCATTACTTTTATTCAGAAGGCAAAAGATATCTCATGTACATCCCTAAATACTATGTTGGAAAAGATCAAAAGGAGGCAATTGCGTTTATGCAACGGTTCAATTTTGGATTAATCACCACCTCGACAAATGAAGCACCTGTGGCTACCCACTTGCCTTTTGTAATTTCCGAAAGAGATGATAAGATTATTCTAAGTTCCCATCTTGCAAAAGCGAATCCACACAGTGATTTATTGGCATCGAATGAAAACCTCATTGTGTTTAGTGAACCTCATGCTTACATTTCCCCTTCACTTTATGAAAAAGAACAAAACGTTCCAACCTGGAATTATATCGCTGTCCATGCCTATGGTAAAGCTCGAATCATTGAAGAACAAAAAGCCGTTTTTTTGCTACTCGAGGAGATGATGGATTTTATGGAGCCAGCTTTTAAGCAACAATGGCAATCGCTGAACTCTGAATATAAATCAAGACTTTCTAAAGCCATTGTGGGGTTTGAGATTGAAGTATCCAAATTACAGTTTAAAAAGAAACTCAGTCAAAATAAAACAGAACAGGAAAAAGAAAATATCATTAATTCTCTCAAAACCAGTTCAAATTCAAACGAACAACATGTTGCTGAATACATGAAAAAGAACTAACAGAATATGCAAATATCTAACTTACAACACACTTCTTTTAATACCATTATTGAATGCTTTTTTGACGCTTTTGAGAATTACTTTGTCACGATACCAAGAGATAAGGATTATTTCCAAAAACGATGGGAAGCTGCCAAAGTTAACTTTTCATTGTCCTACGGAATGTTTGATGGAGACCAATTGGTTGGATTTATCATTCATGCGGTGGATAAACGAAACGGAAAGCGAATTGCCTTTAATACCGGAACCGGAGTTTTACCTGCCTATCGTGGAAAGAAGATTCTCAAGTCTATCTATGATTTTGCACTAGATGATTTACGAAAACATCAAATCGAAGCTTCATCTTTAGAAGTGATTAAAGAAAATGAAATTGCCGTTAATGCTTACAAGGCTGTTGGATTTGAAATTTCGAGAGGGTACAAATGTTTTAAAGGCGAACCTGAATTGATAGAGAATGTCCATCTAAAATTAGTTGACAAAACCAGCAAAACAACAGATGAACTTCCTCGTCAGGAATTTTATTCGTGGGACAATCAATGGGAAACCATCAAAGGTGATAAAAACTATGATTTCTATGAAATTCAGGGAGAAAATGGAACCGAATCCTACTTCGTCATCAACCCTAAAAACGGCTACATTCCACAATTTGATTTAATTGACCAGAACATTAAAAACTGGGAGCATTTATTCTCTGGAATGGCTCAAATTTCCTCCACCATAAAAATCAACAATGTGGACGAAAGGTTGACAGATAAACTGGAAGCTTTGAACAAAGCTGGATTGGACAATTTTATTGATCAATACCAGATGGAACTTCCACTATAGTACACTAAGAATTTAGCCGTATCTTTAGACATCTCAATTTTTAGTTATGGCTTCCAACTTACTAACCGTGGGTTTAGCACAAACCGCTCCCGTTTGGCTAAACAAACAGCAAACCATTCAAAAAACACTTGATTATATTACCAAAGCGTCAAAAAAGGGATGTGAGCTGGTGATTTTTGGAGAAGGCTATTTACCTGGATATCCCTTTTGGTTAAGCCTAACAGATGGAGCTCAATTCAACTCTCCGGTACACAAAGAAATTCATGCCCATTACATTCGCAACTCAGTTCAAATTGAAAAAGGAGATTTAGATTCAATTTGTGCATTAGCAGCCGAAAAACAAATTGCCGTTTATTTGGGAATCATTGAACGAGCTGAAAATCGTGGTGGCCATAGCTTATACTGTTCTCTCGTTTACATTGACCAAAAAGGAATCATACAATCCGTTCATCGTAAATTACAACCTACCTACGAGGAACGACTCACCTGGTCGCCAGGAGATGGAAATGGACTTCAAGTACATTCTTTAAAAGAGTTTACTGTTGGAGGACTAAACTGTTGGGAAAACTGGATGCCATTACCACGAACAGCACTTTATGGTTTGGGAGAGAATTTACACATTGCCGTTTGGCCAGGGTCAGACTTTAATACCCAAGACATCACGCGCTTTATTGCTCGCGAAGGAAGATCTTTTGTAATCTCCGTTTCCAGTTTGATGCAAAAAAGTGATTTTCCGAAGGACACACCGCATTTAGATTTGATTTTGGAAAATGCTCCTGATATTTTAGCCAATGGAGGTTCATGCATTGCCGGGCCAGATGGAGAATGGATAATTGAACCCAAGCTAAACACAAACGACATTATTACTGCAACAATAGATTTTAATCGTGTGTTGGAAGAACGACAAAATTTTGATGCGGTTGGGCATTATTCCCGACCGGATATCACTCAGCTTACCGTTAATCGTGAAAGACAATCCATTTTAAAGTTGAAGCAAGAGTAATTATTGCTTCATCAAGATCTTATTCCCAAACTTCTTAAGTAACTCCTCTGCCTTTTCAGGTCCGATTCTATCTCCTTTATAATAAGCTGTTACAAAGGCATCCTCCACTCCAATTTTTATGATTTGATCACAACGTTTTTGTGCTTCATCAAAACTGGCGTAAGTTCCGGTTGAATAGCGATACAAGGTATTATTATTAACTCTACGGGTCACCAAAGGCTCTAGGTTATACAATACCGAATGAGGAACATTTCTACTGTAAACTCCAATTTGAACCGTAAAGAACAATCCGTCAATTTGAGCCGCATCAGTTGTTGCAATGACGTCAGGATTCAGGAATACATCTCGTGAAAGTGAACCTTCAAACTCCAAATAAGAATCTTCTTTCATATACTCCAGCTTATTGGTTTTAAGCATGAGTTTACGAGCCTGGTAGTTTTCATCAATTTCAAGAGTAGTATCATTTTTCATGATCTCTTTTAACTCATCGGCTGTAAGATAAAAATGATACTCTGTGTGCGCTTGGATATCTCCGGTGATCTTATTTTCTGCTTTAATCTTTTCAATAGTTTTACGGGTTTTCTCATTGTAATACACGGTTTCCTCTTCATTCCCTAAAGCTGTGTAAACTGTTACTTCTTGTCCTATTACCTGCCCTCCCGCTGCTCTAATGTGCTGCATGTGCACTTCTTGATACAATTGATAGTATTCTTTTTGCTTGGGAACACTAAATTCTCTTTTATACGGGACATAACCTACAGTTTTCACATACATCTCATAATTTTTACCATACCCTAACAGCAAAAAGTAATCTCCGTCTACACTATCCGAAACCTCCTTAATTCGCTCTTCATCGGAGGTTTGTAAAAGAATGTCTGCAGCAGTTGGAACCATCAAATCTCCCTTTTCCTTTTTAACATGTCCAAATAACTCAGCAATAGGATCACGCTCGTCGGCAAATGTGATTCGGTACAAATCCATATCCCCCACTCCCTTTAAATCGCTAGACGAATAATAACCGCGATTATAACGCGATGTCATGGTGAAATAAATATCGTCAGCGGGAGTATTAATTGGATACCCTAAGTTTACCGGAGCGGTCCATATACTATCTTCCAAACGACATCTAAACACATCGTATTCCCCCATAGAGGAATGACCTTTAGATGAAAAATAAAGGGTAATTCCATCCGGATCAAAATAAGGAGCATCCTCATCGAATTCTGTATTAATTTGTGGTCCCAAGTTCATTGGCTCGGACCATCTCCCAGACTCTTCTCGTTCACTTAAATAAATATCCTTTCCTCCAAAACCTCCTGGACGATCACTCACGATGAATAATTTAGAATCATCATTTGAAAAGAAAATAGAAGGTTCATGATAATCTGAATTCACAAATTCACCTAACTTCTCAGGCTTCATCGTAGAATCAACATCCACCCTAACTGACCATACATCTTCATCATGATAAAAATAAAGCACCTTATCATCTTTATGTAGCTGAATACTTCCATCATGTCGTTCGGTATTAATTTCATCATCCATTCGACGGAAATTGATATACTCAAAATCTGTATCCGTATTAAAGTAATACCTTCCGCTAGTATCGTTCAAGAAATCACGATTCTCAAAAATACTTCCCTTAACCAGCTCCGCGGTATAAAGATCTTCATAAAAACCTCCTCCTTCTCGTGCCAGTTTTCCACCTCGGGTATCTGGACGTCGAGAAGTAAAGATTAGCTTTTCTTCATTTTGCGACACCACTGCAGCATATTCGGGATAAATGGTATTAATTGTATCCCCTAAAGACTCTATCAGAACATGACGAGGATTATTTACAGCAATTCGTCCAAAATCACATTGATCAATATGCCGAATGGCTTCTCCAATCAAAATTTCCTTTTGAACGGCTGGAATATACTCATGTTCATCAATTTTTTGAATAAACAAACGGTACCATTCCTCTGCTTTGTCCCATTCGTAATTGAGGTGATACATTTTACCTAAAAAGAAATAAATATGTTCATGCCCATACATTTTGATATGTTCATCGTTGGTACGATCAAGATACTCCTGAAAAAATTGCGTAGCCTCTTTCTTTTTGTGGGGTATATGATAATACATCATTCCCATATAGTAGGAATGAAAGGGATCGTTCTTCTTTAAAACACTATCCTGAGCTTGCAAAAAATCGACACCTTTCTCATATTCCTCTTTTTTGAGATAGTTTTCACATTTAGGCTGAAGTCTGGATTGGGCTGTTCCGATGTTGTAAAGAAGGAAAAAACAAGTAATAAGTATTAATTCCAAGGGGGTGCGAAATGTAAGCATTATATATATTGATTTTCTTATCTGATGTTTGCAATAGTTTGTGTTTTGGATTAAGCTTACTTCTTCACTTATGTAGACGAAAGATACGCTTAAATAGTTATTCATGAAAAGGCTATTTTCAATAAACGTGGACAATTTGGCCTGAATTTTGTAACTTGTTATGGCTTAAAAATTCAGCTTCAATTAGATAGAAATGGCACACCACATCCAACTTTTTTTCATTAAAACCTTTAGCTCTTGGGTATTTATCTTGCGATTTGAGAATAATAAGGTCGTTTTGAAGGAAGGAAAAGTCAGATCAGGCTTTGCCAGTGATTGTTTAGATATCATGAAAAAAGCCCAATTGTCTTCAGGTTTATTATATGGAGTTCGGCACCAAAATGGTATTAGAATTAAGGCTTCCAAAAATTTTAGTTCAGAGATCATTCAACGCATCAGAAATGTTTGGTCCTTTTACAATTAAGTATGCGGCACTTTTATTTATTTTCTTTCTCCTTACTTCTTTTAAGTGGATGCCTTTGTAAATCGGGTCCTTATGAAGTTCTTGGTTTAAAAGTTTCTTATCCCACCCTAAATGAACCTTCAACCCTTTACTCTATTCAATTTGTAAATGGTAATCCTAATCAAATCACGGATACCCTGGAAATTGGAGAGCTCAACGAATCCAATAATTACAGTTTGTTTGTTCCGCTAAACGAAATGGCTTTTGAGCACATACTTTTCGTAGATAATACCGATTATCAGGACACTATTACTGACATTTTGGAAAGGAGAGACCGTTGCGGGAATGAAATTAAGACGTTAGAATTTCAATTAAACGGTGAAATGAAATCGGGAAAAGAATTGGCAATTCAATAAATGAGTATTCATTTTTTTATTTTTGAATACTTAAACTATGAAAATGAATTCTAACCAACCACCTAACAATTTACCGACTTATAGGGTATTAACAGGCCCTGACGATGACCACTTTTGCAAACGAGTTTCAGAAGCTCTTGAACAAGGCTATCAATTACATGGAAGTCCAGCTTTAACTTATAATGGGACTGTTGTAATTGTTGCTCAAGCTGTTATTTGGCCTAAAAAATAAACCAGTTCTTCTTTTTAACCCTTAAATGACTCAAGGCGAAAGGCTTGACATTGACGACATACAGGATATTGGCAAGTATATTTTTTCTGTTGCCAACGGAAATCATATTCTCAACTATTCTGAAAAAGAGTATCGACATTTTTTGATAGAAAAGCCTGAAAAACTGGAGAATTTGTTCTTACTCTACTTCATTAGCTCTAATTGGGGATATGATGATGTACGCATGTTTGACAATTACGACGAACAGTGGCTGGCTCAGCAAATTGATACTTCATTCAAATCCAAACTTTCTTTTGAACTGGCAGACTTTTCTTACCAGAATTTGCTTCCTTACCAAAAAGCAGTTGTAGATTTCACTACACAACTGCGGTGTGAAATTAAAGATTGGACCAAATGGCTACAAGGAGGAAGTCTAATGGAACGCATTTATTCGGTTTTTGCCAATAACCTCCATTTAAATACTCATGGAGAAGTCATTAATAAAAAATATGCTATTCAACGTGGGTTGGAGATGTTTAAACTTTTGCGTGATAGCCAGTATCAACCTTCTCCTCCTTTTGAGGATTGGGAATTAGTAATTTATTAAGCTCTGGATACTAATACGTAAAATACCCTATTTATTGATTCGATTATTTTAATAGTTTTGGATAAACTAAATAATCTAACCTTATGCTCAGATCCCTCACGCTGTTAAGCTTTTTAATTTTAGCTACAAGCTCATTTTCTCAGCTAATTAAGTACCCAAAAGCTTCTATCACACTAAAAATTCAACAAAGTAAAGGGACCAATGGTTGTGGTGTTGCTTATAATCCATCCAAAGGATTATACTATGCGACTTTTGCAGGAAATTCAGAGTTTCCTTTGGAAGTATTTGATAAAAACGGAAATCCTGTTTTCCAAACCACAGTAGGAAATGATATTCGAGGATTTTGGTGGAACGCTAAGACAAAAGAATTAGAAGCCAATTGTTATGGAAATGGGGGGCTCATTGCCATGAAACTTAATGATCAAGGATACCCTTCACTTGGAAACACACAAGTTTTAGAAGGCAAAACGCTGCAACCTAATGATAATACTTGTGGAGCATTTGATGGAAAAAAACTACTGCATTATTTTGATAATAATAGCTTGAGTATGGCCATTTACAGCAGAAAAGATGGCAGTTACCAAAAGGGTGTTTTATTCGATATAGAAGGCTTTTTATTGGAAAAGTGCAATGCGACCAGTCTCATTTACACTGGGAAAAAGAAAATGGAAATTGGTCTTTTAAACTTCAGAGACAAAAAGATTTACCTCTTCAATAAAAAGAGTGGAGAACTTACAGCCACCGTCTTTTTGCCACAGACTGCTATAACGCATCATGCTTTTCGATTCGCATACTGCAACAATACTGTCTTTTTATATGACGTAAATAACCGTGAATGGAAAGGGTATCAAATTTTTGAATAAAGCCTAATCACGGTAAATTTCCGCAATTCTTCCTTCTTCAAACATGCTGTTAATTTCACTTCGTTCGTAAATGGCTACAAATTCGTGATCCCATTCATGATCTAGAATTTGTTCACGATCGGGAATTGCTTCACCAAAGGAATAGTAGTACTGATAAAAACTCAATTGAGAATGTGTTACTTCGCTAATACGTATGGGTGCATAAACCTCATCATGCTCTAAAATATAGATATCTCCTGCTTTAGGCTCTCTTATAAGCTCATTAAGTCGACTACTATTAGTGATTCTACTGGAGATGATAAATATTCCCAAAATCACTAGAAAAACTAAAGGAAGGATAAGCTTTTTGTCTCGCATTATATTCTAATTCCAATAACACAAATATCGTCCACCTGCTCAAAATCGCCAATCCATTCTTCAAAGGCTCCTTCTAACACAGCATGCTGTTCCTGCATGGATTTGGAATAATTATCTTTTAACAAGGCTTGAAAAGGTTTGTACTTAAACTTTTTCCCCTTATCCCCTCCAAATTGATCTGCAAATCCATCAGTAAAGAAGTAAAAACAATCTCCCTTTTTCAGATCAATTTCATACGTCTTAAAAGGCGAAGGATCTAGGTATTTTCCAACAGGTTGTTTACAACATTTGAAAATGGTCAACTCCCCATCCGAAATTCGATAAATAGGATTATTAGCACCTGAATAGAACATTTTCATACTCTTGAGATTGATTTTGACGAAACTCACATCCATTCCATCATTCATCTCACTATCCCCTCTGCGGAATTGCTCAACCACAATCTCTCGAACAGCATCCAGTATTTTACCTGTATCCGCCAATTTTAACTCATTTACAGCTCTATTAAGTGCATTGGAACAAACCACAGAAACCATTGCTCCCGGAACGCCATGCCCAGTACAATCAGCGCAAGCCATAAAAATGTCATCCCCCAAACGCTCCATCCAGTAAAAATCCCCAGCTACAATATCCTTTGAACGGTAAAAGACAAAGCTATCCTCAAAACTATCGGTAAAATTATCCTTTGAGGGCAGTATGGAAGTTTGAATTCTCAATGCGTAATTAATTGAGTCAGTAATATCCTTATTCTTCTCCTCAATCATCTTCTTTTGAAGGATAAACAGTTCTTTTTGTTCCTGATCTTTTCGTAAAATGGTTCGGGTATAGGGAATCAAAATCAAAGCAATGACGATAATTACTGCCAGAGCAATTAAAGCCTGACGGGTGTATTGACTTTTTACCATATTATCAAAATAGGTAAAGTCAACATCTGCTTCCACTAAGCCTACTACTTCTCCCTCGCTATTCTTAAAAGGATAAAAAGCCGAGAGCCAAACCCCATTTTCTGATTGGTATTTGGGGATTGTTCCTCCTTCAAAGTACTTATCGACTAAAACCTTGGGATACTCTGTATATTCATGACGATAATACACTTGATCGTCTGAGCGAACTCCGTAGCGAAAAATCTTCTCATTTTTGTCATATACCAAGGTGTACATTGGACTTTTAAGTTCATTTTCCTTTACAACTTCTGATAAAAGAGTATTTAATTTCTGGTACTCTTCATTTTGATCAATAGCCGTAATATCATTTTTCTCAGGATGATCATAGAACAGTTTTTGATGAAGATCGCCATCCAAATTAATTCCTACCGAAGTAACAATAGCACTTAAACGGTCATACTGTCGCTGCTCTTGTAAGCTCAATTGATTGTAATAACCAAAGACAACGAAAAAAGTGGTTAATAGAATAATGATTATGTATATGATAAACATTATCCGGGTGGAAATATTTCCTAATATTCTACCTATTAAACTACTCACGCTTCAGTTGTACAGTTTTTTCCGAATGTAATATACTGACTTTTACAGAATTTTCCTCCAAATCCTTCCCTTATAAGTGGTAGATTTAAAATTCAATTAAAAGACCCGGAGAAAACTTTACCTTGACCAGATTTTGTTATATTTAGTTCTTTAAGCCCGCCGATGGAATTAGCAGAAATAGAATTACTTAAAACCGAAAATGACTTACTGAAAAAGGAGTTAAAAATGGTCAAGGCAGAGTTGGTTCAACTCAAAACCCAATTGCAGGAAGAGCATAATATGCTCATGGAAAGCAAAAAAGATTTAACGGACAGTATTACCTATGCTAAGCGCATTCAGCAGGCCATAATGGCCCCAATTTCTGCCGTTGAAGACTTGATGGGAGATGGTTTTGTACTCTATTTACCAAAAGACATTGTAGCTGGAGACTTTTATTTTGTCGAAGAAAAAGGCTCCACCATATTCTTTTCAGCGGTAGATTGTACGGGACACGGCGTTCCGGGAGCATTAATGTCGGTTGTAGGGTTTAATTACCTACACCAGGCTATTATGGAAAAGAACATTCATGAACCTAATGAAATTCTAAGTTATTTGGATGAAGGGGTGAATGATCGTTTGCGACAAACCGGCGGAGAGAGTGGTATTAAGGACGGAATGGATTTAGGACTATGCTCCTACGATACCGAAACACGTATCCTTCAATATGCAGGGGCTTATAACCCCTTATATCTGGTTACAAAAGATGGACTTCAGGAAACTAAAGCAGATAAATTACCCATTGGAATGAACGATGATGGAGTGGTAGATATTTACACTAATCATACCTTCCAATTAGAAAAAGGTGATTGTGTTTATTTGTTCTCGGATGGATACGCGGATCAGTTTGGTGGACCGAGAGGAAAAAAATACAAATACAAACAACTGAGAGAAACTTTAGAAGAGCTCTATCACTTACCTATGCAAGAACAAAAGCAGGAACTCATTAACCGATTTGAGGCCTGGCGTGGAGATGAAGCTCAAATTGACGACGTTTTAATTATGGGACTGAGAGTTTAAACCCGAACTCCGATCACACAAACATCATCTACCTGCTCATAACCCTCTTTCCAATTTTCAAAAATTAATTCGATACGCTCTTTGCGTTCAATCGTACTTAGAGTTGAAGTGGATAGTAATAGTCGTTTAAAAGGTTTGTACTTAAACTTCTTACCTCTTTCACCTCCAAACTGATCGGCATAACCATCGGTAAAAAGGAAAAACTGGTCACCTTTTTCCAATTTAACACTTTGCATTCTAAAAGAGTTTATTCCTCGAACATAATGACCAATAGGCTGCTTATCTGCCTTTAAATCGAATAAATAATAACCATGATGCTCAAAACTTGCCTCCAGCGGTTCTTCTTTTCCTTCTCGAATTTGAATTATGCTCTCTCTCTCCGAAATTATCCAAAGCGAATTATTGGCTCCAGCATAATCCAAAATTCTGTTCTTCTTATCAAAACGACAAAAAGCAATGTCCATTCCATCTTTCATCCGCTCTCCAGTTGAACTAATCATCGTTAGCTGTAACAGACGATTGAGTTCATTCAACACCTTGTCTGGTTGGTCCATTTGTTTGGAGTTGTAAATCTCGTTGAGCAAAATAGTTCCTATCAAGGATAAAAATGCTCCTGGAATACCATGCCCAGTACAGTCGGCCACAGCAATGTAAGAATGGTCTTTGGTAGACTCTAGCCAATAAAAATCACCACTAACTACCTCTTTAGGCAAATACAATAAAAAGGACTCATCAAAAACCTCATTTATTTTGATACTCGGCAAAGAAGTTCGTTGGATTAATTGAGCATATTCTAAAGATTGATCAATCTCCAATTTCTGTTCTGAAATGACCATATTTTGCATTTCAATCAGTTCATTCTTCTTTTTTTGTTGCGAATAACTGTAAAAAACAATTGCGGCTATTACCAGCAAAACCAATCCCAATAACAAGAAGATGTACAGTTGGTATTGTTTGGATTCCTCTACCCTTTCTTTTTCTAATTCCTTTTCTTTTAACTCAATGACATGCTGAATGTCTTTTTCTTTCTGCTTCTCTAAATACCTAAGGCTGTCTTGTAAATTTTTATTGTAAAAGATATATTCCATCTGCTTTTGGGTAATCTCTTTGGTGTTGGATTCACTCCGAATTTGATTTTCTAATTCTCGTAGCTTTTTGGAATAAGTTAGCGCTTCAGAGACCTTTCCTTTCTTCTCATAAGCCTCTGTTAAACATTCACAAGAAGCCGCCATATCATAAGGTAACTCCAACTCTTCCCCAAGCTGATATCCTTTTAGACATTCATCAATCGCCAAATCATAGTTTCCCTTATCCAAATAATATTCTCCAAAATTGTTGTGCGACATGATCAAACCAAAGGGATCATTCAATTCCTTCCGAATTTCATACGATTTGGAATAGAAGTAAAAAGCAGAATCACGATTCCCCTCCTCCATATAAGACAAACCAATGTTATTATAATTCAAGGCCATTCCATCCAAATCCCCCAAACTTTCATCAATACTCAATGATTCCATAAAATAGCTTCTCGCCATATTATATGAAGCCGTTGCTAAAAAGACTCTTCCTATGTTTAATTTGACAGAACTTATTTTTACTGGATTATCACTGCCTTTACGAATAGACAAGGATTTTTGATGATAGAACAAAGCCTGTTCATAATCCTCTATTTGAGAAAAAACGGTTCCCAAATTATTATATACATCCCCCAGACTTTCTTGATCTTGCAGCTCTTCGCAAATTTTAACGGCTTCAAGAAAAAGGTCAACCGACCGTACATAATCTCCCAAATCCATGTACACCAAAGCGGTATTATTTAGTAAGGTACAACTAGCCTCGCTATCCCCTTTTTTAATGGCTAAATCAAGCCCTTTTTGGTACCAATACAATGAAGAATCTAAAAGAGCCTGGCTGGACAAGATATTTCCCCGATAGTTGTAACAATTAATAACCTCTTTAGTATTGGCCTGTTCTTTAAAATACCATTCAGCTGAATCCAAAGACTCCAAGGCTTTATCATACTCATTCCAATCATCGTAATACCAGGAATAATATTTAAACCCTTCGGCTACTAATTCACGATCATCTATTTTTTGAGCCAATCTAAATCCTTCATCCAAAAATTCTTTGGCTTTATATTGATCACTGTACTCAAATTCGAGAAAACTTTCATAGTGCATACGAACTACCTCAATCCCCTGTGAAAACAGTAATGACCGAAGAGTAATTAAGAGAAAAAGTAAGTGTAATTTTAAATTACGTAGCACCTTACAAAAATAACAATTTGTTAGCGGACAATTGTCCCGATGGATAATCAAAAGACCTCTTTCGGTCAAAATTTTAACAGTTCAGCCCGTATGATTTTTTGTATTTTTCGGAAAAGGAGAATTAGATCAATGACTTACTTCAAAAAAATTGGCATCCTAGTACTTATTTCTTTAGGGATATTGTTTTCCTGCACTGAACCTATTTCCAACATGGAAATAGAAAATGAAAAAGTGGAAATAGCGGATAGCTCACAACAGATAGAGGAACTTTCTTTTCCCCTTGAATTAGAACTCAAAAATCGCGTTTTTAAGAAATATTGGTTGTATAAAGACAGTGTTTATAGCTCTACTGACACCATTGGCAATGCAACAATGTTATTCATTTCTGATAGCAGTATTGTCTTTAACGACTACCGGGATACTGTCATTTTCCCGGCACCAATATATTCTTCAGCAGATTCAGTTTTCCCTCACAGTTTCATTAAAAATGCTGGTCATGGACAGGAAGTTTATGAGATTAAAGGAAAAAAAATCACCGTTTTGCGAGAATCCTATTGGAGATGCTCGGACCCTTTTTGTGGTCACAGACATGGACATGAGAACTCTAATTCAACCAGCTTTATTGACTTTGGTTATGGTATTTTATGTCATTTTAGTCAATTAGAAAAAGATCAGGTTGAAATACTTTACTCTGTTGATGGAGAAAAAGTTGAAGGAAACCTAATTCTTTCTATTTTAGAAAAGTACCAACTCAGCGAACAAGTCGTTAATACTATTAAAGGGGATTTATAAATACGCTAAATCTTATTACACATGATACAACTTACACCTTACTTAAAAAAGATCATACTCTTTTGCTGTCTATTTCCAACCTTCACACTAGTGGCTTGCAATTCGGGCACTGCAAAAAATGACAATTCTACCGAACTCTCTATAGATGATTCTTTGGACTCTAAAACCGCAGATTATTATTTACGGGTTGAGGATTCAGAAGAACTTTATTCAGGCTATATCAACCTAGCAGGAGATACCATTATCCCCATTGGTAAATATGAAACTTGCTTGACAGACACTTTTGAAACTTATGCGCTTGTTTTGACTCAAAAATATGAATGGATCGGAATTGACAGGGATGAAAATAAACTTTATGATGTTTTCATTTATGACAATGGTCCCGATTACATCGTTGAAGGCCTATTCCGAATTGAGAAGGAGGGGAAAATTGGTTTTGCAAATGCCCAAACAGGAGAAATTGTTATTGAGCCTAAATATAGTTTTGCACTTCCGTTTGAAAACGGGAGGTCCCAGGTTACCCTGGAGGGCGAGAAGAAATGGGA
The DNA here is from genome assembly GCA_022361195.1 of Flavobacteriales bacterium. Taxonomy (GTDB): domain Bacteria; phylum Bacteroidota; class Bacteroidia; order Flavobacteriales_D; family Crocinitomicaceae; genus JAKSBJ01. The sequence goes on from JAKSBJ010000230.1 coordinate 36,862, forward strand.
TGGTGAAGAACATTGGTTTTGGGATGCAGAAGAGTGGTTTTTCATTGATAAAAATGGGAGACGGCTTGATGAATAGCCTCTCATTCCACAAATAATATCACCTCAGCATTACAAATTATGTTTAGACGAACTCTTTTAGTCTTTTTACTCCTAAACGTCATTAAAACAGCTGGATTCACTCAAGAAACACACAAAACATATACCTATTTAGGGGTAAAAGGAGGAGCTATTTTTAACTCAGGATTGGGACAATTTAATCAACGACTTGAAGCTCTTGGAGAACAGACAATTCAAACTGTTGTTCCTTATATCGAAATTCAGGGTTATATCCCATTTTACGAATTTAGCCTTGGCATGGGAATATCTATTCCTTATTATCATGAAAATGAAGTTGAACCACCTAACACCCACATTCTCCTCAATTTATATTCAGTAAACTTCAGTTTGGGATACAACCTATTGGGTGAAAACAAAAAAAATCGCTTAGAATTATTCACTGGATTAGGATTTACTACCGGAAGTGTGAAAGTGACAACACATAATACGGTTCCTTCATTTGAACAAATTCTCAATGGTTCTCAAAATGTCTATGAAGCCGATGGTGACGGAAGTTTTTTGCTTGTTCCTGGAATACGCTTTTCCAAACTCTTTTTTAATGAAGGCATAAGCACTGGTTTAAATCTTTCAGTTGAGTACCATCTCCATTCCAAAGATATGGTTTGGGCAGCACCTAATTTTCCAACCATAAGGCCAAATGGTTTCATTACAACAATTGGCTTTGTGGCCGGATTGAGAAGTCGATAGTTTTACAATGTTCAAATTCTTGAGAAATAATTCCCTTCATTTTGTTTAATCACCTATGCAAAAAAAACAATCCAAAGAATGTGCTAAATGTCATCACAAAACAGAACGTATTCTTGATTTTAAGGATTGTGCTTTTACAACTGATAAACTGTATTTTTTGAACTGGAGAGATGCCTGCCCAAAATGTGGACACGATGACTTTCTTAGTATCGGAGAACAATATATGACCAACGACCCAAATGAAATGATAATTCCTGAGAGCATTGTTTTTAGATGGTTAGAGAATGACAAACTTGAATTTACTCCCCAAAGTGATGACATTGAATTTAAGTTTTATAAAACTACTCAAATTGTGAGTTGGATTGATCGACCTGAGACTACAGATTTTAAGAAATCAGTATTAATGACAACCCTTTGTTTAAAGTTGGAAGATATGGTTTACTATGAAGAAGATAAAAAGGATATTGAGGAGTTGGTACAGGCTTTAAAAAGAAGAAAGGAACTTTTAAAATCAATTGGTTACTTAGATACGAGTACAGAAGAGCTAGTAACAGGTTTTGTTGGTGAGTTTTGAGGAATATTTAATTTAGGCCAATGAAATCACTATTCCACTGTTTTTTCACCTTAGCGTTCATATGCTCTTGCAACTCTTCTGGGCTAGATGAAGTTCACAAAGATGAAGCAGCTTCTACCAATGATGACTTGCCAAAAGAAGAAGTTAAAACTTCAAATATGATCGAACTAACAGAGCACGATGAAACCTTATGGAATGCTCAAGAAATTTCTGATGAAGCTTTACAAGACTCCATTCATCTCCTCATAGAAAACTCGATAGTAAACAGTGAAAACTATCAAGAATTTGACTCTTTAGGAAAAGTAAAGGTATCAGAAGAGACCGTTTATCTGAAATGCACTCCTCAAACCACCTATGGGTATTATATAGAAACTATCAATTTGATAAAAGGATGCACCTTTGAATTTCGCGAACAAAATGCTCAAAAATATTACGGCAAAGCATTCCATCTTTTAAATGAGAATCAAGCTGAACAAATCGAATCAATGGTAAAATTGAATATTAAAGAGAAACGGATGGAGAGGTAATAGAACTTTTTATTCTTTTGCTCCAGTATCGGCACCACCGCAATACCGTTTTTAATTCTATCACCGAATTTCGCATTTTCCGCAAATCCATTTCTTAATCGGCTGTCTTCAATTTTTTAGTACCTTCCCTACTCTATATTTTTGAGTTGAAATGATTGCGATATGAGTATCACAAAGGAGAAACTAAACAAAGTAGTTGAAGCGGTTGCCAAGAACAATGTTTTTGAGCGAATTGAGAACTTCGACGAAGAACATACAAAATCCCTTCCAGGAGTTTCTTTTAAAAATCCTTACACCAAAGAGGGACAAGAAGACCGACTGAATTTTATTCAAACCGCTACGGGGAAAGAACTTCCACTTTTATCAGGCCAGGAACAGTTTACTGATAATGAAAAACTCAAAGGTAACATTGAGAATTATATTGGAATGACTCAAATTCCAACAGGAATCATGGGGCCGTTAGTAATGAATGGAATGCATGCAACCGGAGCATTTTATATTCCTTTAGCGACTAGCGAAGGTGCTTTAGTGGCTTCTTATGCACGTGGAGCAAAAGCTTGCAAAGATTCAGGAGCGATTCGATCGGTTTGTTTGATGGAAGGCGTTCAACGTTGTCCCGTTTTTAAATTTGACAACCTCCTTTCGGTTGGGAAGTTTGTGGTTTGGTTGATGGAACAGAAAGATGAGTTCACCAAAATTACCTCAGCATCTTCAAACTATGCAGAGCTAAGTGACATGGAGTTAAATATTGAAGGAAACGAAGTTACATTGACCTTAGAATATACAACGGGTGATGCTGCCGGACAAAACATGGTGACGATCTGTACACAAGCCATTTGTCAATACATTATCAGCCAAACACCCATTCAGCCCGAAATATGGTTTATTGAAGGAAATATGTCTGGGGACAAAAAAGCCACATCCAACTCCTTTGCCTCTGTACGTGGAAAGAATGTAACGGCCGAAATCACCTTAAAAAGACAAGTAGTAATAGATGTTCTTAAAACCTCTCCTGAACTAATGTTTGAATATTGGAAAACATCATTCATGGGAGCCGTTAAAGCTGGATCTATCGGAGCACAGGGACACTTTGCTAACGGGCTCGCTGCTTTATTCATTGCCTGTGGGCAAGATGCCGCTTGTGTTTCAGAAGCTTCGGTAGGAGTTACCCGAATGGAGGTAACAACTGAAGGAGACTTATACACAACGGTTACACTTCCTAACTTAATTGTAGGAACAGTAGGTGGAGGAACCGGGCTACCAACTCAAAGAGAATGTTTGGAGCTTATTGACTGTTATGGAGCCGGACATGCAAAGAAATTTGCCGAAATCTGTGCAGGAGTTTGTTTGTCAGGAGAACTATCCATTGTAGCCGCCATGTCGGCTGGACATTTTGCTTCGGCCCATGCTAAACTAGGACGAAAATAATGTCAGAAGCTAATCTTCCATACCTCAAGCGCTTATACATCTACCAAAAGGAACGTTTTCCGATTTTGGTAAATGTCATTGCCGTATCTGTCTTTACATTTTCGGCCATTTCTTATTCTAGAATTTGCCGTGGAGCGGATGGATTTGTGGGGTGGGATACTTACCTCATTGGCTGTTTTGCCACTTTCACACTTTTCTTTTTAGTTCGGGTTTTTGATGAGTTTAAGGATAAAGAAGATGATGCCAAATACCGAAAATATTTACCTGTTCCCCGGGGAGTTGTTAAACTCTCTGAATTAAGGAATTTAGGAATTGCTATTGGAATTATTCAGATTGCAGTAATAGCCTGGTTTCAGCTTCCAATGTTGTATTTATACTGTATTGTAATAGCTTATCTCTGCTTAATGGGAGTTGAATTTTTTATTCCAAACTATCTCAAACCACGACAAATTTTATACATCACTTCCCATATGTTTATCATTCCGCTGTTAGATGTTTATTCCAGTGGACTAGATTGGCTATTAGAAGGAGAACAACCCCATATGGGCTTAGCATTTTTCTTTGCCGTTTCTTATATGAATGGAATTGTGGTTGAATTTGGACGAAAGCTCAAAGCTCCAGAAGATGAAGAAGAAGGCGTGGTATCATATACCAAAATGTGGGGAGCCAAAGGCGGAACCATTGTTTGGATGGTCTCGATGGCTTTCACATTGGGACTCGCCACTTTAGCAGCCAATTATGCAGGTTACGGAACTCCAACTTTTATCATATTGGGAGGAATCTTTTTACTCTGCATTTTACCCGGATTTTTCTTCATTAAACAACCACGTAAAAAATTGGCAAAGGCGATGGAAGCTACTTCGGGAATTTGGACAGTAGCCATGTATTTAACACTTGGAGCAATTCCAATGATCATGGAACTCATTAATGGCTAATGAAAATCTACGATTCTACATATCAAAATTTGGCAGTTACCTC
>JAKSBJ010000375.1 GCA_022361195.1 Flavobacteriales bacterium
AGAATTATAACCTTAATCAACTTTCTTTACTTTCAATCACGAGACTTGAATCTCTTCTGGATATTGATCACAAACAAGCTAAAAAACTTCAGGGTAGGTTCAGAACATTACATATTTTGCTAGATAAGAGAATTCAGAATTCACTGAATCTGAATAGCTTTCTTTGCCCTCGACATTCAGGAGTAAGTGATTATCAGGCTACTCTCAATGGGATTGATGTTACCGATCAGGTGTTTGTGAGTGATGGAGAATATAAGTTCTTAGTTGATAATCTGGAAGAAGGCAGCTATGCTTTAAGCCTTAAAGTCTTCTTTAATTCAGGGAATTACAGAAAAGTCAGTCAGAACTTTATTGTCGATTCATCAGCCCCGGAATTCTCATTGCTTTATCCTCGTTTAGATTCTTACACGAACGAGAACAACATCAAAATTCGGGCAGAGATCAATGATGAAATAAGTGGTGTAGAAACAGATAGCATCCGTTGTTATGTAGATGGTAAAGACGTTACCGATAATGTCGTTAAATCTCTGAATTATGTGGATTATCTTCTGGTAGATGCGAAAGAAGGCAGGCATGAGATACAGATTGAAGCAAGCGATAAATACGGGAATTCCGGCAAGAGTGATGTTTGGGAATTTACAGTTGACAGAACACCTCCGAAGGTTGATATAATTATTCCGGAGTCTCCATATTTTACCAATCAGGAAGAAATATCCGTAAAAGGATCTGTGAGAGATGAAAAAATCCTCTCGGTACGTCACGAGAATACGGAAATCGAGCTTGATTCGGATGGGAATTTTGTAGTAGATGCAATATTGACAGAAGGATTAAACGAATTTAGGATATCTTCAGAAGATCAGGCAGGGAATATTGGCACTTCGAACCTCTTTTCTGTGTATCGGATCAGTGATGAAATTGCAGCGGTTACAGCATATGTATATGATCAGAACAGTGTTCCACTTTCAGGAATCAAGATAACAGAATCGAGAACAGGAATCTCTACCTGGACGGATAGTCTAGGAAACTTTGTGTTGATGGATGTTCCAGAAGGCAAACTGCAGCTACACATTTCTCCGGGGAAAGAGTCTGATCTGCTACCTGCCAATATCCTTGTTGATTCGGAATATGGTAAAGCAATCGTAGTTCAGAATATTTATTTACTATCCAGGCCCAAGAAGGAAGATATCGTTATAGAGGAAACAGAAAATGATGTTTTATACACCAACTCCTCATTCCCTGATCTTGAAATGACCATCAATAATTCAACGAAGCTTGATTTTCCGGACGGAGAAGAAGAGATAACTCTGGCAATGGTTCCTTCATGGCAACTCCCTTATCAAGTTCCTGAATTTTTTCCGAAATGTCAGGCTCTTAGTTTAGGACCATCAGGTCTCAAAGTCAAAGGAGGTGAAAAAATCATCATTAAATTTCCAAATGAACTTGATTTACCGCCCAAAGAAAGGGTTCTTTTGATTTGTATTGATGGTGATTCAGGGCATTTATCTACAGCCGGAATTGCGGAAGTAACCGAAGATGGAAAGAAGATATCAACTATTGAGGGACATGGGCTTCTCCACTTTTCAACGGTTATTCCTTTGCCTGTGGGAGCGCAAATTGAACCTATCCGTGAAGATGTCGATGTGCCTGCCTCCGATGCTTTAAAAGGTGCCGCTATTACTCAGTTAGAATTCCCTTCATTCAGAATACTAAATAAAAAGATTCAACCAAGATTGGTTTATTCCAGTTTAGCCGCTGCTCCAAATGTTCAGATGACCTCAATATTTCGAGGGATGAGAGAAATAAACGCCGGCTATGAAACAATTGAGAATGTTAATATTAATAAAGAGCAAAATACTAAACGAATAGAATTTTTTGCTGACTATTCCTTGTGGTTACAATACTACAGGGACCATAAAGGTGTTCTCGAATTCAACAGGAAAGTTGATACTGTAACTTACCACTTTGAGCCATTCTATTTGCCTGAAAACATAGACACTCCTTTATTAGTAACACCGGAAAGCATTTGGCAGAAAGGTCATGAATGGAAGTTAGATCAATTGAGAGTGAAAGAATGGCATGTCAATCTTTATAAAATTGATCTAAGTTTAAATGTTCATAGGAATACTGCTGTATGGCCCGAATCGATAAGCGGGCAGTGTTTTTTCTCTGATTTGGACAGCGGTGAGTTCACTATTGAAGGAAACATGACACCTATTGGCCCGGAGCCTATGCCGGGAGAAGATGACAATAGAGAATCGCACCCCCGATTACCGGAGGATATGACTTTGACCTATCATATCGAACCGAGGTTGGAAGATGGTAGCTATTA
>JAKSBJ010000169.1 GCA_022361195.1 Flavobacteriales bacterium
ACAACTCAAACTTTTAAGGCGTTTAAAGTCAATTCTTATCATTTCCTTGATTCATTCGCCTTTCTACCTGGTTCTCTGCAAACCTTGAGTGATTCGCTTCGATCGAAATCAGATCATGAATATAAAATTTTAGATCAAATGAACATGTATGACAAGGATGACAATGTGAAGAAACAAATGTTGTTGACAAAAGGATTCTTTTTTTATGAATACCTGACTTCAATCAAGGTGTTGGAAGAAGTGTCATTTCCTGAACAAGATGCTTTCTTTTCAACTTTATCAAACAGTGGAATTTCCAACGAAGATTACGAATTTGCTAAATCAGTTTACAGGGAATTCAATTGCCAAAATTTACAAGATTATATGGTATTATACATGCGAACTGATGTCGCTCTATTGTCTGAAGTTTTCTTAGCATTCAGAAAGGAAATTTTGAAGGACTTTGGATTGGATTGCTGGTAACAATTTTTACTTATTTTAAAATAGGTTTTGTTTAATCTTCATATTTTTTAAATTTCAGTCAATATCTATCTTTACCCATGTTGACACAGGACATGTGTTTAAAATACACGAAAGCCAAAATCGAGTTAATCAGTGACATTGATCAATATTTATTTATTGAAAAATCGATCAGAGGTGAGAAATAAAAGCATTTTAATAAATGAACTAAAAAAATAAATCATTTCATATTTAAATAGGTGGACTCTCAATTATCAATCACAAATATGGTGTCAAAGCAGAAAATGAAGCCATTGAAATTCCGATTAATGAGGAAAACACATTTCGACAGGAACCGGGAAATACTTTACTGTATTTGGATTACAAGTGAGTTTAATAAAGTAATGTTATGTAAACAAAGTTTAATATTTTCTTTCTGTAGCAATTTATATGGGACGTGTTTGTCAAATTTATTACCCGTTAATGAGTTCAAGTGGTTAGACTCAAATGAAATTCAATCCATTGATTGGCAGTCAATCGACGAGAATGCGAATCAGGGCTACATATTGGAAGTCGATTTGAGATACCCTGAAGGATTGCATGAATCCCATGCCGAATTTCCTTTAGCTCCTATTAAACGCAAGATTACGTTTAATGATTTGTCTCCACTTCAGCAACGGCGATTAATTGAAGACAAAGGGGAACGCAAAGCAAAGTCTTACAAGTCAGAGAAACTCGTAGTAACATTGGAAGATCGCAATAATTATGTGGTGCATATCAAGAACCTTAAACTCTATCTCAAGCTTGGCATGAAGCTAAACAAAGTTCATAGAGTACTTACATTTCGACAAAGTGCTTTCATCGAGCCTTATGTTTCCTACTTTACACGTAAACGACAGATGGCCAGAAATGGGTTCGAAAAAACGATTGCGAAGCTCGCGATTAATGCAGTTTATGGTATATATAATTCAAATATAAACTTATAGACAATATGAATTAACAAAGTTGAACATCAATACAACATTTATGATTCTTTCATTATTTAATGATAATATTTTTCTTTTTAGGAAAACTTTTGCAACGAGTGAGAGATTATCTCGATTGTCATTTCATAACTCCAAAATCAAGAGTGGATCAAAGGTTTCTAAAGTCAACATTTGATCATTTCCAAATTATAAATGAAAATTTGGTTATAGTCTATGAGAAACAAAGGGAAATTTGTCTAAAGTCACCCATTCAAATTGGATACACCGTTTTGGAATATGCCAAGCATGTCATGTATAATGGGTTCTATTTGGATATCAAACCAAGATTCAAATCTGTTCAGATGCTCATGTCTGACACTGATAGTTGGATCCTCTCTCTTGTTCAGAAGGATGAAGATAAAGATCGAAAATGTGTTGAAATCATTCGTGATTTGATGGATTTCTCAAACTATGATTCGAATGACCCGCTGTATACCAAAGATCGTCAGTCGCAGCTTGGATATTTGAAGGATGAATGTGGAGGCAAGCAATTAACTGAATTTTGTGGTTTGAGACCAAAGTCCTATAGTTATAAAACGGAAACCGGTTTTACAGATTCGAGGTTGAAAGGAATTACTCGTGGCTACAGAAAAACACTAAGCCATGAAGCGTATAAAGAATGTGTGTTTCAAAACCGAAGCCAAAGTGTCAAACAAGTTCAGATTAGGGCTAAAAATCATCACATAAAAACTGTTTCATTAATGAAAACAGCGCTCTCAGGATTGGATGATAAGAAATGGTTACATCAGTGTGGGGTTCACTGCTCACCATACGGAAGCGTTTACGCTAAACCGGAATGTTTACATTGCTCAAGGAAAATAAATAAATAAAACTTGATTTGTAATTAAACATTGTGAAAATAAATTTTTAAATGCGTTTGCCAATAAATTTTTTTATAAAATCACTGTTGACTTTATTATGAATGAAAAAAAAAGTTTATTCTTTTTTACTTTGTCAAATAATATTGTCATAAAAAAAAATAAGAAAGAAAGAAACTTTACATAAATGAAAAGATTTTATGGTTTTAAACATTTTTATGTAAATGTCACATGTTCATTTCAGAAAATTCATTAGTGACTTTATTTCACTTCATATACAATTGAAGGAAAGAAAAAAAC
>JAKSBJ010000377.1 GCA_022361195.1 Flavobacteriales bacterium
TATTAGGATTTATTTACAGACCATGACTCTCCTGTTGCCTTTAAGTGCTTTAATATACTATTTGGCCTTATTTCCCTTTCGTGAGGTTATAGGTATTGAGTGTAGCAACCCTTACTTGGAATTCATAAGTGATTTTTTGAAAGCCGCAATCATTGGATCTACGGTTATTTTTATTAATCTTTTTTATTTCTCGATGAAGCAAAAGGAAGAAATGGAAAAACAGATTGAAAACTTGAGGCGGGAAATGATGGCCTCAAGATATACCTCTTTAAAACATCAGATTAGCCCACACTTTCTCTTTAATAGTCTTAATACGTTGACTTCTTTAATGTATGAAGACAGGGATTTAGCCTCTGATTTTGTAACCCGATTAGCTTCTAGCTATAGGTATATTTTAGATAACAAGGAAGAAGATTTAGTGAGTTTAAAAAAGGAATTGGGTTTTTTAGATGCGTATGTGTTTATGATGGAAGTGCGACATAAAAACGCTGTGTTGATTAAAACTAACATTAAAATAGTTCCTGAAGAATTTTGGATACCTACATTGACCTTACAAATGTTAATGGAGAATTCTTTAAAGCATAATTTATACTCCAAAGAAAAACCTCTCGAAATTATAATATCTTCTATAGGTGAAGATGCCCTAGTAGTTAAAAATAGCCTAAGAAAAAGAATCCATAAGGAAGAAACAACAAGACTTGGGTTGGACAACATAAAGAAGAGATATTCGCACTATACCAACAAACAGGTTTTGATTAGAGAAGAAACAGATTTTTTTGAGGTAATTATACCTCTTTTGAAAAAAAAGGATATAGAAATGAACCTAGCGGTAATACCATAATATGAAAGCAGTTATAGTGGAGGATGAGGAGTTTGCATCTAAAAGATTAGCGCAAATGATATCAGAGTTAGCACCCGAAATAAGTATTGTTGCCAGTATTAACTCTGTCGAGTATGGGGCCAAATGGTTCAAAAAAAATAGCCCTCCTGATTTAATCTTTTTGGATATTCAGTTGAACGATGGCTATGGTTTTGACATTTTGGATGGCCTTGAAGATCATCCCCCTGTAATTTTTACAACAGCTTATAACGAGTTTGCTATACGTGGGTTCAAATA
>JAKSBJ010000315.1 GCA_022361195.1 Flavobacteriales bacterium
ATTCTTTACACCAAGCTCCCAAATTCCGTCTGGTCGGCGTTCTCCACAAAGTTTATATAACTCATCGTGTGAATCATTCGCAAATTTCACCCATGGCATAGTGAATTTCAATACCCCAGCGCTTGGGGAATAGTGATTATATACATAAAATTGCTCCAAAATGGCTTTATTCAAACTGTCAAAACAACTCAGATGATAGACATAAGAATAGTATAAAGTCTTATCATTTCTATCTATCCGTAAACTATCAAAACCATCAAAGGAATAAAGTTGTTCCTCAGAGTGATGGTATCGAATTCGACTGCTAAACAAGTATTTGGTGTGACTTTGACTTATAAGACCTATTTCAATACTATCAGTTCCAGCTGGTAAATCATTCAAGACAAATTCAATAGTTCTAACGGTATCCAATGATTCATGAAAAACGACCTTTTGCAGTTGAGCATTAACAGAGCCATAGATTAACATTCCAAATAGAAAGGTGATGACTCTTTTTAAAGAATATGGTTTACGTTTTCTGAACACGATTTAAAGATAACCATAAATCTATCCGAGAAAGAGAATCTTTAGTCGAATGGTCGGTTTTCCGAGGATAGGGGAGTTGAATTTTATTCTCATAACTGAAATCAGGGAAGTATAAATCATTGAAATCGGGGAAGGTATTCATTCGGTCTCATCGTTTCTTTGGTGATAGAAATTTTCCAATCACCAAAACCTAAAAATATGGATAACACTACAATTCATCCCAAAAGTGGAAATAGAGCCCATTTGGTAGACCTACATTTATGGAGAGGTGCACCTCAAAACCTAGATGATTCAAGAGAAATACAGATTCTGGTGAATCAGGGATATGTTGTTGGTTTTTGCCCAGATCGTTTACAGCCTGCATGGTCAGCTTATCGAGTTGCACATGCTGAATCCGATGTTAAATATGATCGTCCAATTAATTATTACAATGATCTAAGACTGGATGAAGAATACCGCATTGGTAAAAAAACATTTGGCAAGATAGGGGGCATTCAACTTAATGTTGGACACATGACTCCAAATGAGGTCATAAATAGACAGTTTGGCCGCTTAGCTCAAATGGAAACATTTTTTATGTCTAACATGAGTCCACAGTATCAATCATTGAATCAAGGAGTATGGTTAAAGCTTGAAGATGCAATTAGAAACATTAAAGATGAAAAAGGAAAAGATCATGTTTGGGTAATCGTAGGTCCTATTTTTGGAGAAGAACCAGAAATGGTTTACCGGGGAAAAGGAAAACATCTTCCAATTCCGGAATCTTACTTTTGTATCACGGTTGATCCATACAAGTACCCTTTTGATACCTTATCCAAAGCACATATAGATTGTTTTATCATTCCTCAAAATGCTCCTTCTAGTTCTAATCCTGAGGATTACCCTTCGACACTTGAAGAGATAGAAGAAGCGACTAATTTGAGGTTTTTCGATTCATGGAGTCGCGATATTCCATTAGGACAACAAGCTTATGAAGAGTCGTATTCTGACAGTCGATTAATGAATTTGCTGAAGAGAAATAGTGCTAAAGCCCAGCAATCAGAATCACTTTTGGAGAGATCAAAAAAAGAAGCAAGTTCAATTAATGAATTAATTGATTTATTGAAATCTGAAGCAGCAAGAATAAAAGGATTAGATAGAATACTAACGGTGAATGAATCATCCCAACTAAAGAGCATTCAACATACAGTTTCCTGGCTGATTAAAGCTAGAACACTTTCTTGTGATGTCGATGAAAGTACTCAAGTTGATCAAGCTACAAAAATCATCACTTATAAGATAGTTTCAGATTTAGATGGTAAACTCAAAGAAGGAGCTAGAATAGCTTGTAATTTTTGGAACCGCTTCATTGAACCCAAAAATCCAATCGTAATACGGTTAGAAACTTTTACCAGGCTAGGAAATACGATAGCGGTGGCTCATTATCCATCTCATAACAATGGAACAACCTATGGAAGAGTTCGATTCAATACTCGATATCTTGGAAATTACAATTCAGAAAAAATAGCCGGGACCATAATTCATGAGATCGGTCACGTATTAGGTATAGGTTGGGACGATTGGAATGAGCTGTACAATAAAAACAATGGCAAATTTACTTCAGATGCAATTGCCCAGTTGGATGCTTTAAAAAGTATGGAGGTAGAAAGAGATGGAGGAAGAGGAACTGCATATGCCCATTGGGATGAAAGAATCTTTGACAAAGAGTTGATGACAGGAATTAAAGATGATGGAGAATATGTATTACCCGTTACCATTGATTTAATGGAAGTTTTAGGACATCGAGTTGTAGAAAAATTGGAGTATAAAACCGATTTAAATCAATTGATGCTCGAATCCTCGAAAATGCTCTTTTCTCTGCAGGAAGAAGTTAAAAACATTGACCTGGATTATTTTGAAAAAACATGCGAAATGGAAACTATCCCTCATGGTGGATATTTAAATGGTTCTGAAGAACATCCTAAAAATGTAAAATCTTAAACTTAAATATTATGACTAATGATGAATTAACCAATCAGTTAGCATTAGAAATGGCATTGGACCTACATAATAGGCGCCCAACTGCAAAAGAAGTATTCAAACATTTGGATATTGAATTATTACCTCATGCTACGGTAGACACAACATTGTGTGAAATCTATGATTGGTTTAAGCGCAACTGGAGAACAACGAATGACACGTTTATTCCATGGCTTTATCCAGATCCTACGGACACAAAGAAAATGATGGAAAAATTAGCGAATGTCGAAAGAGTGACCGCAGAAGTTCCCAATTTTGAATTTGATAAAGAGAATTTACTTGAACTAGGGGTTAAAATACCGCAGTTATTCGGAATCAAAGTAGTAGGAGATGTGAAAAACGCAAAAAAATTCTCAATAAAGATTTCAGAAATCACAAAATCAAGACTATCAAATTCAGTGTCTCCTGGAATGGAAATAGCTCGAAGATTATCAGAATTTAAGATGAGCAATCCGAGAGATTATCGAAAAAATATAAAATTTGATTACATCGCCGAAGCTCTTTTTTATGCCGAAAAGGTTGAAGTTGAATTGGAAAAAGAAGCAAGAGTTTCACTTGACATTGGATTTGAGATGGAGGGTATAGAGGTGGAAACGGAAATGAATACAGAGACCAAAAAGAAAATGAAGTTGACGTATTCCAATAAAATTGTACCATTTGGGGCCTCTTTAGTGAAAGGAAAAAATTTGTTTTAGTCATGAGCTAGTAAAATCTTTTACCTATTCAAATGGCAAAAGGGGCCCCGCTATTCTGATTGAACTAAGAAGATTCCAACAAAAAATAATTTAAAATAAAGGTAAACGAAATAAATACATCCTTTAAGCAGGGAAAAAGAGGAAACTGTGTTTGCATTGCTGTAATCAAAGCAGCTATAAGACAATATGGTTAGGATAGTGTATTTGAAACAGTAATAAAA
>JAKSBJ010000149.1 GCA_022361195.1 Flavobacteriales bacterium
CAGAGAAGTTCAACTACAAATTGTCCACGATCAAGCAGAAACTCTACGGAACAAGGTGGACGGACAAGAATGGAAACCGCGTAATCAAAGTGCGCGACAAAGTAGCAACTCGTATTTTCAGACCTTTTCAAAATTTATAAAATGTACGTTCCGTTTTTCTTTACGTTGCTTGGGTTAATTTACTACCTCCGCCCGCATCCACAGTTAAACACCACACCGCCAGATGTCGTCGATTATCTCAGAACGTCCGTCAAACCCATCCCCGAGGCAAAAGTGCACTTCCTGTTTGCCATGACCAACGGAGGCATCAGGTACTTGAAGAACATTGAGACGTTCCACTGTTACGCTAGACTCAACGGAGACCGCTACCGCGTCAACGTCACGATCGGCAACGCTGGAACCGACCACGTTCACTTTGCAAGACACAAGTTTGAACTGGCGTACATGGAGACGATACCGGAAAACGACTGGGTCGCGTTGTTCGACGGTGACCACACCATCGTCAACTTCAACAAACCCTTCTACGAAACCTACATCAAACCCTGGAAAGACCGTGAGATTATCATGCGCGAGCGCTTCCAAGGTGAAATCACGGCCAGCTCGTTGATACTCAAGAACACACCCTACACCAGAGAATTCCTACGCGAATGGGCCAACCTACCGTCCAAACGACCCGACCACGTAGTAAGCATGCACAACACCGACAACGGTCCCCTCCACTACCTCGTCCTCGCTCGCCTCGTTGGAACCGACGTCAAAGAGTGGCAACAATGCCCCGGTGGCTACCCAGCGCTCACCCATCGAAAAGGACTCGAGCCCTTTGTCAACTGCGTCAGGTGGCTGCTAAACAGCACCAACTGCAAAGGGCACGACTGGGATAAATTCAAGTTTTTTGGGCGTTTTGAAGGCTGGGCACACGACGGGTGGATCATGAAGTACCAATGGGACGATAGGGACTTTGCGCATCACGCGGTAAAAACCGACTTGAGGAAAGACGAATACGATCCGCGCCGGTACCCCAACGATAAAGAATGCACACTTTATAAAAACCGGGATATTTATTATAAACCGGTCATTCGGAAAACCGGTGCACCAG
>JAKSBJ010000203.1 GCA_022361195.1 Flavobacteriales bacterium
TCTTCAAAAGCCCGATTAATATGTTCTTTTTGTGCAGTAAGTGATAGGTGTTGAATTTCCTGAAGCATTTTTATAAAAGGTGCGTACTTAAATTTTTTACTTTTTGGTCCTCCAAATTGATCCATGTATCCATCTGTACTAATGTAAACTGTATCTCCTTTTTTAAATGGAACCTTATGGTTGGTAAAATCGCGGTTCACAGAGTATTTACCAATAGGTTGCTTATCAGCTCGGTATTCAGTGAATTGACCATCGGAGAAAAAGTACAGATTGTTATTAGCACCAGCATACTCCAGGGTGTTGTTTTCCCAGTCAATGGAAAGGAGAGCAATGTCCATTCCGTCTTTAATGTCGTTTTGGTCACTGTCAAAAGCATCAATGACCAAATCACGAACTTTGTTTAAAATCTTAGCTGGCTCAGAAAAGTCAAACTCTCGAACGGTCCTGTTAAGTGCATTATTACAAACTACAGATACCATGGCACCTGGAACTCCATGTCCTGTACAATCGGCAGCAGCTAACAGGAGACGGTTATTTTTTTTCTCCATCCAGTAAAAATCTCCAGCTACAATGTCCTTTGGTTTATAGAGAAAAAAAGCATCTTTCAAATTGTCTTTTAAGGCTGATTTTGACGGAAGGATGGCCTCCTGAATTCGTTTGGCGTAGGTAATGGAGTCTGTAATTTCCTTGTTTTTTCGTTCTACAATTTCCTTTTGTTGAACTACCTCTAAGGTTCGGACATTTACTACTGCTTCTAGTCGTTTTTTCTGATCAATTAACTGTCGGGTACGCCAATAGATAATTCCGATAATGAGGAGGATGGAAAGTAGTACATAGGTGAAGTAAGCCCAGGTAGTTCGATACCACGGAGCGTAAATAACGAGTTTATATTCAACCACCTCACTCCATTCTTGAGCTTCGCCAATGGCTCTTAACATAAAGGTGTATTCACCTTCAGGAATATTACTGTAAACAGCCTTGTCTTCTTGCAAAACCGGATTCCAGCTGGTTTCCATTGGATCGAGACGATATTGATAACGAATTTTATGCGGAGCCGACCAGTCGATGGATGAAAAATGGAATGTGACATGATTCATCTTATAAGGGAGTTTTAAGTTGGTAGGCTGGTTTGTGAATGGAACTACATCATCAAATTCTACCTGGGACATGGCATATTCTTTTTCGCCACCCAAATAAACTTCCCCCCCTTTTTGGATACTGTCCTTTACCTTGCGATAATCCACAAAGTTCTGTCGTAATTCAACATCGGTAATACTTACCATTGGTGGATTCATGATTCGCTCATACTTATTTAAATCCAGCATAGTGAGAGCTTTTCCGCTTCCCCACCAAAAACGATATTCGTTATCAAGACATACTGAATTGGGGAAGAAGTCAACTCCTTTTAGACCATCTAGTTTACCATACTGCGTAATGATATAGTCTGATGAAGAGTCAGAGAAACTGAGCATGTTTAGTCCTTTTTCAGTTGAAATCCAGATGTTCCCATCAAAATCTTCTTCCATCGACCAAATAATGTTGTTAGAAAGTCCCTGTTCGGTTCCATAAGGAATTAGAGTGTCTGGTGTAAACTGAAATGCTCCACTGTGTTCGGTCCCAATCCAAAACTCTCCATTGGCTCTCAATAAAAAGGATAGAATAGAGGAGTACTTTATTCCACTTTGTTTACCATAAATGGTCATTGATTCTCCATCATACCTATAAGCACCTCCACCATTTGTTCCCATCCAAATATTCCCCTCAGCGTCTTCTGCAATAGCTCGGCAGGTTTCATTAGTTTCAGGATCATTGAAGAGGAATTGATAAAAATCTTCACCATCCCATTTAATCACCCCATTATCTAAGGTTCCAAACCAGATATTACTATCTCTATCTTCAAAAATGGTATAAACAGTTTGCGCCATTAGACCATTTTCCGGACCGTAATGGTAAAAGTATTCTCCATCAAACTTGCTCACTCCACCAAATTGCGTTGCAAACCAGATGTTTCCTGAATTATCTTCAATCATGGCACGTACTACATCATCACTCAAACCACTGTAATAATCATAGTGATAAAACATATTGTCCAGGTAGCGTGTGGCGCCCAAGCTATGTCCAAACCATAAACTTCCATCTCTGCTCTCAATAATATCTCTGACAATGGCTGTTCTAAGTCCCGAACTTTCGGTGAAATTTTGGAAAGATCGTTCGTTATATTTATTAATCCCTGCCCCATAAGTTCCAAACCAAAGATTTCCATCTTTATCAGTTTGAATGCAGCGAACATTATTATTACTCAGACCCTCATCAGTAGTAAAATGAGTGAAGTTATTACGGTCATACATGGATAGTCCTCCATACTCTGTTCCAATCCAAATGTTTCCGTAATCATCACATTGAATGTCCGTAATATAGTCGGAGCTAAGGCCTTGATCAATAGTAAAAGTGAAGAAAGAATAACCATCGTATTGGCAAACTCCCATACCAGCCGATCCAACCCAAATATTTTCTTCCGTATCTTCATATACGGCCGTTACATTATTAGAGTGAAGTCCTTGTTTTTCGGTGTAATGAATAAAAGACTCTCCGTCCCAAATGTTCATACCATTATCGGTTGCAATAAGAATGTCTCCATCTGCCTTTAAATGTAAGTCGGTAACATTATTGGATGAAAGTCCTTGTTGGGTAGTATAATTCCAAAAATAAGTACCATCAAACATGCTAATTCCTTCTCGATGCGAAAACCAAACATTACCGTCTTCATCTGATATAATGTCCCGAATAACTAAATCGGGGAGGTTAGACTCTTCTGTAAAACTTAAAAAGGAGTTTCCATCATAAATGGATAGCCCACCACCATCTGTTCCAAACCAAATTCTTCCTTTTGAATCTTCATGAATGGCCCAAACATAATTGTTAACCAGTCCATTATCTTCATTAAAATGCATAAAGGTTTGACCGTTGTACATGCACACGCCGTGAGGCCAGGTTGATAACCATAAGTTTCCACGAGAGTCTTCTTCAATGTTCATGATATAGCTCGAGCTGAGTCCCTGGTCAACATCAAGGTACTGTACATTATAAGATGCTGCATCTTTGAAATTTGGAGAAGAGGCTGGAACTGGTTTGGAATAGGCTGTTAATGCTTCAAATGAAATAGCCTCTACAGTATCAGGGCTGTCACGATCAATTCCTGGTGTAAAAGTTGGAAGACTTTCTGAAATGAGTTTAATGTCCGGTGAAGAGATCCTTTTTACATTCTTTTGGGCAGAATTAACTTCAGGTTTTCCAGCCTTTACTTTAAGTGGAGGAAGCAAAGTGTCACTATCCAATTTGATGGGGGTATATGGAATAGGAATTCCTTCTTTTAAACTGTCTTTGGAGATTATTTCTTCAACTACAGGTTCTTCAGGAGCTTTTTCAGGGGATGAGCAAGCCCATAAAAAAAGCGGAATAAGGGACAGTATTTTAAGGTGTTTTTTCAAGGTATAAGTAGCTCAGAGTCTGTTAAAATTAAGAAATAAAATCAGTAAACCAAGGCACGAAAGGAGGAAGATCAAAACACTGTTATGGCCCAAAATACTAAAAGAAAGCTGTTAATTCTTTTTAAAACTATCAGTCCCATTTAGCAGGAAATAGTGCTTATTTTTGTCTTGAATATGATCGATAATTACAGACACAAAGGGCTACGAAAAAAACTAGTAGAAGAAATTACAGGAAAAGGGATTGAAGATCAAGGTGTTTTAGATGCCTTTATGGCTGTGCCTCGTCATTATTTTTTAGATGCTGTATTTACCGAACAGGCCTATTCAAACATGGCTTTTCAAATTGGAGCAGGACAAACAATTTCACATCCTTTTACGGTGGCTTTTCAAACTCAAATGCTACAAGTTAAAAAAGGAAGCAAGATTCTTGAAATTGGTACAGGGTCTGGATTTCAAACAAGTATATTGTGTGAAATGGGAGCCAAGGTTTATTCAATCGAAAGGCAAAAGGAACTCTATTTGAAGTCAAGTAGAATCATTACCAAATTAGGGTATACACCAAAATTGAAATATGGTGATGGCTACGAAGGGTGGCCAACTTATGAGCCTTTTGATAAGATTATTGTGACTTGCGGAGCGCCTTTTATTCCTCAAAAACTTCTTGATCAATTAAAGCCTGGTGGTAGAATGATTATTCCAGTAGGAGAGGGTAAAGATCAGGTAATGCATCTCATTGTTAAAAATGAAGATGGTAGTTTTGAAGAGTCCGAACATGGGGTATTTAGCTTTGTTCCTATGCTCAAATCCAAAGAGAAATAACACTGAGTTAATCTCAACTTAATTCAAACATAATTGCCTCGTAACGTTGATTTAAAGCTATAGGAGGAACTTTATAGTGAATTTAATTGTTCCTTATGAAGTTTACATTTTTAGCGGTTTCAGTGGTACTTATGATGGTTTCTTGTTCCGAAATTCGTTCTACTCCCCGTAATTCCAAGATGTCGAGTAATGATGAGTCAGTAAAAGTATCAGCTCAGGAATATGAAAACACTTTAGTGATTAATGAATATTGTGTTAAGAACAGAAGTGAAAATGGTGAGAAGAAAAAAGCGGATTGGTTTGAAATTTACAATTCGTCTGATAGAGACATTACTTTAAATTCTGGAGAATGGTCAGTAACGGATGATTTGGATAAACCCGAGAAGTTTTATTTACCTGAAATGACGATTGAGTCAAAAGGGTATATCGTGATTTGGTGTGATGGAAAAGATAAAATCACAGATAAGGTGCATACCAACTTCAAATTAAATGCCAGTGGAGAAAGTATTGGAATCTTTTATATGGGGGAATTGGTAGACGCGGTTACTTACGAAGCGGCATTGACCGAAAATGTCAGTTATGGCCGAATCCAGGATGGATCAGAAGAGTGGACAACTTTTGAGATTGCCTCAATAGGTTATTCTAACTAATTAGCGGATTACAATCGTAAATCTGAAATTTGCTCTTGCTCTTATTTGAATACAGCGAGGTAGAAATTGGAGTGTAGCTCCGTCAATGTACAAGGTTTCTAAATTCCGCATTTGGCAAATAGCATCAGTCACCATCAAAGTTGGTCCGGAATAGGATAAATCCAATGTATTTATTTGAGTAAGGTTATAAAAAGAGGTTGGGAGAGAATCTAATTGATTACGACCAATATTAAGTTGAATAAGTCCGGTCATATTACCTAAGTTGTCAGGAAGTGATTCCAGCTGATTGTATTCTAAATAAACATGTGACAGTTTCTTCAGCTTGCAAATTTCCGGAGGTAGCTCTGTTAATTCGTTAAAACTTAGTCGCAATACTTCCAAATTCTCCAATTCACCAATTTCAGGAGGTAATTCAGTGATTTTATTTGCCTTTATTGACAGATACTTCAGCTTTTTTAATTTCCCTATTTCCGGTGGAATAGAGGTGATGTCGTTTCGCGAAATAATGAGCTTTTCGAGATTGGTTAAATTTCCAATTTCATTCGGTATCTCCGTAATTTTGTTGTGATGAAGATTGAGAACCTTTAATTCATTTTGTTTGAAGATGTATTCAGGAACAGCCGTTAAGTGCGAATGGCTTAAATTAAGTTTAGCTCCTCTGTTAAGGGGCTTATCAAATAATTTTAGATTCCCTCCACCACAGGAAGAGACTAAAAATAGCAGAGAAAGCACTAAAACTATGGATGTCCCCAAACGCATTCTCCTAATTTACAACAGGAAAAGATAAAAAGCGAATCGCCGCCGAAAATTATTTCAGCATTTCTTGTACAGCTGTGCTCAGTTGTTGATCCTCTCCTTTAATGAATTTTTCATATTCATTATTCACCTTAATGTCCGGTTCAAGATCATGATTTTCAACTAAGAACCCTTCGGTTGTGCTGCGCATTCCTACTTGTGGAATTCCAAATACTGTTCCGTCAATCATACGCTCCCACCAAACAGCAGTTCCTGTTCCTGGTACTGGCATTCCTATAAGTTTACCAATTCCTAAGGATTTGTATGTATAAGGGAAGAGGTGAGCATCTGAGTAGTTTCCTTCACTCATTAATACGCACGATTTCTTTTGCCACTTGCTAATAGGTTCACCACCCATATTCTTTTGTCCTCTAGGTTCAAAACTCATGTACAATTTACCACTTAAGAAAGTTGCTAAATTATCGTGAAGCCATCCTCCTCCGTTAAAACGAGTGTCAACAATTAAGGCTTCAGCTCCATTGTATTTCCCTAAGGCTTTGTCATAAAGTTCCATGTAGCTAGAAGGATTCATTCCACGGATGTGAACATATCCCACTTTTCCGTCTGAAAGTTCAGCAACTTTCTTTTCACAGTTTTCCACCCAACGTTCATAAGCTAAGTTAGACTGTTGCCAAACACTAATTGGCTTAATACTCTCTTCCCAACGTTCTTTAGTGTTAGGATTATATAACGAAAGCAACAGGCGCTTACCTGTTTTACGGTTTAACAGTGGGTAATAATTCTCTCCAGCTTTAATTTCTTCTCCATTGATTTTTTCAATGATCACTCCTGCCACAATTTTATTGAGTTTGTTGTCAAGTGGACTTTTGTCCATAATTTCAACAATCTTTAAACCGTCACCTTCATATTCTTCATCAAAATAACATCCAAAAAATGCTGTTCTATCTGGATATTTTGCTCCACGATTCCAATAACGAGCTCCTGTATGAGAGGCATTTAATTCACCTAACATCTCACTCAACATCTCTGCAAAGTCATATCCATTGTTGATGTATGGAAGGAAACGCATGTATTCTTCTCTGTACATATTCCAATCTACTCCATGCAAATCCTCAACATAGAATTTCTCTCTTACTTGTCTCCATGCATGAAGGAACATATACGTTCTTTCCCCCGCAGGGTCTAATTCCATTTCAGCTGAAAATGAAATAGGTTCAGGTTTTCCACTTTCAGTTCCATATTTACTCAAGCCGCTTCTGGTTTGGATAAAAATGTTCTTTTGCTCTTTATCAAACTGCATCCATGATCCCCATGTACCTACTTTAGCCAACTCTTTTGTCTCTCTTTCTTTAAAGTCAGTTACCCAAAGGTTAAAAGCTTTCTCAAATCGCGTTAAGTAGAAGAGTTTGGTTCCGTCATTATTTACCAAATAATGGGATAGGCTAGAGGAGTGGATTGTTAATCGAACTTTACGATCTTCTATACCATCCAATTCAATTTTTAAAGGTGCAACAGCTTCTTCTTCCTCCTCGTCCTTTTCTTTATCGTCTTTTTTGTCATCTTCTTCTTCAGCTTTTTCCTCTTTCTCCTTTTCTTCTTCTTTCCACTCTTCAAATTCTTCCTTGTTTAGGCGGAATTTTTGGTAAGCTTTTTCAGTTAAGAAAATGGCTTCAACATTGGAGTGACTTCCATGTCCACCATGTGAGCGGTAACCATAACGATCGGTTTCATAGTAAATCATTTCACCGTCCATGGCAAACGCAGGATTCCAATTTCCGTATCCACTTTGAGTTAGGTTAATAGGATCTTCTTTCCCATCTGCTTTTACTAAACCAATATCTGTTTGCCATCTGTTTGCTCCAAAATATTGTACGGCTATCCATTTAGAGTCTGGAGACCAGGTAAAGTTTTGATCACCATCCGAATAAGAATAGTTGTATTTCCCATCT
The DNA here is from genome assembly GCA_022361195.1 of Flavobacteriales bacterium. Classification (GTDB taxonomy): domain Bacteria; phylum Bacteroidota; class Bacteroidia; order Flavobacteriales_D; family Crocinitomicaceae; genus JAKSBJ01. The sequence goes on from JAKSBJ010000203.1 coordinate 7,663, forward strand.
AAAACAACTCTTTCTTTTTTAGATTTTAGGTTAATGACTTTTAAAGTAGTTCTGTTCTCCAAAAATGCAACTTCTTTACCATCAGGAGAATAAGCAGGTTGAAAGGTTTCTTCGCCGTTCTCGACCAGTACTTCCTCTTTTAATAAGCTCGAATTGTAAAAGTGTTTTTCTGTTTCCTTAGCTCTTGAAACTTCATAAATGTTCCAGCTTTCGTTTCTTTCCCCTGCAAAGAGAATTTTGTCTCCATCAGGGCTAAAACTAACCGACCGTTCTTGCTCAGCAGTAAAGGTGATTTGCTTTGTAGTCGAATAGTCAATGGAAGTTACGAATACTTCTCCACGATAAACAAATACAACCTCCTTACCATCTGGAGATACTTCAAATTCTGACATCCTTTGTACCGGGATAATGCTTTTTTCGTTTTGTGAAAGGTCTTTATGAATTTGGATATTTACCTTTTCTGCGGTTCCGTTTTGATAGGTGTAAATTTCTCCTCTAAAACCAAAGCATAGAATTCCATCCTTAGAGGCCGATAAAAAACGAACCGGATTGTCTTTATATTCTGTTAATTGTGTTTGATGAGGATTATCCTTTGTTCCCTTCCAAATGTTAAATGAGCCTGATTTTTCACTTAGAAAATAAAGGTCATTTCCTTGCATGATTGGATTTCGGTCTTCACCTTTCCAATTCGTAATTTGAGTGTATTGTTTGTTATCAGTGCTATAAGCGACAATATCTCGGGCAACAGAAGAAGTGTGATGCTTTCTCCATGGATCTTCATACCCTTTGCGGTTGTGGAACAAAATCGTCTTTCCATCCGTGCTGTACGATAAATCTTCTGCAGCAATTGTCCAAAATTGTTTTTCTCTACCTCCGTTTGTCGGAACTTCATATACTTCATGTAATACTCCTGAAGGAAATTGGGCTGATTCATGGTGATCTAAACGACTTGCAGTAAAAAGAACCTTATCGTCTTCAAAGCTAAAAGTGGTTGGAATGTCATTGGACGAACAAAATGTTAGTCTTTTAGGTGCACCTCCTTTAGGTGTAGTTGTATAAACATCAAAATTTCCATGTCGGTCCGAAGCAAAAGCAATTGTGCTTCCGTCATGTGACCAAATGGGATGAAAATCATGTGCCGAATGTGAGGTCAATTGTTTCGCTTCTCCCCCTTTTGAAGAAACAACAAACAGATCTCCCTGATAAGAAAAGGCGATTTGACTTCCGTCAGGTGAAATGGATGGATATCGCATCCAAAGTGGTTGAGTGAAAGCGGACTGAAAAATAACGAATACGAAAATTGTAGATAAGACTGATTTCATTTGTTTGGATTTTGTGCGAATAAAAGTAATTAAATAGAGAAGAAAGTGACTATTCTTTTGATAATCACCCCTTTTTTTCCTTTGGACGGCTCATACTCTTGAATTCCTTGTACATTCCATATTGTAAAAGATGTGTTGCACAGAGTAATCCGGAGGCTACGGCTCCACCAAAACCAACCGTAACAATATCTTGTCCGCAAAGGTAAAGTCCTTTAATTTTTGTTTTTGGATCGAGACAATTGAGATCAAAACGTTCAGGGGTATGTGCTAAACCATAAATCTCACCAGATGAGTGATTGGTAAAATGTTTGGTTGACAAGGGAGTAGAAACTTCCGTGACAGCAACATTACCTTCAAGTTGAGGAAAAATACGATAGAGCACTTCCAGCATTCGATCTTCGAAATCTTGCTTAATGGCTTCATAGGCATCGCCTCTTTTCATCCATTTAGTGTCTTCAAACTCCTTAAACCATTCCATGTTTGAAATTCCAACAGCTTGAATGGTCGATGTTTCTCCATGTTTTTCAACCCAATCTGGGTCTTTTGCAGAAGGGAAGGAGATATAGGCAAAACGAAGTTCTTTTTCTTCTCTGCTCAATATTTTTTCCAAAACGGCATCCATGTCTTCCCCATCATAGTACCAAACATTGTACTTGGGAAGTTGTAATTGCTCGTCTGATTTGTTTAAACCTAAATAAAGGCAATAGTGGGAGTGGGAAGGTTGTATTTTTTTGTAGTCGAACTGGTCCTCAGGAACATGTTCTTTTTTAATTAACTTTTCAAATGTACCTCGAACCCCAACGTTAGAGATAACATTCTTGCAAGGAATGACCTTTTCTCCAATTCGTACCCCAACTGTTCGTTTTTTCTCAACTAAAATCTCATCAACCTCGGCCCGAACGAATATTTTTCCTCCATGCTCCACAATTTCCTGCAGCATATTCTCATAAATTTCCTTAGCACCTCCTTCAGGATAATACCCACCATTCAAAAAATGATTAACAATGATGGCATGTGCTCCAAAACTACTTTTTCCAGGGGCCAATCCATAATCGCCACACTGACCACATAAAACGTTGCGAAGATCCCTATTGTCCGTAATCGAACACATCACCTCCTCAGTCGTTTTTCTAGAGTATTTTCTAAACGATCGTCTGAAAAAGCCACCTAATAAAAACCGTAAAAAAGGAGGCATGGCCTTTTGTGCAAAGAATAGCATACTCTTTTTTGAGGCCTTTTTAACCAGTCTTAAGTATTCATCAATCTCCTGCTTATGTTCAGGAAAATAATCGTGCATTTGTTTACGGAAATTCTCTTCGCCCGCAACAAAATCATACTTCTCTCCATTAATTTGTAGTTGGTCATAGACTTCGCCCATATCGGACCATTTGAGTCTTCCACCAGTTAAATAATCCGAAACTCGTAAAAACATGGAATCATCTCCCATATTACCGACGTAGTGAATACCAACGTCCCAAACAAAGCCATCTTTTCGTTTAAAAGTGTGAGAAAATCCACCCGGAACATAATGCTGTTCTAAAACCACCACTTTACGTCCGGTCTTAGCAAGAAAAACAGCCGTGGTTAAACCTCCTAATCCTGATCCTATAACGATGTTATCAACTTCACTGAAGTCATAATTAGGATCAAATTTGGAATAATACTTTTCGGACATTTTTAATTACAAGTGGCGAAAGTTAAGCTTTTTTCATAGTTTTATTAAGAATAAGTTTAAAAGAATGAAAGCAAAATATTTTTACTTCTTTTCAATTTGTCTGATGGGATTGATTTCCTGCAAGAAAGACAAAAATGAAGATGATCCTCAGTTAATTTTTAAGTTCAAATTTGACGAAACTCTTCCTCGGTTGAACAATTTTGGTAATCCTGCTGAAATGCCAGAGGGACATTCGGCTCAATCGCCCGATTTTAAATCGATTAGTGCACATTATATTGAGTTTGCACCTTCACACCTTACAGCTTTAGGTGATGGAGAAATCGTTTATCAGGGGGAGGAGACCACAGCTGGAGGAGCTAATGCCGTTGATTTTTCCAAAGCAGTAATTTCTGGAGATGATGAAACCTTTTTGAGTATTCCACTAAGTGATGTTTCACCCGGAACGTATGAATGGGTACGAGTTTCATTAACTTATCAAAACTACGGAATAGAGTTTAAGGAAAGCGGTGTTACTTATACAGGTAGATTGGCTTCTTTTGTTGGTTTCAATACCTACTTAACTTCTTATGTCATTGATCAACAAACCGTGAATGTAAATGCTAATAAACTTCAGGGATATTGGGGATTTGAAACTATAGGATTAACTTTTGAAGGACAAGCCCCAGGAACGACAGTTCCAAATCCTATTGCATCAACATCACCTGTTCCGGCTGGTTCTTGCGTTGTGACAGGAGAGTTCCCAGTACCTTTAACCATTAGCGGTGATGAGGATGAGGATATTGTGGTGTATTTAAATCTATCTACCAATCAAAGTTTTGAGTGGAAAGATCAAAATATGGATGGTTTGTATGAACCTTCCGCTGGTGACACAGTGGTTGATATGGGATTAAGAGGACTTTATCCAACCTATTAAAAGAAAAAGGGATGATTTCCATCCTAATGCCAGTTAAAAACGCTGCTCCTTATCTGGAGGAATGCCTTGAGTCTATTCAACAGCAGACGCATGCGAATTGGGAATTGATTGCGATTGATGATCAATCGGATGATAATAGTATCGAAATTCTGAATCAGTATGCTAAACTCGATTCTCGAATCCATTGGGAGAAGAATAAGGATAAAGGTATTATCCCCGCACTTAGGCAGGCTTTTAGTCTTTCTAAAGGGCAATTTATTAGCCGGATGGATGCTGATGATAAAATGCCAAAAGATAAGCTGGAGCAATTTCTTTTAATGATGGATGAGAAAGTTGTTGTAAGTGGAAAGGTCCAGTATTTTTCAGAGGGTGAAGTTTCAGAAGGATACAAGCGTTATGAGCAATGGTTGAATGGTTTGCAGGATCTTGATCATTGGAAGCATGTTTATCGGGAATGCACAGTGGCCTCTCCAAATTGGATGGTTCATCGACAATTTTTTGAAACTGAATTTGAGTGGGAAAAATGGAAATACCCTGAGGATTATGATATGCTGTTTCATTGGTGTAAAGCGGGCTACTTTATTAAGAAATGTTCATCCATAACCCATTTTTGGAGAGAGCATCCGCAACGAACTTCACGAAATAATGATCGTTATCAACAAGCTTCCTTTTTTGACTTAAAAACAAATTGGTTCGTTGATTTGGAGATCGACAAGACAGAGGAAATTCAGTTAATTGGTTCTGGAATCAAAGCTAAAAGGGTAGAAGAGGTGTTTAAGAAGCGTGAAATACTATTTACGTCTTATGCTTTTAAAGAAAAGTCAGGATATCAATCTATTTATGATTTAAATCCAGCAAAAAAAGCCATTTTAACCAATTGGCCGGTAGATGAACATACGCAAAACGAAATTCAACTTTTTTTAGAAGCAAGAGGATTTGAATTTGGGAATAATTTATGGTTGTTTTGAGATCATTAGATTATCGCTGTGTACCGTAAAACTCAATAGTTTTTTCGTAGGACCAGTCATCTTTTGTCTGGTATAGTTTTTCGTTATAGAATAACTCTTTTTTCAGAATGGAGATCGAAATTTTTCTTCCTTCTTGAGTCTTCTCAAATTCGTATTCCTGTCCATAAACAAAGTCCTCAATAGGAATATTAAACTCAGGGTCCCCGTGGATTAAAAGCTCATTGTCTTGCGCCATGATAGTTACATCTTCTTGATAAGAAGTATCTATATCTGTGTGAATACCTTCACTATCGTCATCAAATTTACTATTGACACAAGCCGTTCCATCATAAATTCCTTGAGCACCAACTAATTTTGCTTTTTTGCAGGAAGTTACAAGCACTTAAATTGAAAGAAAAAACAAAAATCTCATGTTCAAATAACGTTAAGAAGATTGGTCTATTAATTATAGGAAATAGTTATTTTTCTTTCAACTCAAACTCCAGTCTATTAAGTTTGTTTCCGTTTAGCTTTAAATTAATAAAGTGTGCTCCAGGATAATGTTTTCGAGTAGTCAAATCTTTAAAATCAAGTGACTTAGTTAGGTCCACAATTTCACCTTTCTTCAATTCAGTTTCTTTAATCTGGAACACTTTTTCGCTGTGTGAACCATTCTTTTTCAAGTAATCGATTGAATATTCTAATCGAAACTTGGCTTTTGGTCCTTTATTAACCAATTTCAATTGTAATTCGTTTTTTCCTCCAATTTCACTTTTATCGGATTTAAGCGCAAACTCTTCAACGTTCAATTGGTCAATCTTACCAAATCCAAAAATGATCATCGCTCTTTGATTTCCCTTTTTTAGCAGTGTTCTAAGTGCATGTTTAACAACCCAATTGGTGTTTTTATGTGGTCCATACCATTTTTCGGCCAGGTCCAGCACTAAGTCGGGATGATTTTTTGAAATATCATTCAAATTGTTAGCTACTGAGCGGTAAACATAATCTTCGGGGTCATTTTTTAACTCTTCCAGAATTGGAATAATAGGTGATGGATCGTCAACTAAATGATGAAGCTTAATGGCCCATGGTAGTAACGGACGACATCCTTCCGAAGCTAAACGTCTAACGTGATGGTTGTCACTTTTGGCCCATTCATAAAAGTGACTAATACGATTATGGTCTGCTACTAGAAATGGCCTAACAGCAAATTCACTGGTCGAAAAAGGAGTGTATCGTTCCATTGCCTCAAAAGACAAATCGGGGAACTCCAAACCATATTTCTCCACAAAAGTTGGGAAAATGATTCCTATGAGTCCACCAAAATGTTTTACGGTTTCATCCAAAACCTTTAACTGCTCTTCATAAGAGTAGGGAAGGTGTACGTTTATTTGCTCGGTAATGTGGGCTACCCGCTCCTTTAGCTCCAGGGATTCCCAATTTTTATTTAAAACAGCTTTTAAAAAAGCCTTGGAATTGAATTTAGAATCTGCTTCCAATAAGCGTTGAGTAAGTTTTTCAACTACCTCGGCATTAAACATGTTTTTTAATGGTTCAGCCATAGTCTATAATCGATGTATCCACTCAAAGTATTGAGGAAAGGATGGTGATGGTTCTTCTTTAAAAATCCCATAAACAGTAGATCCGGTACCACTCAAGGATGCATAAAAAGCCCCTTCACTATAGAGTTGTTTTTTTATTGATTCCAATTCAGGGTGAAGTGGAAATACTGTTTTTTCAAAATCGTTGACAAACTCGTTTTTCCAATCGGCTGTTTTTTGCAAAACGGCTTCATTTAAAGTGGCAGCTGTGTTAATTGGAATACCTTTAAAGGCTTGAGCAGTAGAAATATGAATTCCAGGATTAATAAGTTTGATGTAAAAGTTAGAAAAAGTGTGTTCTATAGATCGTAAACGTTCACCTCGTCCTTCTACATAAGCCAATTTAGATTCCACAAAAAAGGGACAGTCGCTTCCCAATTCTAATGCAAAATTCAATAATTGCTCTTTACTTAACTTTAAATCAAATAAAGTGTTGAGTAGTTTTAGACAAGCTGTTCCATTCGCAGATCCTCCGCCCAATCCAGCGCCCAAAGGAACTACTTTGTGCAAATGAATTTTAACGGGCTCTAAATCAAATTTTGATTTAAGTAATTCATAAGCTTTAATGATGATATTGTCCTTTTGATCTCCATCAACTGGAATTCCACTTTGACTAAATTCAAATTTATTTGAAGGAATTATTTCAAGGATATCAGAAAGTTCAAGCGGACAAAAAATACTTTTCAAATCGTGGTAACCATCTGGTCTTTTGCCACATATTTTTAATCCGAGGTTGATTTTTGAAGCCGGAAAAATGATCATTTATCTATCCTTTTGCACGAAGATAATTCGAAAATAAAGATCACCGTTTTTCTCTCCATTTAAAAATTTATAAATTTGGGCACTCTAAAATACCTGCATGGCAAATTATTTAACTTTTGAGGAACCGATTGCGAAAATCGAAGAAGAGATTGAAAAAGCTCGTCAAATAGAGGAGAACAGTGGTGTTGATACATCCAAAATGGTAAAAGATCTTGAGAAAAAGTTGAGAGAAACAACGACCAATATCTTTAAAAACCTTACTCCCTGGCAACAAGTTCAATTGTCGAGACATCCAGATAGACCTTATACATTAGATTATATAGAACACCTAACTCAAGGCAATTTCATCGAATTACATGGTGATAGAAATGTAAAAGATGATAAAGCCATGGTTGGTGGATTTGGTGTGGTTGAAGGACAAACAATCATGTTTGTTGGTCAGCAAAAAGGAATTAATACCAAGATGAGACAATACCGAAACTTTGGTATGTCAAATCCTGAAGGGTATCGAAAAGCACTTCGTTTATTCCGCTTGGCTGAAAAGTTCAATAAACCTATTGTTACATTAATTGACACTCCAGGTGCATTTCCAGGTTTAGAAGCTGAGGAAAGAGGACAGGGAGAAGCAATTGCTCGTAACATCTACGAAATGATGAACTTGAAAGTACCTGTAATCTGTATCGTTATTGGTGAAGGTGCTTCGGGTGGAGCTTTAGGAATTGGTGTTGGAGACAAAGTAATCATGCTTGAGAACTCTTGGTACTCAGTAATTTCTCCTGAAAACTGTTCTACCATTTTGTGGAGAAGTTGGGATTATAAAGAAAAAGCTGCTGAATCACTTAAGTTGACTTCAAAAGACATGAAATCACTTAAGATTGTTGATGAGATTATTAAAGAACCTGTTGGAGGTGCTCATCGATTCAAAGTTGAAACATTTGAAAATGTTAAAAAATCCATCCTGAAGAATTTGGAAAAACTCATGCCAATGGATCCGGTTGATCGTTGTAACAAACGAATGGATAAGTTTTGTGACATGGGAGTTTATAAAGGGAAATAACCCTTAGTATTCCATGATAGGACAGGATTTCGAGAAAATCTCATTTGAATTATTTGGGCTTGATTTACTTGAGCCCATGGCTTTAATTACTGATTCTGTTTTAGGGTTATTGTCGATTTATTTCGCCTTTCGACTCCGAAAAATCCAATCAGCTCATCCCTTTTTTATTTACTGGAGATGGTTTTTTATCATCTTTGGGTTAGCTACTTTTTCAGGTGGCTTAGGACACGCACTTTTCAATTACTGGGGAGTTGCAGGTAAATTCCCTTCATGGATTTTAGCGCCAATTTCACTCTATGCTTTGGAACAAGGAATGGTGTCTGTTTATCCAAATAAAAAGAAAGTGAGTTTTTTAAAATCTATTTCTTTTTGGAAGTACGTAGTGGTAGTCGGAATTTTTGTGGCGATTTGTGTCAGCATAGATTTACCAGCAAATGAAAAGAAACCTTTTTTGCCTTTAGCAATTAATTCGGCTCTATCAATGGTAGTTGTTGGTGGGTTTATGGCTTATTACTACCAAAAGAAGTTAGACAAAAACTATTTGTTTATTCTTTACGGAAGTTTGATTCTATTGCCTTCGGCTTTTATTTTTCTCCTTAAAATCAATTTACATCCCTGGTTCAATAAAGAAGATGCCAGTCATGTTTTGATGATGATTACCTTGTTCTATTATTATCTGGGAGTAAAGAAAATATCCCGTAACTTTAAGGAATCACAGGATTAGATCATGATTTTTGAATTTAACGGCTTTATTCCAGTTATCGATGAGTCTGCTTTTGTTCATCCACAGGCAAATGTAACGGGAAATGTAATTATAGGTAAAGATGTATACATTGGTCCCGGGGCGGCTTTACGTGGCGATTGGGGACAAATTATTATTGAAGATGGTTGCAATGTTCAAGAGAATTGCACTATTCATATGTTTCCGGGTACCACAGTTCGTTTAGAGAAAGGGGCACATATTGGACACGGAGCTATTATTCACGGAGGTAAAATAGGAGAGAATTCATTGATTGGAATGAATGCGGTAGTAATGGACGATGCTGTTATAGGTAAAGAGTCTATCATTGGTGCTTTGTGTTTTGTTCCGGCTAAAATGGAGATTGCACCAAGAAGTATTGCTGTTGGTAATCCGGCTAAGGTTGTTAAAGAGGTGAGTGATGATATGATTAAGTGGAAAACCGCCGGTACTCGTTTGTATCAACAACTTCCTCAAGATTGTCGAGATACGCTTAGAGAAGTGGAACCTTTACGTGAAGTTGAAGCTGATCGTCCTTCTCAGGAATCCATGTATCAAACCTGGAACGATACCAAAGAAAAATAAGTCTTATATTTTTAATTCTTACCGAAATAATATTTTGAATCTGTTTGAAAATAAGTAAATTACTGGGGTGCTTTCATAGCATGGAAGTTTACAAATTAACCCAAATATGAGCTTATGAACAGAGAAGATGTTAATCTTTTCATTGCTTCATCATCTGAGCTGGCTGATGAACGAAAAGAGTTTGATGCAATAGTTATAAAATTAGGTCAAAGCTTTGATCACCTCCATCTGCATGTCTTTAAATGGGAGTATAATATTCCCTCAGGAAGTTATCCAGGTAAAGGACGAATTCAGGATGCGATAAATCCTCATCTAAATAAATCCGATATTATAATTGTCTTATTTTATTCGAGAATTGGAAAGTTTACACGAGAGGAATTGAATTTCGGGCTAAGCGAAAATAAAAAAATATTTTTATACTTTAAGACTGGTTTCAGTCCAAGAACAGTCCAGGAAGGAAAAGATTATTCTGAATTATTAGGTTTGAAACAAGGGGTTACTGAGGAAAATAAAATTTTATTTAAAGAATTCAAAGATCATGAAGACTTTAGTTATATTTTAAATGAAGATATTTCAAGATATTTTCGAGAAACATATCCTTTTGTTCAAAAGGCCGATGCGAAAAAGGAAGAAAGAGAAAATAGGTCTCAGTTTGTTGGAATACATCATTATAAATTACCCAAGAATTTTGTTGGACGTATAACAGAGACAGAGAAGATTTATAATTTATTGATGGAGACTAAAACCTCAAGCTCTATTTCTAAAATAGTCTCGTTAATTGGTGTAGGAGGTATTGGTAAGTCAAGTTTAGCTCGCTATATCGTTGAGAAGTTTGTTTCGAATCAAAAAGAATTTGTTTACATAATTTGGTATTCTTTTTCTTCAGCTAACTCAGATGATGAAGGATATTTGTTCAGGTGTATAACCAAATACATACAACCTCATAAGTATGAAATAGGACAAGAAACCCAAAAGGAGTCTACTTACTATGTCGATTTAGTCAAGGAGATATTAAAAACGAATAAAGTACTTTTAATTCTAGATAACTTTGAAACGATTCAGTTCCTGAATGATCGAAAATCGGCCAAATTTGGAAGCATATCGAAAAATTATAAATTGATTAAGGAGTTGTTTGAATTCATAAGTGACCATGCCAAATCAAAGATACTTCTTACTTCTAGAACGAATGTAATAGACTTGTACGATAACGCCTTTCATGAAGAAA
>JAKSBJ010000378.1 GCA_022361195.1 Flavobacteriales bacterium
CATATACTTGCTGAACGTCAAGCAATTAAGTTGGAGGATGAAACGTGCGAGTAGCGGCGAAACCGGGTCTGTATCGTGCAGAAACTGACCCGCCGATCCTGAATGGCACGCGGTGTCAGGCCTGTGCGACGGTCTTCTTCCCGCCATTGGGGATTGGCTGTGAAGTCTGTGGCGCGACGGCCGATAACCTGACGGAGATTGGTATTGACGCTGCCGGGGTGCTGGATTCGGTTGCGACCGTTCACGTGTATGCCGGTGACGACATGCAGGTGCCGTTTACTGTCGGCGAAATCCGTCTGGCCGACGGGCCCCTGATCCGGGGGCTGTTCGACAGTGAAATTGATCTGCAGGAAATTGGCGCGCCGGTTCATGCCAGTTGGAAAACCGTCGGTGTCGATGAAAATGGCGACGAGATGGTCGAGCCGCGTTTCAGCCTGACAGCCGAAGGGGACGTGAAATGAGCCGTTCGTTGAAATCACTGCGCCCGGTTTCCGTCATCGGGGTTGGTTTGCACCCCTATCAGCGGGCCAGCCAGACACCGTACACCGAGCTGGGTGCGACTGCGGCCCGCCAGGCGGTGGTTGATGCCGGGATTGAATGGCAGGATGTCGAAAGCGCCTATACCGGCACGGCGACAACCTCCATCGCGCTGTCGCGGTTGATGTACCGGCATCTGGGGGCCAGCGGCATATCGATGGTGCAGGTGGAAAATGCCTCCGCGTCCGGTTCGTCCGCTTTCCGTCAGGCTTGTATCGAGGTAGCGTCCGGCCTGGTTGATGTGGCGATTGCCGTTGGTGTCGATAAACCGGGGCCGCTGGTCGGACCCAAGGTGGCAGCCGGTATTCAGGACCTGATGGGGGCACGGTTCAGCCCATTTACCAGTTTTGCCCTGCTGGCAAACCGTTACATCCACAGATACGGCGCAAAACCGGAACAGCTTGCCGCCGTGGCTGTCAAGAACAGCGCGAATGGCGCGCTGAACCCCAATGCCCAACGGCAAAAGGCCCGAACGCTGGATGAGGTGATGGATTCGAAG
>JAKSBJ010000361.1 GCA_022361195.1 Flavobacteriales bacterium
AAGGAGAAGGATTGTCTTCTAAAAAAGCGGAAGCCGTCATTATCTGCCCTGATTGGCAGTAGCCGCACTGGGGTACATCAACCTCTTTCCATGCTTGTTGTACAGGGTGTTCCCCAAATTCTGATAAACCTTCAATAGTGGTGATTGATTTTCCGGCAATGAGTTCTAGGGTAACCAAGCAACTGCGTGTGGCAACTCCATCAACGTGAACTGTACAAGTACCGCATTGACCTACACCACAACCGTATTTAGCACCTACTAGATTTAAATGATCTCTTAATACCCAAAGTAAGGGTGTGTCTGATGAGACGTCAACAGATTTTGTCTCTCCGTTGACTTTAATTTGATACGTTGGCATTGTTTTCTGATTTGCGTTCTCTTGTTGAAGTTATAAAAATTAAAATAGCATGGGTTTTCTTTAACCTGAATAGGTCTTCTTTTAACTTTTCTTTATAAGGTTTTTTGTTTGGCATGATAATTTCTTGCTTGTTTCAACGTTGCTATTGCAGAACCCTAAACAAAAATGAAAATGAAAACTTTGCTTAAGTGTATTCCCTTATTTATAGGATTAGTACTATTTATCTCCTGCGGAAATTCAGATGATGATGTCAATTTTAATTTAGGTAACGGTGAGTTGGGACAAGGTGAAGAAGCGGACGACTGCCTTGGTTTTGATGATAACGATTTATTGCTCTCCATACAATCACAACAAACTGAATTACCTGCAAAAGTTTCCATTTTATTCAAGGTAACCGATAATTTGGGGAACCCCATTTCTGGTTTAACTGCGGATCAGTTTACCATATATGAACAAGGAAGAAATGATGATTGCTTCAATGTAATTTCCTCATCAGAATCCCAAGCTCGTATTTCACCCAACTCGCAAGTTTTTAGCAATAACACACTGCTGGTTTTAGATTTAAGTAATTCGGTGCTTGAAAGTAGTCTTGAAGAATTGAAAACTGCGTCAACAAGTTTTATAAACAATGTAATGCCATCCGATG
>JAKSBJ010000320.1 GCA_022361195.1 Flavobacteriales bacterium
CACAAGCCGATGATCAAGAAGTTATCGAAACAATGCACTACGAACTCAAAGATTCAAGTATTTTAAAAATACCATACAGAGGAAGAACAGAGGTTATTTTCATTGATTCACTATCTAATAAATTGGCTTTTACAATTCAGGAAAATGACATTAAAACTGAGTCTATGAGTACCTATAACAAAGAGCTGAAAAAATGTGAACCTCCAAGTTGGACAATACAAAGTAAAGAAACTGAATTAATTAACGATTCTCTTGATTTAACTTTTCTTTTAGAACTTAAAACTGAACCTGATCGCGCTGACTCTTATCCAAAAAAATTCTGCGATAAGTTATTTCTTTGGACTGTATCCTATCCCAATGAGGAAGAAAAAGAATATATATTATTTGATATAAAAAAAACAACCATATCACGTCATGCATTATTTCAATGTATAGTTGATAACCGAACTTCCGAATACAGTTCATCTTGTACTCTTATAGACAGTACGGTAGTTTTGGGACGGACATTTTATGATGTATTGAGGCAAGACAGCTATGGATCAGAAAATGATTATTCGATTCTATTCAATTATGAATACGGGATACTTGCCTTCCGGGATTATGAGAATAAATACTGGAGATTTTCTCACTTTTCCAAGTAGAAAAACAAGATATAAGGACAGTTTAAGCATTGTGACTAAATCAAGACGGAAAAAATTCACTTAGGTGGCAAGTAGGCTCATCAATTATCTGAGATAGTAAATTCACCAAATTCTAACTTCTTGTATCCAACACTCCTGAGCCAAAACCAAACTCAACTGTCGTTTTATTTACCGCCAACCCTTTCTTAACCCACATTCACTCTCCTACTCAATACTAACCTTCTCTCAACTGCCAAGTCACCAAATTCTAACTTCCTATATCCAATACCTGTTTTCCACTCAAATTCTTTTACCTTTAGTAACGTTACTTCTTGTCGCTAAAGGAAGCTTCTTTAACTAAAAAGATCATGTCTTTAGCCAAACATTGGTTACCATTGAATCATAAAATAGCAGACATCTATTAAGAACTAACCTATGAAAACACTTGCTACACTCATTTGCATGGGCCTTGTCAGCTATTCCTTTGCCCAAACGGCCACCGTTTTATCAGAACAAAAAATATCAGATACTCAGGGAAATTTCCTGGAAACCATGGCCAACAGTGACAAATTTGGAAATTCCGTTGCTGGAATTGGCGACCTGGATGGTGATGGTGTAGAAGATTTGGTTGTTGGAGCAGACGGACAAGGTGTTGGAGGATCAATTTATGTTTTGTTCATGAATTCCGACGGTACTGTAAGTACTTCGCAACAAATTACAGAAGGTGTTGGAGGTATGGTCGGAAATTTGGACGGAGGAGATGACTTTGGTTATTCTGTTGCCTCAATTGGTGATTTGGACAATGACGGAGTGGTAGATCTTGTAGTAGGTTCGGAGGAAGATTCGGATGACGGATCAAGTCAGGGCGCCGTTTGGATTCTATTCTTGAATACAGATGGTACCGTAAAAGCTGAACAAAAAATTAATGAATCAAACGGTGGATTTACCGGGACATTGGATGTTAATGACCGTTTTGGTTATGCCGTGGCGGGTATTGGCGATTTAAATGATGATGGTAATGAAGACATCGCTGTAGGAGCATTGTTAGATGATGATGGAGGAAACGGAAGAGGGGCCGTTTGGATTTTGTTTTTGAACACTGACGGAACAGTAGCTTCACATCAAAAAATTAGTGACACATTTGGAGGATTTAGTGGCGTTGTAGCTGATACCGATAATTTAGGAAGTGCCGTTGCCGGATTAGGAGATTTAGATGGTGACGGAATTGAAGATATTGCAGTTGGTGCCTATTTGGATGACGATGGTGCAACCAATTCTGGAGCGGTTTACATTATGTTCCTGAATAGTAATGGTACGGTGAGTTCCTACCAAAAAATTAGTAATACAACAGGTGGATTTACCGGAAGTCTAGGAGCCAATGAATACTGGGCTGATGGAGGTATGGCCAATATGGGAGATTTAGATGGAGATGGAATTATTGACCTGGCTGTTGGAGAAAGTTGGGATGGAGATGGCGGAGCTGGAAAAGGATCAGTTTGGACGTTGTTTTTAGATACGGATGGAACCGTAAGTGGTCATCAAAAAATCAGTGAAACTACGGGTGGATTTGTAACTACACTTGATTCCTACGATCTTTTTGGGCGAGGTATTGCCAATATTGGTGATTTGGATGGCGATGGTAAAACCGACATGGCAGTAGGTGCTCCTTTTGATGATGATGGCGGATCTTCGAGAGGTGCTGTTTATATTTTGAATTTAGAAGGAGTGGCTTCATTTAGTGGTACTGTTACGGCTCAAACCAACGTTCCATGTGCTGACGATTGTACAGGCTCTGCTACTGTTGCACCTGTTGGCGGAACAGGACCTTTCAGTTATCTTTGGTCTGGAGGAGGTACATCAAGTACGAAAACGGGCTTATGTGCCGGTTCACATACGGTTACAATAACCGATGGCGCTTTAAATACCACCGTTGTTAATGTAGATATTACCGTTTTGGATGCTACAAATCCGGTTATTGGTTGTCCTGGAGACCAAACAGAATCATTAGATGCTTCATGCACTTTCACTTTACCTGATTATACTGCATTAGTAACCGCAACGGACGATTGTGGTGCGGTTACACTAACACAATCACCAGTATCTGGAACCGTAATTTCGGTGAATACCACAATTACCATGACTGCTACGGATGGAAATGGAAACACTTCTACCTGCACCTTTGACGTACTATTAGATGATGACACTGCTCCAACCACAGTTTGTCAGAACATTGACGTTTATCTGGATGGAAGTGGAAATGCTTCTATCGTTGCAGCTGACTTGGATGATGGTTCAAGCGACAACTGTTCGGGAGTAACATTAACAGCATCACAAACAACATTCACTTGTGCAGATTTGGGTACGAATAACGTAACATTAACGGCTACTGACGACGACGGTAATTCTTCGGATTGTATTGCCGTAGTAACTGTTCTGGACACCATTTCACCCACCGCTTCTAATCCAGCTGCAATAACGGCCGAATGTATCGATGATGTACCAGCGTCAGATGTCCTTTTGGTAACAGATGAGGCTGATAACTGCAGCGCAACTCCAACAGTTACTTTTGTGTCTGATGTATCTGATGGAGGTAGTTGTCCTGAAATTATTACGAGAACCTACAGTGTTGAAGATGAAAGTGGTAACTCCATAAATGTGACGCAAACAATCACCATAAATGATCTTACCGCACCTGTTGCAGATGTAACAGCATTAGCAGATATTACGGGAGAATGCTCAATTTCAATGCCTGCAGCACCAACCGCTACAGATAATTGTTCGGGAACCGTATCTGCAACAACGGATGCTTCTTTCCCTATTACAGAAATGGGAACGACCGTCATCACCTGGACCTACACAGACGACTGTGGGAATGAGACCACTCAAACACAAAACGCAATTCTTACCCCAATTGATAATGGAATTACGCAAGTAGATGCCGCTACCTTAATGGCTGATGCGACGGGTTATAATTATCAGTGGATTGATTGTGATAATGGAAATACTCCAATTGTTGGATCAACAAGTCAGTCGTTCACACCTTCTGTTGCAGGAAATTATGCATGTATTGTCGACAATGGAGAATGTTCGGACACCACAGATTGTTTAGGTAGTTCAGTTGGAATTGCGGAAAGTGGTTTTGGAAACGACTTTGTCGTTTATCCTAATCCTACTGCCGGAGACCTAAAGGTAAATCTTGGAGGTGTATATTCTGAAATCAACCTTAAAGTATTCAATGCTCTTGGTGAAGTTATCATGACTGAATCCTTTGGTACGGCTACCGAATTAAATTTAGAAATAGCAGGAGCAGCAGGAATGTACATTCTTGAAATTACAACAGCTATGGGTGAATCGGCCAGGGTGAATGTGGTTAAAGAATAGCTGTTGCACCGCTAATTTCAGCTAAACAAAAATTCGTACCTTTAGTGATGCTATGCCCCTCACTAAAAGACACTTAATTACCTTTTTGCTTCTATTTCATTTGAGCATTTCCAATGCACAAGTGGAAATAAAAATCTACTCCGGAATTTTTGACACTCCCGGGCTGGCTGTTGAATACCTAGCCAACGAACGCATTGGAATAGAGCTTGCGGGATCTTTTCGATTCAAAAACACCACCAATCAGTTTATCAATTCTACGGTGGATAATTGGCAGCACGACTTTTTCATCAACGGAAAATTCAAACGGTACACGGCCAAAAAAAATCCTAACACCGGACTTTATTACGGCGCTTACCTACGCTATTGGCAAGATTACAGCACCGTTGTAAATATGGACTCCTGGACGCCAGAGCAAACAAGCTATGCCATAACCAATGACAGTTGGATTTCCAGCCGAATACACAAAGCGTCCCTGGGTGTATTGGGAGGTTATAAGGGATTTTTTGGGGAGCATTGGGTATGGGAAATTTGCCTTGGAGCTGGTGCCTCACCAGGCTTGTATCGTGGTAAGGAAGTTCGATTCAACAACACCCAACGACACACTTATGGCGATGAATTTTTTCAAGGCGAAACCTATCTGAGCCTGTTAGGGCATCTTTCTATTGGGTATCGGTTTTAAGCTTCGTTCAAATTCATTCTCAAACACTAACTTTAGCTCATCTGTTTAAACGACATCATGACTCCAAGCTTCAATTCATCCTTTAATGAAGATTTTTGCCGAAAGTTGGAATATACTTTATGTACCCTTTTCGCCAATTGCGAAGATAAAGAACTAAGGCGATTTTGGTGCGATGGTATTTCATGGGCGCCTTATTATAATGAAGATGTCAATAGAGATTATCTCTCTTACGAAAAGGTAAAAGAACGTGGATTCATTGAAACGTCTGGTCGAATGGGAATAAGCGGTCAGGATCGTTACGAAGTCAAAATCGTTCTTGGCACAAAAGCTCTAAAACA
>JAKSBJ010000187.1 GCA_022361195.1 Flavobacteriales bacterium
AATTCAGCAAATTGGGCTTCATCATTTGCATCGGCAATTGATCCTGGACGAAGTCCATCTCCCAACGAAAATGCAACATCATACTGCTTCATGATCTGACAAATCTCCTCAAAGTGGGTATATAGGAAACTCTCTTTGTGATGTGCCAAACACCATTTTGCCATAATTGATCCACCACGTGAAACAATTCCTGTTAAACGTTTAGCGGTCATTGGAATGTAACGTAACAATACTCCGGCGTGGATGGTAAAATAATCTACACCTTGCTCAGCTTGCTCAATTAAAGTATCTTTAAACAATTCCCAGGTTAAATCCTCTGCCTTTCCATTCACTTTTTCCAAAGCTTGATAAATTGGCACTGTTCCAACCGGAACTGGAGAATTTCGGATAATCCACTCACGAGTTTCATGAATGTTTTTTCCGGTTGACAAATCCATAATTGTATCTGCTCCCCAACGAATTCCCCAAACCATTTTTTCAACTTCTTCCTCAATTGAAGATGAAAGAGCTGAGTTACCAATATTAGCATTGATTTTCACCAAAAAGTTTCGACCAATTATCATTGGTTCGCTCTCAGGGTGATTGATGTTATTTGGAATGATTGCTCGACCTGCAGCTACCTCGTCCCGAACAAACTCAGGTGTAATCACATCTGGTATCTTAGTTCCAAATGAATTACCCGGATGCTGTTTGGTAATTTCCTTAATCTCCTGCAATTTTTGATTTTCACGAATGGCAATGTATTCCATTTCAGGAGTGATAATTCCCTTTCGAGCATAGTGCATTTGTGTCACATTTTTTCCTTCTTTAGCTCGCAAAGGCTTTTTCAAATGCTCAAAACGAAGATGATCCAAATCTGAATTATACAATCTTTCCTTCCCGAAGTCAGATGTGATTTCATCCAATTGTTCCACATCTCCTCTTTCCTCAATCCACTTTTGTCGAATGGATGGGACACCTTTTTTCACATCAATTTCGATGTTAGGATCTGTAAACGGTCCTGATGTATCATAAACGACGACAGGCTCATTTTTTGCCTTTTTAAATTCGCCATCTACAAACATTGCTTTTGAATCTGTCAAGCTAATTTTTCGCATTGCTACTTTGACATCTTCATGGATGGTACCATTCACATAAATCTTTTCAGAAGCCCGAAACGGATCTCTGGTGATTTTTGACTTCTCGCCTGGAACTTTGATTTCTTTTGCCATACTGTGTTATTAAAGGTTGTGGAATATCTTACAATTTAGGAAATATCTTATCCGCCAGCAGTTGCGGTGATAATCATGACATGATCTTTCTCTTCTAATATTTTTTGCTCCCAATCGGTTTTAGGAACAACCATATCGTTTAAAGCAACAGCTATTCCATTCCGATCAGTTAATTGATTGGATTGCAAAAAATTAAATAGAGATTGATTCTCTTCCGTCTGAATTTCCCGGTCGTTTAGATAAACCTTCATTTCTCTTTTAAATTAAGCCATAGGGACACACTGAGAAATGGACGAATTTCGACTATTGAAATTGTTTACTTTTCCTTATCGCCAGCATTACCTGGTTCAAGTTCAAAGGGTTTTTCTCAGTTCTCAGTTCGATAATTATCAAAAAGGAACACCCCTAAAGTTTTATGTAAAGTTAAAGATAAATTGACTAGCTATGCATAGACGCATGCCAATTTTTTAAGGAAGTTGTAATAGAGGCATATTCATTTTTAACCTGATTAGCACCAATTACTCCTCCAACATATCCTTTTTCATCTTTTGCCAAACGTAATTTGACTCTATCCCCTACTTCATCGATTTGAATTCCCCAGCAAAATCGTTTAACAAATGCACCAAATAAAACGCGCATTAATTTATTTCCTTTACCGTACTGTCCAGCAAATTTATTCCCCGTTTCCAGCTTATACCCTTTTCCCAAAAGGAATTCTTCAACCTTTGTAGCTAAGGTTTCTTTGTCAATTCCGGTAAAAAAATAACTGGCCCGATGTTTTTCAATAACTACAGCAGGACTGCTAGTGTTCTCGGCCTTGGTCATTTCAGCGTCTAATACTTCTTCGTTCATCATTGATAGTTTTAAAATTGGACAATCAATTTAAGAAAATTAATCCCAAATTCTATCTTCTATCAACTGGATTTTCTCTCCAAAGAACAGCTTGGAGGTTTTTTCAAACGAATCGGTATAATCAGAGACAAAAAACTGTTTAACAGACTCTCCCTTGGTTCGAAGTAAATTCAGATTTTGTAATTCTTCTTTTATTGTCGTCGCCACTACCGAAGCCGAATCAATCACTTCTACCTCACTCAAGCATTCACTCACCTCTTTTTTAATGAGCGGATAATGCGTACAACCCAAAATAAGTGCTCTCATGTCCTTAAAGTTTTTGGCAGATAAATAAGAACTAATGATGGCTTTGGAAATGTTATTATTAAAGAAACCTTCCTCAATCATTGGGGCCAAAAGTGGCGTAGCCTGTTGAGAAACAATCAATCCTGGATTCTGTTTTTTAATCTTACGAGGATAAATACGTGATTTGATGGTTCCTTTTGTGGCAATAATGCCAATTTTTCCACTCTCAAAACGAGAGCTACAATAATTCACCGTAGGATCAATTACATTGACAATGGGAACATCCGGATGTCTTTTTGCTAAATCTGCATAAGCATGTGCGGAGGCCGTGTTACAGGCAATAACTATCAATTTACAACCTCGACCTACTAAAAAGTCAGAAATACGCTTAGAATAGAGTTTAATGGAGTCTTTAGACTTATCTCCATAAGGTAAATGGGCAGTATCTCCAAAGTACATTAAATTCTCATGAGGTAACTCCTCCGAAATCGCTTTGGCTACGGTTAGTCCTCCGATACCTGAATCAAATATTCCAATGGGTTTGTTTGACATCAGGTTAAAGATAGTTCTTATTGAGTAGAATTATCCCCTTTTTTAATGGACAGATTCCAGCAAATAATAAAAAAGGGCTTTCTAATTAGAAAGCCCTTTAGTTTATAGTCTTTTATTTCTTTTAATTGTCCGACTCCGGTTCGGTTTTCAGCATCTCTGCTTTGACTTCATCTGTCAAATCCTTTCCGTCTCCTACATATAAAATCTGGCTAGCTTCCAAAACATAAGTTACCCCATGTCTATCCGCTACAACTTTTACAGCTGCAGTCAAACGATCCTGAATTGGTTGGAATAGACGCTGATTTAACTTTTGTAAATCTTGCTCTAAAGCTTGTTGCTTGTAAGCGATTTCTTGCTGACGCTCTACAAACTTCTCCTCCTTCATCTCAATGAAAATCTCATTTAGCGAGTCTTTTTGACCTAAATAAGTTGCATAGTCAGTTTCCAAAGCCTCTTGCATATCCTGAATGATTTGAGCCTGCTCTGTATAATAATCTTCTAACTGTTTGTTAGCAGAACGCATAGAAGGTAAACTATCAGTTACTTCAACATAATCTACGTGTGCCAACTTTTGAGCAAAAGTCAATGTACCCATTGACAATACTGCCATTAATATGATGATTCCCTTTTTCATTCTCTTGTGTTTAAAGTCTTATTTTAATTTCCTATTTAGTTCTTAACAACTTTGATGCCCATTTTTCGGAGTACCTGATCACTCATATCAAATTTAGGATCGGCATAGAGCAAATTAGATTGATTGGCTTTGTCAAAAACAAATGCATAGTTACGGTCAGCCGCAATTTGTTGAATGGCCTCAAAAACTCTGTCCTGGATTGGTTTAATTAATTCTTCTCGTTTAGCAAAAAGATCTCCTCCCACGCCAAATCGTTGCTTTTGTAATTCTTTTGCTTTTTGTTCCAGCTCGTTAATCTCTTTTTGACGGCTTTCTTTCATTTCCGCTGGTAAAAGCGGACCTTCATTTCTTAGTTCTTCTTTTTTCCTTTCAACGTTGCTAAAAGCTGACTCAATTTCCAATATCCACTGCTCTGAGAATTTATTGAGGGATTCCTGAGCTGCAGCATATTCTGGCATTTGATCCAAAATATATTGGGTATCAACATAGGCATATCGTTGTGCAGTGGCCCAATTGGCCATTGTCATCAAAAAAAGAAAAGCAAATACGAACTTTTTCATAGTCTGGTTTTCACCCTAATGTTTCCGATCATGAATCGGAATCGGGTGCGAATTTAACATTAATAATTTGAACTGATCCAATAGTTTCCTTATAAACTGAAAAGTCCCGATAATCGTATAATCCGCTACACATTTTTACAAATCCCCAATATTCATACCAATAATTGGGAAGAATCCAAAGGTATATCCTTTAGAACTTGCACCAGGATTGGCATCCGGATCATTAACTCCTGATGCTCCCGGATCCAAAGGATCGAATCCCCAGGCAAAGTCAACCCCCAACATTCCAAACATTGGTAAAAATACTCTTGCTCCAAATCCGGCCGATCGTTTTACGTTAAACGGATCAAACTTTGAGAAACCTTCATAGGTGTTTCCTGCCTCAGCAAATGCCAATCCGTAAATGGTTGCCTGTGGATTTAGTGAAAGCGGATATCTTAACTCCATTGAATATTTTGCAATTACCGTACCACCTGTTGTTGGTGAAACCGGTGTTTGACCTGCATAACCTCTTAGAGAAATAATTTCTCTACCGTCAAACTGCCATGTTCCGTTCAAACCAGAACCTCCAAGATAGAATCTCTCAAACGGAGAAAATCCTTTTGCTGAGTTGTATGCTCCTAAGAATCCGAATCCGAATTTTGGATGCAATACCAATTTTTGATCACGGCTAATCGGTGTAAACCATTCACCGGTGAATTTGATCTTATAATACTCAGCATATTTGTAAAGTTCTTGTTGACTAAGATCTGCGTAATCTTCATCAGCATATCCATCAAACCATGAATAAGGTAAAGTTGCTTTTGCAGTTAAGGTAAACTTTGATCCATTTTTAGGGTAGATTGGCTGGTCAATTGAATTTCTACTCAAAACTCCCTTCAAGGAAATGTTGTTTGAATAACCATCTGAGAAAATGAAGAACTGTGATTGTTTCAAATCATAATACTGGTAGTTGAACTCACCATAGATTTGGAAGAAATCATCTGGCCATTTTAATCGTGACCCTAATCCAACACCAATCGAAGTAATAGAAGTTTGACTGTAATTAGGATTGTCTCTCTCCAAACTATTCGTAATTAAAGAGTACGAACTAAATACCGTTAATGAAGTAGGTTTTTTTCCTCCTAACCAAGGCTCTGTAAATGATAAGTTATATGATTGGTATCCTCTACCATAAGTTTGACCTCTTAAACTTAGTCGCTGCCCATCTCCCGCAGGTAATGGCTGCCAAGCTCCCTTTTTGAAGAAGTTTTTGGTGGAGAAGTTGTTGAATGAAAGTCCTAATGTTCCAATCAAACGTCCGTTACCAAATCCACCAGAAAGCTCAATTTGATCGGATGATTTCTCCACTACCGTATATACGATATCTACAGTTCCGTCAGCTGGATTTGGAAGCGGCTGCACCCCAAACTGTTCTGGATCAAAATATCCCAAATTAGCCAACTCTCTTTGTGTACGAATGATATCATTTCGGTTAAACAACTCACCCGGTTTTGTACGAATTTCTCTTAAAATTACGTGGTCATTTGTTTTCGTATTTCCTTGAATGATAATATCTCCTACAATTGCCTCTTTTCCTTCATTGATCCGCATTTCATAATTGATATGATTGTGCTCGTCAATGTTCATCTCAACTGGGTTGATTTGAAAGAATAAGTGACCTCTATCCATGTAAAGAGAGGTTACATCACGTCCATCAGGACTCATGTATAAACGCTGCTCTAAAAGTGATTTATCGTAAACGTCACCTTTTTGAATTCCCAAAAGTGTATCTAATTGTCCTGAGCGGTATTTTGAATTCCCAACCCAGGTAACATCGCCAAAATAATAACGATCACCTTGTTCGATATAAATATCAATTCCAATGTTTTTATCATCAATTTCATAAATTGAATCTTTGACAATAATGGCATCTCTCAAACCAATTGCATTGAATTTGTCAACTACAGCCAATTTGTCTCTGTCGTAGGCAGATTGGTTGAATTTAGATCGACTAAAGATTCGGGCAATACCACGTTGTTTGGTATCTTTCATCGATCTTCTCAAACCTCCATCAGAGGTTGTAAAATTGATTTTGACCTTCTCAAACTTCGACGTTCCTTTTTCAAATTCGGTTACCTCATTATCATAGAAATTGATGTGTTTAATCTTAACCTTATTTCCCTTTTTAACATCAATTCGGAAAATTCTGGAATTAAACTGTGTCGTATCTACCTCTTGAACGATATCTACTTTACATCTTAAAAATCCTTTATCCTGATAGAAACCTCTCACCAAATTTTCGGTATTCATTTCTAACGATTCCGTAATTGTTTTACCTGAGTATAAGTTGATGATGTCTCGAATTTTATCTGCCTCTCCTTTAGAAACCTCTTTCCCAAAAGAGAATTTAGACAACTTAGGTCTCCCTTCCAATTTGATGTATAAGAAGATGTCACCATTTGGTTTTGGCTCTCCATCAATTCCAATTTCAACATCAGAAAACAAATCCTGATCCCATAATTTGGTAATAGCATTAGTAATATCCTGTCCTGGAATGGTAATGGTTTTACCCGGTGTTAAACCAGAAATAAGACGGATAGCATCATGGTCATAATAAGGTACACCATCAATTCTTGTAGCCGCAATGGTGTATTTTTTTGGATTCATGAAGGAATTATCTCCTCCAATTGTTCCACCCTTATAACCATTCTGAGCCACTGCCTGGGCAGAGAAGAAGGCAAAAAGTGTAATCCATAAGATGTTTAAACTTTTCATAATGTTCCGTTCAATTGTTCACTCACTTTTCCAAATCTTCTTTCTCTGGTTTGGTATTCATAGACGGCTTTATAGAAGTCTTCTTTCTTAAAGTCCGGCCAAAAAATAGGAGTAAAATGCAATTCACTATAGGCTATTTGCCATAAAAGGAAGTTACTGATACGAATTTCTCCGCTCGTTCTGATCATCAATTCCGGATCAGGAATTCCTGCGGTAAAAAGATGTTCATCTACCAACTGATCGGTTACATCAGTCAGTTCAATTTCTCCATTTTTATATTTTTCGGCAATGGTTTTAATTGCCGTCTTAATTTCATATTTAGAACTATAGTTGAGTGCCAAAACAAGTGTCGTACCTTTATTTTCTTTGGTACGTTCCATTGCATTCATTAGTTCTTTTTTACACTTTGGCGGTAACTCATGCGTATTACCAATGGTCAATAAACGTACATCGTTATTGTTTAAGGATTCAATTTCATTCGCAATGGTTGTTACCAACAAATCCATTAAACCATCTACCTCCTCTTTTGGTCTGTTCCAATTTTCAGTGGAAAAAGCGTAAAGTGTCAAATAATCTACCTTGATTTCAGAAGCAGCTGTTAAAGCTTCTCTAACAGCTTCCACACCCGTTGCATGACCAAAGAGACGCATCTCGCCTTTCTCTTTCGCCCAACGTCCATTACCATCCATGATGATGGCTACGTGTTTTGGAATATTATTTTTATCTAAACGATCTTTGATACTCATAATCAAGGTCAACGCAAATTTGCATGATTTTTTTCCAAAGAGCAATAAAAACTAAACGTCTAAAGCCCCTCTAAATTGTCTTTATTAACAAAGCTTAACAGCTCCAAAGCGGTTCATTTTCGGCTTTTAAATTCTTGCTTTGAAAACGAAAAATGGGAATCCTAAGATTCCCATTAATCATTCTTTTGCTAATTATTTTTACTCGGCTAAAACAATTACCTTGTTCTCTTTCACCTCAATAACTCCACCACCTATCTCAAAAGTAAATTCAGCGTCGTCTTTATGTTCTTTATTCAGTTTTCCTTCGTAATCTCCGACGATATCTGGTTTATTTTCTCCCAAGTTTTGCTCAATTTTCACTGTACCCTTTTTAAGTGCAGATACTAAAGGAGCATGGCTATCTAAAATTCCAAATGAACCATCAAGTCCTGGTAAAACAATTGAACTTACGTTCCCTTTAAAAAGGGTTTCATCGGGTGTAATAACTTCTAAAAACATTGAATTAGTCTTTTAGTTTTCAGCTAACATTTTTTCTCCTGCTTCAATCACCTCTTCGATACTACCTTTAAGGTTGAATGCAGCTTCAGGATATTTATCTACTTCACCATCCATAATCATGTTGAAGCCTTTGATTGTTTCTTTAATATCAACCAATACCCCAGCTAAACCTGTAAACTGCTCAGCTACGTGGAACGGTTGAGAAAGGAAACGTTGAACACGTCTTGCTCTGTGTACAATCAATTTATCCTCTTCAGAAAGCTCATCCATACCTAAGATGGCGATGATATCCTGAAGTTCTTTATATCTCTGAAGAGTTAATTTAACTCTTTGAGCACAATCGTAATGATCAGCACCAACGATTTCCGGAGTCAAAATTCTTGAAGTAGAATCCAATGGGTCTACCGCAGGATAAATTCCTAACTCAGCAATCTTTCTTGAAAGTACTGTAGTTGCATCCAAGTGGGCAAATGTTGTTGCCGGAGCCGGGTCAGTCAAGTCATCCGCAGGTACATATACCGCTTGTACCGAAGTAATTGATCCGTTTGTTGTTGAAGTAATACGCTCCTGCATTGCCCCCATCTCAGTGGCCAATGTAGGCTGATATCCTACCGCTGAAGGCATACGTCCAAGAAGTGCTGACACCTCAGAACCTGCCTGTGTAAATCTAAAGATGTTATCAACGAAGAAAAGGATATCGTTTCCTTTACCATCACCTTCTCCATCTCTATAGTACTCAGCTAATGTTAATCCAGAAAGAGCAACACGCGCTCTTGCTCCTGGAGGCTCATTCATTTGTCCGAAAACGAAAGTTGCTTTAGAATCTTTCATTTTCTCAACATCAACTTTAGAAAGATCCCATCCACCTTTCTCCATATCATGCATGAAATCATCACCGTAAGTAATAATTCCAGATTCCAACATCTCTCTCAAAAGGTCATTTCCTTCACGAGTTCTTTCACCTACACCAGCAAATACAGATAATCCTGAATAAGCTTTTGCAATATTGTTAATCAACTCCTGAATCAATACAGTTTTACCTACACCGGCACCACCGAACAATCCAATTTTACCTCCTTTTGCATAAGGCTCAATCAAGTCGATTACTTTAATTCCTGTAAAAAGTACCTCTGTTGAAGTAGAAAGATCCTCAAATTTAGGTGCTTCACGGTGAATTGGAAGTCCACCAGTTTTATCTAGAGTACCAATTCCGTCAATGGTATCACCAATTACATTAAAAAGACGCCCTTTAACGGCTTCCCCTTTTGGCATTAGGATAGGGTTCCCAGTTGCCACTACTTCCATTCCTCTTGTAAATCCATCAGATGAATCCATTGCGATTGATCTAATTGAGTCATCTCCAATGTGAGATTGCACCTCAAGAACGACAATTGTACCATCCTCTTTCTTTACTTCAAGAGCATCCATGATCTTAGGAAGCTCTGTTCCTTTATCAAATGTAACGTCAATTACCGGTCCAATTACTTGAGAAACTTTACCTTTTACTTCAGACATTATCTAAAATTTTGTGTATGAATCTTTAATTTGCGGTGCAAATTTATTGCTTTTTTATTCTTTGGGGGCAAATTATGGACAGTTTTTTACATAACTTTGATCAACAATTTATAAACAGCCTAAACAACTGAGTTGAAAGTTTACGAAATTGACAAGGAATTTCCGAAGATAAAAAACCCGGTTTTAACCCTGGGAACCTTTGATGGCGTTCACCTGGGACATCAGAAAATACTACGGTTTTTAAAGGAAGGAGCAGATAGACACGAAGGAGAAACTGTGTTATTCACTTTTTTTCCACATCCTCGAATGGTACTTCATCCCGATGATCATAATTTATCTTTAATTCAAACCATCGAAAAAAGAATTGAGATGCTAGATCGTTTTGGTTTGGACAATTTAATCCTGTATCCATTCACCAAAGAGTTTTCCCGAACACCTGCCACAGAATTTATTCGGGACATTATGGTCAACCAACTTTCGGTTAAAATGATGACCATTGGTTACAACCATCATTTTGGAAGAAATCGTGAGGGTTCAATTCAGCTTTTAGAAGAATTGGGACATGTTTATGATTTTGAGGTGAAAGAAATTCCTGCCTTGCGAGTGGAAGAGAAAAGTATTAGCTCAACCAAAATTAGAAATGCTATTTTGGAAGGTGATATTTTAACGGCCAACGAATATTTAGGTAGAAGTTTTGGATTTGAAGGCACAGTTGTACAAGGAAATCAAATTGGATCACAAATTGGTTTTCCTACGGCCAATATAGACCCAAAGGGTCCGCACCAACTCATTCCTGAAAAAGGCGTTTATGCTGTTAAAGCTAAGATTGCTGGCAAGATTTATTCGGGGATGTGTAACATAGGCTATCGTCCAACTGTTACATCTAGTGGAGAGCGAAGAATTGAATTACACATTTTTAACTTTGATCAACGCATTTATGGAGAAGAGTTAGAATTGTTTTTCATTAATCGGATAAGAGAAGAGGTTGAATTTGCTTCGCTGGATGAATTAAAAGCTCAATTAAAAAAAGATGAGGAAAGTTGTCGTACTATTTTGGATGTTGATTCCACTCCTGTCCATTGATGCTTTTGGTCAAAAGAATAAGCTTTATACATCTTTGGAAGAAGCCTTAGCTGCACCTGCAGATTCGGTTTATCGATTGGATTTAAGCAAACAGAAACTGGATAGCTTACCTCAAGCAGTAATGACCTTTAAAAATTTAAGGGAACTGCATCTGGAAAAAAATCGATTGACTTCCTTACCTGACAACTTCTATTTTGAAGATTTACGCATTTTAGACATTTCTAAAAACAAACTGGAAAATTTTCCAGAAGCCTTGTGTAAAGTTCCATCGCTTCGTCGTTTGTACATCAGCAAAAACAAGATTGATTCATTACCCGATTGCATTGGAAATATGAGTGATTTAATTGAACTGGATGCCTGGTTTAATCCTATTGATTATTTACCTGAGAGTTTAACTCAACTTCGGAACTTACGCTCTCTGGATTTACGGGGAATGAACTTTACCAATGAATTTCAGCAAAAGTGGCAGGAAAAGCTTCCATGGGTTAAAATTGAGTTTGATTTAGGATGTGATTGTGGAGGCTAAGGCAGCCCCCTAATCTATTATAAAACAATATCTTGAAAAAGATTTCGTTTCTGTTTTAAAACAAAACTGAAATGAAATCAACAACCACTCTCCTTTTAATTAGCTCTATTATTCTTATATCATCCTGTAAGAAAGAAGAACAACCCCTAGAAATCCCTACTGTTTCAATTCCTGAACTAATCATCCCGGAAATGACTGCAAGTGAAATTAGCTTTAGTGATCATGAACTTTTATATGGCAATTATCGCGGATGCAGTTATCAAGGATTTACTTCTGAATATTCGTGGAATATTGATTTCCGACTCGGAGAGGGCTACAAATCCGGTGAAAAAGTATTTTATCCAATCGAAAAAAAATGGCACGTTAGTTTATCTATTGACGAGCACTCCGATGGGGGATATACAATCGAGAACCATGAAAAATGGGATGAAGAAGTCTCTTGGGCTCCAACAGGTGAACTATACCGATATGACCCTAATAAACAATTAGCCTTAAAATATGCCGACGAGAGTGATACAAACCCAGAAATTCTAATGAAATTCGCAATGGTTCCCGGAGATAGCTGGACATTACAATCTAAAGGACAAACAAAGTTTGAGGTAGTGGAAAAATTTCATTTCACTTTGGATGGAATCACTTACCCTGCATTACTCATGAATCTAACGACAGCTTACGGAGATCATAAACTTAGATTTTTACCGACTAATTCAATGTATGTTTTTACTCCTTTGAACCCTAACCCACTTATGCTTGGAATCGATTACATGAACATGCTTCGACCTGAATGGAATAATGTTTTTCAAATCAAGAATGAAAAGAGACCCAATAAGTGGCCTAAAAACGGATTTGAGAAATTATCGACATCTGAAAGGGATAACGAATTTTTGATCCACTGGAAATCGGACAGCTCAATCATAATCAATGAGCAATACCTAAGTGGTAAAATTCAATCATTTTAATAATTCAATAAACTTAACTGTATCATGCTTTATGTATGATGACAAATACTGCTGCTCATACTGACCAATGGTTGGAATGAGCAGCGCTTTTTTATTTAAGCTTACCATTTCCATTATAGTAGTATAACCCGCACGCGAATAAACGCAGTCGCTTTGAGCTATCAATTTCTGTAGCTCTTTCGTCGACAAATCTTTGAATGAGTCAAATCCGGCAACCTCGGCTCCCACAAAAGCAGCCCTTGCCATCTTTTTTTTCATTACAGCCACAGAAGCATTCAAAAAATTTGAGCGTTCGGGTTCAGGACCAGAGAGAATAATCAAATAATCATAGGTAATTTTTGCCTTAACAGCTTCAAAACGATTTAATGGGCCAATAAAGCAAACAGGTAGTTCCAGACTTACATTGGACAATTCGCCACTCAATCGTCTATCATCTGTATCCGGTAGCCAGCAAGTCGTGAATTTCTCTACTTTCTTTTTAATAACTCGATTTGCGGTGCTTTTAAAATAAGGTACCTGTAAATTGAGCTGATGTGTTATGATAATGGATGGAATGTCCTCATGATAAAAACCATAACGGTTATCTGAGATAATAAAATCAACTGAATTTGATTCGATGTACTGCTTAAGCCATTCATTCTCTTTTTGAATAGCACCATTGATTTTAAATGCTTGATTGAGCATTTGCCAATAGGTGTTTTTTTGAGAATCTAAACGTACGTTATAGCCCGCTAATTCAACCAAATGTACTTTTGGGAATTCGGTTTGAAAAAAAAGAAG
>JAKSBJ010000386.1 GCA_022361195.1 Flavobacteriales bacterium
AATAATGCTATTTCTTATCATGAGTATGCTATTTAGTGCTTGTGGCTTAAATGAAAATAAAACTCAGGAGAATGAGGGGGATGAAGTTCTGGATGATGATCCAGATCATTATGTAAATACAATGATAGATAGTAGCCAGCAGTTATACAGTAATCCGGAATATGAGTCAGGTTCGGGAATGTTGACGGTAATGCATGAGTATAAAACCATCTATTGTTCTGAAGGAGAAATTATCGAAAGGGATAAGTACTATGGACGATTTCATTTTCTCACTGCAAATGCTGATGGAAAGGAATACGAACCTGAGCTTAGTTATGAGCATATGGTTGTAAACTATAATTATACGCTGGATGAATTGATTGTGACCTTGTATTCTTCAAATGATCCTAACGATGTTGAGGCAGCGTATCAAGATTGTTTTGTTTCTGTTGAAAGATTAGATAGTATTCTCAATCTCTGGGGAATTGATAGGAAATAGGTCTGATCAGTAATTTATTCCTTGACAATTGCAATTTCCAGTACTAAACAGCAAAGGCACTTAGCTAACCTTTGTTGAGTCTCCAAAAATTATTTGTTACTTTTTCATCTAAGGTCATTTTATAGATGAAGAAGCTTAAAGAGCGGTTCTAAATATCTTCTTCTTGCAAAGGTTACTAATAGGTTCTTCGTTTTGTGAAACCTAAAATTTAAGAGTATGGCAGGAGGAAAAGAAACCCCAAGACAGAAAATGATTGGCATGATGTATTTAGTGTTAACAGCACTATTGGCATTAAATGTCTCTAAACAAATCGTAGCAGCCTTTGTAACACTGAATGATAAACTTGATTCGTCTGTAAACATTATAAACGATAAAGCATCAGATAATTATTCCGCTTTTGAAGCTAAAAGAGCCGCATTATTGGCTCAAAAAGGAGATTTAAGGGAGTTTAATCAGTGGAATGATAAAGTACTTCAGGTGAAGAAAGAAACGGCTGCTATGGTCAATTTCTTGCTGGGAGAAAGTAATGAAATGATTAAAGAGGCTGAAGGTGAGGATTGGGTGGCAGAAAAGGATGAAGAAGGAAATATTGTGGCGCTAAAACCTCTTATTGATATCCAATCCATGGATAATTATGATATTCCAACAAACATGTTCGTTGGTGGAAATCCAACTTCGCCGGTAGAGCGAGGATTGGCCATTAGGGATAAAATGCACAAGTATCGGAACATGGTTTGTGGTTTAATGGGAACTTACACTTTCGGAGATAATAGCTATCAGTTTAATGCTCCAGACAATCCAGAAGGTTTGAGTGACGCATTGAAAACGGCAAATCCTGATGACACAGCTGCAATCAGCCAGTTTTACCGCTCGTTAACCATCCCAGAAAAATTGCATGCGCATGGTGAAGAGAAAGATATGCCATGGGCTTCTGTGACTTTTGATCATGCTCCCATTGTGGCAGCAGCGGCCATGTTCACTTCTTTAAAGTTGGATGTTAAAAATGCGGAGGCCATGGCGGGAGAGTTTATGCTGGCTAAGGTAAAAGCCCCAATTTTTGTGTTTAACAAAATTGAACCAACTGCATTTGCCTCCAGTTCTTATATTAATCAGGGTGAGTCGTTAGACTTAAATGTGATGGTAGCCGCGGTTGATACAACGGCTATTCACAAAATTCGTTGGGGTATGGATGAAGATACCCTTCCCGAAAGATGGACAGAGACGCAAGGGAAAATTGCTTTAGAGGGAACTGAACCTGGACCGCACAGAGTAAAAGGTGCAATTGGGGTACAGGAGCGAGGAAGTATTTCCTGGAAACCATGGTCATTTGATTACAATGTCGGTCAACCAATGGGGGTGATTGCTCAACCCAAAATGAGAATTCTATACCGCGACTATGATAATATTTTGGAAGGAACGGCTTCTGGTTTTGCATCAGACAAGGTACGATTAAGCAGTAGTGACGTTTCTTTGTCAAAAAGAGGTAATCAATGGGTAGCTCGAGCAGGAAGTGGAGTAAGATCGGCGAAGATTTCGGTGATAGGAACCAAAGATGATGGAAGTTCAGTGAATTTGGGGAGTTTTGAATATAAAGTGAAACCGCTACCTAAACCGCAAATGTACTTTGGGAGCATTTCAAATGGAGCGAATCCAACTTTGGCTAACGCAAAAGCCCAAAAGAATTCCAAAGTCTCTGTACGTTATGATGAATCTGTAACTCTTACCGATGTTAAATTCCGTTTGGTTAGTGGAACCGTAAAAGCCGATGGTTTAAACAGAAAAGGGAAAATTAATGCCAACGGATTTTTAGATGAAGATGCAAAAAAGGTTATTGATCAATCCAGAGGAAAGCAGGTCACGATGATCATGAAATACAAAAATCCTTCAGGAAATACATATAAAACAGCATTGGTTTTTGAGGTTCGATAAATGAAATTTTGAGAAATAAAAGGAAGAGAGGTAGAATTTTCTATCTCTCTTTTTTTAGAATCTGAGGAAACAACTAACTTTACGGCAATGCTAAGACTGAACGAACTTTCATATCATTTACCGCGAGGTGTTTTGTACAAGAATATATCGCTCTTTATTGATCGGGGGGATAAAATTGGTTTGACGGGAAAAAATGGAGTTGGAAAATCAACTTTATTGGGAATTATTTCCAGACAAATTACTCCTACCGAAGGATCGGTAAGTTCAGAGAAAAATATATCTGTTGGGTACCTGACCCAAGATATTGAGATTGAAAAGGACATCTCCGTTCGGGAATATCTCGAAAAATCAAATGAAGAAATAACACAATTGCAGGAAAGGCTGGATTATGTTAATGCGCAGTTGACGGAACGAACGGATTACGAGTCGGAGGAATATTCAGCTTTGATAGAAGAGGTGAGTAACATCAATGATCGTTTAACGGTTATGGATGCTCATTCTTTTGCTGAGAAGATTGAAAGTGTTTTAAAGGGGCTTGGTTTTAAGCAGGAAGAGTTTGACAATTTGATAGGAACTTTTAGTGGAGGATGGCAAATGAGGGCAGAATTGGCTCGTTTACTAGTGAATAATCCTGACTTACTACTGATTGATGAGCCGACCAATCACCTGGATATTGTTTCTATTCAATGGTTGGAGAATTACCTTCAACAGTTTAAAGGAGGCTTGGTTTTAATCTCTCATGATAAGCGATTTTTAGACAATGTGACAAATCGTACCATCGAAATTGCAAATCAACGATTGTACGATTATAAATGCAATTATTCCAAATATTTAGTTCTGCATGCTGAGGAGATGGAAAGAACTTTACAGGCAAAAAAGAATCAGGATAGGGAAATAAAGCGAACTGAGGATTTAATTAATAAATACCGAGCTAAAGCTAATAAAGCGGCTTTTGCGCAGAGTTTGATTAAAAAGTTGGATAAGGTAGAACGAATTGAAATCGATTCTATCGAAAGACAAGCTTTTAATCTACGTTTTGAAGTTGAAAGTCCATCTGGAAAAAGGGTACTTGATATTCGAAAGCTGACTCAGTTTTATGGGGAAAAACAGATTTTCGAAGGACTGGAATCCTTGATGTCAAGAGGAGATAAAATTGCATTGCTAGGTCCAAATGGAGTTGGAAAGTCTACTTTGGTGAAATGTATAACCGAGGAGGTGACTTATGAAGGTGAAATTGAGTTTGGACACAATGTCAAAATTGGATACTTTGCTCAGGATTCGGCGGAAAGACTTAATCCTGAAAAGTCTGTTTTTGAAACTATTGATGATATTGCGGTTGGAGAAAAGAGAAAAGAAATTAGGACTATTTTAGGTGCTTTCCTCTTTGGTGGAGATGACATTGATAAAAAGGTAAAAGTACTTTCGGGAGGAGAAAGAACGCGTTTGGCAATATGCCGTCTACTATTTCAGGATTTCAATTTCCTGATCATGGATGAGCCTACGAATCACCTGGACATTCAAAGTAAAGATATTCTTAAAGAAGCACTTAATTCGTACGAAGGGACTTTGTTACTGGTATCTCACGACAGGGATTTTCTGGATGGATTCTCGAACAAAATATGGGAAATTCAGGATGGAAAAGTCAGAGAACATTATTTTGGAGTAAACGAGTTTTTGGATCGAATTAAGTTTGATGGAATGTCGAACAATGCAGATGTGCAAAAAAAGATCGTTGAGAAGAAAGAAAAATCAGCCGAGAAATCGAATTTCCAAAACGATAAAGAAACACGTGCTAGAATCCGAAAATTGGAGAGTAGAGTTAAAAATCTGGAAAATAAAATTGGCGAATTAGAGGAAAATCTAAAGGAAAAAACAGCTTTGCTTGAAACAACTCCTTTTGATGATACTAATGCCTACAACAAAGCTCTTACCGATTTTAATGAGGCTCAAACATCTCTCGAAGAAGCGATGAAAAATTGGGAAGATAGCAGTATGGAATTGGACGCCATTCAGGCTTAACTACACTTTTTTAAATTCTTTTCTAAAGATTAAAAGTGGTTTTTCAATCATGTTGTAACTCAGGTCGGCCACAATCCAGGTTAGGATAAAACTAATTAGGAAAAATACAATCTTCACCAGGTCCGATCTCAAATCAAAATCTAGTGAGCCAATGGCTGTCATCACTAGGACATTGATGATCCCTTGATAAATAATCATCCCATAGCTAATCTTACCAAGGTGGCTAATCAGTTTATTATTCCTGAATTTATAAATGGAATTTTTGGCGTATGTCTGCTCAATTACCAAAAATGCAAAAAATGCACAGCTTATTATGGGTACAAAGGCTGTTAAGAGGTTATCATAACTTAGGTAGTAAGCTAACAGCAAAAATAGTATTCCAGAAATATAAATGACCCAAATAATGTTCTTGGAAAGTCCTTTTATTTTTTGAACTGACCAATGTTCTTGACGAACCAAAAGAGCTGCTAAACCTCCAATACCAATCGCAACTCCATAGCTCAAAGTATCAAATTCCCATGGCACATCCATCTGCAAATGAACAATACGGGCAACAATTCCAATTCCAATAACAGCAAAACTGACGTACTTTAAATACTTCACCAAAAAATAAAGTAAAAGTCCCCACACAAAATAAAACTGAATAAACATAAAAACTGCCCACACTACAATGAGGTAAACATATTGTTCTATTCTGGCATCATAAAAATAATTGGGTAAAAGCATCACATAACTCCACCCTTCGGGAATGGAAATGGCTTGTAGTTTTAGTTTTTCAATTAACCAGGGATGTAGCAAAAAGATAAAAAGTAGTGCTAAAACCAGAACGGTAGAAACTCTTAAAAATCGCCGAATAATGTAATTTTTAAAAGAAAATTTCTTGCGGTATTTAACCTCTCTCAAAATATGTGAGCTGATTAAAAATGAGGATAAAAAGAAAAAGAAATCCAGACAGTTTTTAGTGATAAACTCAATAGCATTGGCTATCTCGTAGGTAATGCCCTCTTTATCAAACGTTAATAGTTTTAAAAAACAATAGACAAAAATTGGTATGAAACCAAAAAAACGCAAAGCATCCAAATCTTTAAAATGGAGTCTTTTATTTCGTGGCATTTGGGTTAATTTTATGTCCGAAAAAACCTATCAGGTTAAAAATCGGTGGGTTGCGTAAATCAAATATATAATAATTTTGCCCAGTTTCCCTATTAAAGGTATTTTAGGTCAAATGAATAGTTGTTTGTAAGCAAAAGAAGTACATTTGTGTATGCGAATCAAAATGGTTCATCTTTTGTCCCTCTCTATCCTTGGTGGATGTAT
Organism: Flavobacteriales bacterium; assembly: GCA_022361195.1. Taxonomy (GTDB): domain Bacteria; phylum Bacteroidota; class Bacteroidia; order Flavobacteriales_D; family Crocinitomicaceae; genus JAKSBJ01. The sequence continues at coordinate 5,744 of JAKSBJ010000386.1, forward strand.
GATGGGACTGAGTTTCCCTTTTACAGGAGGAATTTTCCCTTTAGCTTTTATTGGGCTGGTACCACTTTTATTCATCAATTTTGAATTGAACGGGGATGTAAAGTTTCGTTTTTGGAAACGATTCGGATTAAACTATCTGTTTTTCTTGATTTACAATGTCATTGCTACCTGGTGGATTTATAATGCTTCACCTGCAGGAATGTATATGGCGGTTTTGACCAATTCATTGATGATGACAGTTCCTTTGTTTTTAACAGGATTCATAAGTCGACAAGTTGGAGAGGGTAAGGGACTCTTGGCTTTTATGATGCTGTGGTTGTCCTTTGAATATGGACATTATTATGGTGAAATTTCATGGCCTTGGCTTAATTTTGGACACATATTTGCAACCTCTCCTAAACTCATTCAGTGGTATGAATATTCAGGAGTTTTAGGGGGGACTTTTTGGATATTATTTGTCAATGTTTTCATCTATATCACCATTCGTAATGTATGGTTGAAAAAGGAGAGTTTTAAAATTCAAACTCCGAATCTCGTTATGATTGCTGCTGGATTTATTATCCCAATAGCTTCGTCTTTGTTGATGTTTTATGGTTATGAGGAAAAGGATGATCCGGTAGATGTAGTTTGTGTTCAACCTAATATTGATTCAAATACTGAGAAGTTTGTTCTTCCACAAAGTGTTCAGTTCACCAAAATGTTTGGTTTGGCCAGTGAAAAAATGGATGCAGAAACTGATTTGGTGGTCTTTCCAGAGACAGCAATTGCTTATCCAATCCTCGAAAATAAGCCGGATGCAATAGGAGATGATATTTTAGATGACCAGCAGGCTATTATTGACATCAAGACATTTTTGTCTCTAAAAGACAATGTCCCAATTATGATTGGAGCTTCAACCAACCGCTTTTTTGATAAAGAAAATTCGGTAGCTTCTGTTCCGTGGAAAGGAATGTACTACGAAAATTATAATACGACACTTTTAATTGAACCGAACAAACCAACGCAGTTCTATCATAAAGACAAGCCTGTTTTAGGAGGTGAAAAAGTGCCTTTTATTGGCTGGCTTCCTTTTTTGAAAGAATATTCAGTTGAGTTAGGAGGGACTTCTGGTGTTATTGGCCCTGGGTCACCAATTAAAAATATGGAGGCGAGTGGACTTAAGTTTAGTCCATTAATTTGCTATGAGTCGGTGTATGGAGAATTTGCAACTTATTTTACTCGAAGAGGAACGGATATTCTGTGTATTATTACTAATGACGGTTGGTATGGTAATACGGCAGGACATAAGCAACATTGTTCGTTTGCCCAAATCAGAGCTATTGAAAACAGACGTTCGGTTGTGCGATCTGCCAATACCGGAATTTCGTGTTTAATTAACCAAAGAGGAGAAATATTACAATCCTTACCCTGGGATACGGAGGGAGCTTTAAAAGGAACCTTAAATCGCAACGAAGAGCTAACTTTTTATGTGCGATATGGTGATTTATTGGGGCGGGTTCCGCTCTTTTTGGCAATTGGCTTATTCATCATGAGTATTACAACTTATGTTAAGTCAAGGGGAATCCAAACTGATAGTGATTCTGACAAAAAGTAGCTCAATCTGACAGCAAAATCATAAATAAGAACTAAAAAAATGACACAATGTCTTAATGTTGCTATTGGCAGCGTTTTTGACAAATAGTTTCAAAATACAGATTCAATGGCTAGAAAGAAAAAAGAAGCAGAAGAAAACGTAGATGTTCAGAACGAACAACAAACAACGGAAGAGACTGTAGAGAATCAGGAGGAAACGGCAGAAACACAAGAGGAAGCAACAACGGAGAAAACGATTGAGGATGAGTACGCCGAATTGAAAGATAAATACGTTCGCTTATATTCGGATTTTGACAATTTCCGTAAGAGAACAATCAAAGAAAAAGCAGACATCATTGGTTCAGCATCTGCGGGAATCATGAAAGAATTGTTGGCTGTTTTAGATGACTTTGAGCGGGCCATTGCGAACAATGAAAAGGCAGATGATATTGATAATATCAAGGAAGGATTTAAACTCATTCACCATAAGTTAAATAACATTCTTCAAGCTAAAGGTTTGGAGAGTATGGATGCAAAAGGAGAAGTTTTTGATCCTGAAAAACATGAAGCTATTACGAACATTCCAGCTCAGTCAGATGAGGACAAAGGAAAAGTAATGGATGTCATTGAAAGAGGTTATAATCTAAATGGAAAACCTCTCCGCTACGCTAAAGTAGTTGTAGGACAATAGAGAAATTATAGCATGAGCCAGAAAAGAGATTTTTACGACATATTAGGTGTTGATCGCAATGCTTCGGAGAAGGATATTAAAAAAGCCTATCGAAAAATTGCTTTAAAATATCATCCCGACAAAAATCCGGATGATAAAAGTGCTGAGGAAAAGTTCAAAGAAGCTGCCGAGGCTTACGAGATATTGAGTGATGCTGATAAGCGAGCTCGATATGATCGTTTTGGTCATCAGGGAGTGAGTGGAGCTGCTGGCGGTGGAGCTGGTGGATTTGGAGGAATGAACATGGAAGATATCTTTGATCAGTTTGGAGATATTTTTGGAAGTTCTTTTGGTGGAAGAAGCAGAAGAGGTGGAGGCCAAAGGGTTGCTCGTGGTTCGGATTTGAGAATCAAGATCAAGTTAAACTTGAAAGAAGTGGCCCTTGGAGCGAAGAAAAAGATCAAGGTGAACAAATTGGTCAATGCCGAGGGAGTAACCTATAAGACTTGTGGAACCTGTAACGGGCAAGGGAGAGTGATGAGAGTGACTCAAACCATGCTAGGAGCCATGCAAACGCAGTCAACCTGTCATACTTGTCAGGGAACAGGAAAATTAATCGAAAAACGTCCTTCAGGAGTTGATGCACAAGGATTAAAGCGTCAGGAAGAAGTGGTGGAAATTAACATTCCAGCTGGAGTAGAAGAAGGAATGCAGTTAAAAGTTGGTGGAAAAGGAAATGCCGGACCATTTGATGGTGTTCCAGGTGACTTATTAGTTGTTATTGAGGAGGAGAGAAGTAAAGAATTGCAGAGAGACGGAGAAAACCTCCATTATGAAGCTTATATAAGTTTTATCGATGCAGCGCTAGGAGCTTCTTTAGAGGTGCCTTTAATTGAAGGAAAAGCAAAGATTAAAGTAGAGTCGGGGACTCAAAGTGGGAAAATGCTTCGATTGAGAGGAAAGGGACTTCCTAGTTTGAATGGTTATGGAACAGGTGATTTGTTGGTACACATCAATGTTTGGACACCTAAGAAGTTAAATTCTGAGGAAAAAGAATTATTAGAGAAATTGAGACAATCTGAGAATTTCCAACCTAAACCAGGAGGAAAAGACCAAGGATTCTTCAGTAAAATGAAGGATTTCTTTAACGGCTAAATCTAGAAGAAATAATTTCCAGCTTCTTTTGAGTTAATAACCAATACAGGAACACCTTCTTTATTGGTGATAAGGCTTTGAGCAAAAGTGTCAAACTGGGGTAACAAGCTATCACTGTGGTAAGCAAAGGCAATAAGGTTAATTCCTTTTGATTTTGAATAAGAAACAATATCGCTTGAATAACCTTTTTTCTTGGCCAGAATTTCAGTCACATAGCTGATATTTTTCTCTTTCAGTTGCTTTGAAATTAATCCACTGTGAACAGCTGTTTTTAACTTAAGGTTGGAGTCAATCTTTTTCTCAGTCAATAAATGAACTTCAGATTTAAGTATTTCGGCCAAACCAGAAACAACCTGTTCAATTTGTAAACTCTCCTGTGATTCGTCCAATGGAACCGCTATTTTGCCCAAGTCAGTTCCTGAGAACTTGCTCTGTACAACCAAAAAAGGGACATGTGTACTTGTAATTACTTTTAGAGCAAAACTTCCAAACAACTTTTGCATTCCTTTGGCCCCATGTGTTCCCATGATGATTAGGGTAGCATGTAACTCAGAAGCAACAGCTGCAATATCGGTAAAGATAGATCCTGATTTTACATGAGGAGTAATTTCAATTCCAGCAGGAACGTTAACACCACTGATGATTTTTTCGCATTGCGATTTCGCTGCAGAAATCTTTTTGGAGTCCTTGACAACGTGCAAAATATCCACATGAGAATGAATTTTTTGAGCAAGTTCAAGAGCATAATTCAACGCGTTATCACCTACATTGGTGAAATCGTGTGGGACCAAAATCGTTCTTCTTTCCATAAGCTAATTGGTTACAGGATTAGGTTTGTGTCTTAAATATACAAAAAAGTGCCAACTAAGATTTGGCCTAAAAAAGGACTTATCCACGATGAATTCTTAGCAGAATTGGAATTTTTTGATGTTCAGAGTAGTTGTTTTATTTGTTTGTATAAATAGGTCGATTTGGAATGGGATAAACCCTATGTATAATAGAATAAAAGCTGTTTTTGAGGTATATTGTAGCTTAAAATTAAAAGCTGGTATTAGCAGAATGAAGAAGTTTGAGACAGAAAATGAGGAGAGTTTTCAAAGCAAATTAAAGCGAATCACATTTAACTTTTTTCCAGCCTATCGACGAACGGGAGGACGTATTTGTTTCATCTCCAAAAACTGGCAGGAAGTACACATAAAGTTGGGCTTAAAGTGGAGCACCAAAAATTATGTGGGATCCGTTTTTGGAGGAAGTATTTATGCGGCTGTCGATCCCATTTATATGGTTCAACTCATCCAAATATTGGGAGATAATTATATCGTTTGGGATAAATCAGCAAAAATTAATTTCCGACGTCCTATAAAAAAGACGGTCTTTGCTCAGTTTTTACTGACGGATGAATTGATTCAATCAGTTAAAGATGAAGTGGCTGAAAAACAGCACATGTTACTCGATTTAAAAGTAAAGTTTGTTGATGAGCAAGGGCTTTTGTATGCCGACATTTCTAAAACACTTTATATTGCTGACAAGAAGTATTACAAAGAGAAAAATAAAGGCAGAAAAGACACTTAAGCCGCCCATCCTTCCTTGTCCAAACTTCTAAACTGAATAGCCTCTGCCAAATGTTGGGGCTTGATTTGTTGTTCTTGTTCCATGTCTGCAATGGTTCGGGCTACTTTCAGTATCCGGGCATATGACCGAGCTGATAGGCCAAGTTTTTCCATGGCATTTTTCAATAGAGCTTTTCCAGTATCATCTATTTGGCAATATTTCTCAATCAACTGAGTGGACAGTTGGGCATTGTAATGAACACCCTTATAAGTTGAAAGGCGCTTCTCCTGTACTTTCCTGCTTTGAACAACCCGTTGGCGAATAGTTTCACTTTTTTCACCTTTGCGTTCGTCAGTTAACTCCTGAAATTTCACTGCCGGAACTTCAATTTGAAGATCTATTCTATCCATTAAGGGCCCTGATATTTTATTGAGATAACGTTTTACCACATATTCCGGATCAGACTTAGGGTCGTTTGGATCGTAAAAATTACCGGATGGAGAGGGGTTCATAGAAGCGACTAACATAAATCCGGCAGGATAATCAACAGACATGTTAGCTCTTGAGATAGAAACTACTCTATCCTCCAAAGGTTGCCGCATTACCTCCAATACCTGTCTTTTATATTCAGGGAGCTCATCCAGGAACAAAATTCCATTGTGTGCCAATGAAATTTCTCCTGGTCGAGGATTACTTCCTCCTCCTACAAGTGCTACATCCGAAACGGTATGATGAGGAGACCTGAAGGGCCTTTGCATAATTAAGCCACTGTTGGCTCCCACTAATCCTGCGACAGAATGAATTTTTGTTGTTTCTAAAGCTTCATCAATACTTAAAGGCGGGAGTATGGAGGGTAAGCGTTTAGCCAACATGGTTTTTCCTGACCCTGGAGGACCAACTAAAAGAATGTTATGGCCTCCACAAGCGGCAATTTCTAATGCTCGTTTTACATTCTCTTGTCCTTTTACATCAGCAAAATCCAATTGTTTATGGAATATTCCTTCATTGGATTGGTCAACTAGATAAGACTCCTTTTGCAGAGTGGCTTTTTCATTAAAAAAGTCTGCTATTTCTTGAATGGACTCTACACCATAAATATCCAATCCATCTACGATAGAAACCTCCTTAGCATTTGATTTAGGCAGAATAAAACCTTTAAATCCCATTGATTTGGCCTTAATGGCCATGGATAATGCCCCACGAATGGGTTGCATACCTCCATCCAGAGATAATTCTCCCATAATCATGTATTCCCCAATTTTAGAGGAATCAATTTGACCACTTGCAGCTAAAATTCCAGCTGCAATGGTTAAATCATAAGCTGATCCTTCTTTTTTAATATCGGCGGGAGCCATGTTAATGGTAATTTCCTTTCCAGGGAATTTATAGCCTGAATTTCCAAATGCTGCTTTGATGCGTTTGTGACTTTCTTTGACCGCATTATCTGGTAATCCAACCAAAAAGAAATTAATTCCACGATCAATATTTGTTTCTACTGTTATAGGAATAGCTTCAATTCCATAAACAGCGCAACCGTATGTTTTTACTAACATATACAATCTTTTTACTTCTACCTTGTTCTGCTGTTTGAACAAAACAAACATATGAAAAGATTAATAATTAATCAAAAATTATGACTAAAAAATAATCTACTGATGATTTGCGAATACTAAGTTTCTCTGATAAATGCTAAGCTTATCTTTAGGAAATGGGAATAAAATTTTATTTTCAGCATTGAGTATTTATTTGAAAATAAACTTTGTGAAAGTTGGAGATACAATAGAAATTAATCGGTTTCGGATATGGAAAACCTCTGAAAATGATCTTTTCATTAAGAAACTATCTTCTAAGGGGGGAATGCCTATTTTCTGGATTCTTGTATTCGTTGGACTCTCCGCTTTTTTAGCTTATCTCACTTACCAAAAATGGGAACTTGATTTTGAAGTGCCTTACGAAACTCCAACTTTCTATGGTTCTCTGCTAATGCTAGCGATTGCTATTACAGGTATTTATAGAGAATATATTACGACCAATAAGCTTTGGCATATAACCTCTTCTGAACTACGAAAGAAACGCTTCGGAACATTTAAAAAACTGATAGGTAAACACAGTCTAGAGCAAGTGGTGATCCGAAAAGTTGAAGAAGTGGATAGTAGTTCTCATTTAACAGAAAACTTTTATTTTGAGCTGTATCTTAAGCCTAAAGGTGAGACACAATCATCAAAATTCATTAAACTTTTGGAGTTGGATGGTAAAATCACCTTATCCTCTTCTATTAGAAAAAGTGTTAGCAATACTGAAATGAGTAAAGTTGAAGCTGACTCAAATCAGATTAAGCAAATCATCCACGAATTTTGGAGAATTTAGTAAGCGTATTCATTCTCCTTAAAATCTTGTCTGCAGTTTAAAGCTTAGCCTGGAATAAAAGATCGTCTAATTTCTCTCAATCCCAGAAGAAGGAAAATAGCAAGCAATATAGAAATACTAATGACCGACCAATTAAAGATATTTTGCCATAAGGCAACGTCAGAGGACACGGTAGATTCGGCATTTGTGGCAGATTCCTGAGCAAGCGAGAGGTAGGGAGCCACGAACCCCATGAGTAAAAGGAGCAGTTTTTTCATTACAGTTGTGCGTTAGTTAAGGTTGGTTATACAATATATCCAACGCAGTACAGAATTGAATATTGTGCTAAATGTTAAAAAAGTTTAAAATAAAATTTCAAATAGCTTTTAATCAGGCGTTTGATTCGATGTAGTCAATTAAAGAATGAATGATCTTAATGTGGATTTCTTGAACTCTATCTGCCCAATCACTTTTTGGTGCACGAATTTCAAGGTCAACTATATCGGCCAATTTACCTCCACTTTTTCCAGTTAATCCAACTACAAAAATCCCTTTTTGTTTTGCCGCTTCAACAGCGTTAATCACATTTTGAGAATTCCCACTGGTTGATATTGCCAATAATACATCTCCTTTGCTCCCAATACTTTCTACAAAACGAGAAAAAATGTATTCGTAACCATAGTCGTTTGAGATACAACTGATGTGGGTAGGATCCGATACTGCAATGGCTGGAAGCGGATGACGGTTTTCTCTAAAACGCCCGGTCATCTCTTCTGCAAAATGCATGGCATCGCTCATTGAGCCTCCGTTTCCACAAGAAATAACTTTTCCACCTTTTTGAATAGAACTAATTATTTGATCCCCAGCTTGTTGTATTTTTTTGAAATTATCTTGATTTTCAATGAATTCACTTAAAACTTTTTGTGCTTCTAAAAAGTGGCCTGCTATTTGATTATTACTCATCGATAAGAAGTTTTACCAAATGTACCAAAAATGTACAGACCAATATCTGCCCATTTGTTAAAGTTCTTGTATATTTGGGAAGATCGCTAAGGACAATTAAACGATTATTTATGAAAAGAACCTTTACATTACTTGCTTTTACATTCATGTTTTCAGCAGTTTATAGCCAGGCTAGTGGTTGTTTGGATGAATGGAGAACGGCATTTGAAAAAAGAGGAGCATATTCTGTTGCAGATGATATGCATCGTAAAGTGTATATAAGCTTTGTAGAAGAAGGAGAATCATTTTGCGTCGCAGGGAAAGCAAGAGTAGAAAATGGCCGAATCGTATCTATCTTTCTTCAGTATGAAGATGGAACTTACGAATTGATGGACATGGAATTTCATAACAAGGATGGAAGACCACCATCAATTACGAACGGTATTTCGGAAGAAATTATCAATGAGAAAAAAGAACATTTTTATATCATCTTTGTCGAAAAATTAAAACCGAAAAAGAAAGAGTATAAAACGGTTGGAGGACCTGGAGATATTTAAAAAGACCTTAATAAAAACGAAAAATCCTGATTGTCACTGACAGTCAGGATTTTTTTATTCTTCAAATAAAACGTCTAAAACAATGGGGAGATGATCGGAGTACCCTCCGTGGTATTTAAAACCAATATAGGTTCGGTTCGGAGTTTTTCCAACTCCATCTTTTTCACTCTCCAACAAAAAGTCAGCATCAAAAATTATGGCTCTGTCAATTGGAGTGTTTAAGCCAGTAGCATCTTTTATTAAGGCTGGAGAAATAATGAACTGATCTAAAATTCCCCATTCATGCTGGTATTTATGTGTTCCTTTTTTGAATTCATATTGCCAAATTAGGTTGAGTAAATCACCACCTTTCATTTGGCTACTGTCTTTCTTGGCTTTTAAAATGTCCAACATGCTTTCATCATCTGGGTGGTCATTAAAGTCGCCCATGGCAATAATATGAGCTTCTGGATTTTGAGCTAAAAGAGAATCGTATTGAGCTCTTAAAACTTGTGCTGCAAAATTTCGCTTGGGAACTGTGGCTAATTGACCTCCATAACGAGATGGCCAGTGATTAACATAGAGGTGTAGTGTGTCATCTCCAACTTTTCCCTGAACGTAAAGAATGTCCCTGCTTGGTCGTGAACCTTCTTCTGGAAATTTTAAGACATGAGCATGATAATTAATCAATTCAAAATGATCGGGGCGATACAAAAGAGCAACATCGATTCCTCGGTTATCTCCCGATTCTTGATGGACGATTTCATATCCAAAGCGCTCTAGTGGAGAATTATAAACCAGATCTTTAAGACATTGTATATTTTCTATTTCACACAAACCAATAACTGCAGGTGGCTCCCAACCTCCGACAGCTATAGCTGTTTTGGCAACTTTTGCCAATTTATCATTATAACGCTTATAGGACCAATAACGTGTTCCTTCCTTAGTAAATTCATCATCATTTTTGATGGAATCGTTTGAAGGATGAAAGAGATTCTCAACATTATAGAACATTACTCTTATTCCACTTTTATCCTCTTGGGGATTGGGAAATTGAGCGAAGCTTCGAGATCCATAAAAAAAGAAAAAGCTGAAAGCCAGCAGGGCTTTAAAAAGCCAATTGTGAATGGTTTTACTCATCGTTGCTGATACTGCCTCCTTTTGCCTTTTCAATTCCATCTTTAAGTGTACTTCCAATCAAAGTTCCATTGATAATTTGTTGTTGGAAATCAGCCATTGCACTTGGCGAATGAGGAATGAGAATAGAACTGTTTTTACCGTTCGATCCAATGTTGTTCAATGTATCAAAATACTGCGTTAAAAGGACAAATTGCATTACCTCTTCGTGTGTAATATTCTTGAGTGACTTTTGGAAATCTTCAACTGATTCTTTAAAACCGCGAACAATTTCTAAACGTTGTTGAGCAATACCTTCACCCGAAAGTCTTTTAGACTCTGCATCGGCCTCAGCAGCTTTTACAATTCGGATTTTAGAAGCTTCAGCTTCTTCCATTGTTGCTTCTTTATCACGTTTAGCAGCATTAATTCGGTTCATTGATTCTTTTACGTGCGAATCTGGATCAATATCTGTGATTAGGGTTTTTACGATTGAATAACCATAATCATCCATTGAATCAGCTAAGTTTTGACGAACAGCCGTTGCAATGTCTTCTTTTTTAGCAAAGACATCATCCAAAATCAACTTAGGCACCTCGGCTCTTACATCATCAAAAATGTAGGATGCAATTTGGTGGCGGTGATTATCTAATGCATAATGTGCTTCCCAAAGTTTGTTAGACATTACCTGGAACTGAACAGATACTCGGAGGTGAACAAATACATCATCATGTGTTTTAGTTTCAACATCTACATCCAATTGTTGTACTCTTAGGTTAATTACACCTGCTTTACGATCAATAAAAGGAAGAATTAAACCAAAACCGGCATGTCCCATTCGTTGAAATTTCCCCAATCGTTGAATTACATAAACGGTTTTCTCATTCACCAGAATAACTGATTTAAGAATGAGAACCAATCCAACAACACCTAATACACTGTATAGTACAATATCTGATTCGCTCATAGTTATAGTTTTAAATTCTTATTGATGAATAAATATAACCAATTAATCAGTTGAAAATCTTTTCAAAAAGACTATTTCAACGAAATAACAATAAAATAATATGGCCTTTTAACGCTTGGTGGTAATGGAGGGAGAATAGGCACTTGAAGAATTGCTTGGTATTTTTACTTAAACCAAAATCTTTTTTCGTAAATTTCCTGATATCAACACCTTAACCTTATGCTCTATTATCTAAGCCACTTATCTCCGGGTTGGCTCATTCTCGGAATCATTATCCTTTTTATTGGTCTTGTTTCTCAAATAGCTCTTTACGCCAAAGCAGGAAAGCCTGGATTTTCAGCTTTAGTACCTGTTTGGAATGTGATTGTTTTTATTGAAATTGTAGGACGTCCCAAGTGGCATTCGGTATGGATTCTAGTGCCGGGAACCATATTTTTAGCTGTTTTCTTAATCTTTTTTGAGCAGTTTGATGGTTTATTTCCAATTTGGCAGGAGTTGGAAGATGGTGGAGGAATGTGGGTACCAGGACCATCAACATGGGATCACATGTTGGTGCCATTAGGAATTTGTGCTGCTGCCCTTATTCCAATGCTTGTTTTTATTGCGAAAGTATTTACAGAGGTTTGTGATTCGTTCGGAAAACATAAGCTGAGAGACAAAGTTTACTGTATTATTTTTAATGGAGCGTATTTACTTTTTGTGATTGGAATTTCGGATGCGGTTTATGAGTGTCCCTGGTATGCTAAGAAAAATGGACTTCCTTATACTATGCCTGAATTGAAAGGGAAAACCAATAAAGAAGCTAAATCAGAATTGCTCTCGGCTATTGCAGATAAGTACAAGAAGAAAAAATAGAGCTCAATTTACCCTTAACTGAAATCCTCTTTGATGAAAAGTATCAATGGAGATATTAGAGTCAACAGACAAACGTTTCCGTAATTTGGTGATGTAAACATCCATGCTCCTTTTGGTAAAGTAATTGTCTTCTTTCCAGATTTTCTTTAACGCAATTTCGCGCGGCATGACTGAGTTTTGGTATTGGCACAAAAGTTCAAGTAAACCAGCTTCTTTAGGTGATAGTTTACAGTCTTCCATCTTTGGATGCTTTAGCATACGATCGAGTGGTAAAAAACTAAACAGCCCAAATTCATATGTTTCCTGCTGTTCAAACTGAATTTCACTATTCTCAATTCGATTAAAAATAGCAGCTATTTTCAATAACAGAATTTCTGTGTCAAAGGGTTTTGTTAGATAGTCATCGGCCCCAATTCCATAGCCTTCCAGTAGATCCTCCTTGGCATTTTTGGCTGACAAAAAGAAAAAAGGTACACTTTGCGACTGTGCCCGGATTTTTTTCGCCAGAGTAAATCCGTCCATGTGAGGCATCATAATATCCAAAATACACAAGTCAAACTGCTCCTTCATGAAGATCGAATATCCCTCACTGCCATTCTTTGCCCACACGACCGAATAGTCTGAAAGTTCTAAGTAATTTTTAAGCAAAGAACCAAAATTCTCCTCGTCTTCAACTAACAAAATTCGCTTTTTCATGCTTGTAGCGGAAATTTAAGTTTAACTGTACACCCCTTGTTTAATTGTCCTTCCATTTTAATGGATCCACCCAGTTTTTCGGTAATTAGCTTAGCGTAACTTAAGCCTAAACCAAACCCTTTTGTGTTGTGAACATTACCACTTTGTGCCCGGTAAAAATTGTCAAAAACTCTATCAATTTGCTTTTGATCCATTCCAATTCCCTGATCGGCTAAATGAATATGAGCAATGTTTTGAGAAACAAAGAGGCGAATGGAAATTTGAGCACTTTCTTTAGCATATTTAATGCTATTTTCAATGATGTTCATGAAAACGCGTTCCAGGTAAAAGTCATTCCCTAAAATGCGAATATCAGCTTCTTCGTCAATGCTCAATTGAGCCTGGTTTTCCTCCAATAATAAACTCAGTTTTTGAGTAGAATTTTTAATGATTTGATTTAAGGAAACCTCTTCCACTGGAATTTCAAGAGCATCTTTATTCAAGGCCGCAACTTCCAAAATTCGTTCAACATGATCATTGAGTTTTGTTTTTTCCGCCTGAATAATGGTCACGTATTTATCAATTTCTTCAGGTTTATTACGCACGTTAGGGTGAATGATGGAGTCTGCAGCAATGGAGATAGAAGCCAATGGCGTTTTAAACTCATGTGTCATGTTATTGATAAAGTCCGACTTGATTTGACTGATTTTTTTGTGCTTAATGACCAAACGAATAGCAGTGATAAAGGCCATTAGTATAATGGTGATAAAAATGAGCGACATGATGATCATGCTACGAATCTCAGCCCAAATCAACTTACTGTTATTAGATGTATTGATTTTTAAATGATAGCGTCCAGGATGAATAATGTCCTTTTTAAAGAGAGGAATATCAAAGTTCCATTCTAAATCCTCCTCTCCCTGTATAACGGTTTCGTTTTTTTCTTCATCATAAAGAATCCATGAATTAGGTTGTTCTAAACCAGATGATTCAAATTCTTTGTGTAGCAATGATTCAATTTTTGTACTATCCAATCTGCCATTTGTACGACCCGATTCTATCTCAGATGCTATTCGATCAAAAAGTCCTTTTACCTCTTCAATAATAATAATGGTAGAATCTAGTTCTGAGGTTGTGGATTCTATACTTTTAAAGTCGAAAAAATCACCTATTTCATCATCTGAAAATTCTGAAGAATCAGAAGAAATACTGCTGTTAAGTTTTATTTTAATCATTGCAGCATTACTGGTGTCACAGTATTTAACCGTGTCCTCATAAAAGTTATGATCAATCTGACTAATGAACTGGTTTGAATCCATTTCAAATTGTGATTCAATAAAGAATCCACTTTTCTTATTCATCAAGGAATCGGAGGTAAACGAAAGCAAATGGAAATCCATTAACTGTTGATCAACATTGGCAACAGATTGATAAACCTTTTCACGAATCAAAGCTTCTTTCTCTTTGAATGCCCGCTGTATCCATAAAAATTGGATAAAGATGATTCCTAAAAGAGAACAAACCATAATTCCCACTAGAAATGGAATTCCAAATTTTGATTTTAATTGTGCTTTCATTGAACAATACAAAAATACAAGGCTAACTTCTTAACGCCCAAACTTTAACCTTTTTTAACCTGCATTAAGATTTCTTTAACCCCAGCAGGGACAATTGCTTCATAGCTTTGAACCAAACAAAAATTAGTTCGATGAAAAAGAAATACATATTAGCATTTTCGATTTTAACCACTTTAGTATTCGGATTGGGATTATTGTCGTTCAGTTTTGCCGATTCAAAAGATAAAAAAGACGAAGAAAAACCAAAAGTAAAACACATTAAATTGGTACGATCATATCAAGGAGAAACTAAAACTTATGATACTCTGGTACCTATAACATCAAGCTATGATGCCGAAGATTATTTGGAAGAATTAGGATTTGATGATGATGCCAATTTGAGTATTATTCGATTAAGTGGAGATTCGATTAATTGTGATTTTGATGAAGTTTTTAATCATATTAATTTTTTCAGTTCAGATGATTTTTTGGAAGATTTTCAGATAGACCTTGAGAAATTTGAGCTTGAATTGGAAGAAGGATTAAGTGAGATTCAAAAAGGATTAGACGAGGTGATGGCTGTTCAGTTTATAGACAATGAGATGATTGATTTGTCTAAGCTTTTTGATGATAGTTCTAATTTTTTTAATGCGTTTACTGATACGTCTTTTCAAACAGAAGATGGTGCTCAGGTACGAGTAATGTGCCATGTAATAGGGAGTGAATCTGATTCAATAGAGTGGACGAATGAAGTACATCATGAGGTCGTGAAAGAATATAAAGAGGATGATTTCAATATTGATTTTACAGATGTAGATATCAAAGTAAGCATGGATGAATACGAAGAGGATTTTACCATGGTCATTGTGACGGTGGAAGAAGCTGGGGGAGGACTTGGTCAATCTGTTATTTCTGAAGAAAATGACTTTCAATTGTATCCTAATCCTGCAAATGACTGGATTAAACTCTTGGCTAAATTTGATAAGAAAGCGCAAACAACTGTTCTCATTTCCAACCTCAATGGGGAAGTCGTGAAGGAAGTTAAGATGGGGACAAAAAAACAAATTCATACCGACCCTGTTGATATTTCTAAACTGAAGCCAGGAATTTATAGTGTGCACATTTTGCATGGAGAAGAACGTCTGATCAAACAATTGGTCATCCAATAAAGTAAGTAAGCCAAAAATCAAATAGGAATTGCCTTTTCAATTGAGAAGAGGCAATTTTTTGTTATCGAACCAACGTTGATAAAATTGCAATGGAATAAAAACCGTTGAGACTTTTGTTTGTACCTTTGACCCCGTAAATCAATTCCGGTTTTGCTTAAGCGGAATTAAAAAAACACTAGATGAAAGGATATGTATTTCCTGGCCAGGGGGCACAGTTTGTAGGAATGGGAAAAGATCTTTATGATAATTCCGAATTGGCAAAAGAACTTTTTGAAAAAGCCAATGACATTCTTGGTTTCAGAATTACGGATATTATGTTTTCCGGAACAGATGAGGAACTAAAACAAACTAAAGTGACTCAACCAGCCATCTTTTTACACTCGGTAATTTTAGCTAAAACCTTAGGAGAAGATTTTAAACCAGAAATGGTTGCGGGTCATTCTTTGGGTGAAATTTCAGCTTTAGTGGCAAATGAAACTTTGACCTTTGAAGATGGGTTGAAATTGGTTTCCAAACGAGCCATGGCAATGCAAAAAGCTTGTGAAATTGAGCCTTCAACAATGGCGGCAATTTTAAATCTTGAAGATGAGGTTGTCGAGAATGTTTGCGCTGAAATTGATGGAGTAGTGGTTGCCGCAAATTATAACTGTCCAGGTCAGTTAGTGATTTCAGGGTCGGTTCCAGCAATTGATGAAGCTTGCGAGAGATTATTGGAAGCAGGTGCTAAAAGAGCGCTTAAACTACCTGTTGGAGGTGCATTCCACTCTCCTTTAATGGAACCTGCTAGAGAGGAATTGGCAGCGGCTATTGAAGCAACAACTTTCTCTAATCCTATTTGTCCGGTTTATCAAAATGTGACGGCATCTGCTGTGACATCACCGGAAGAGATTAAAGCAAACTTGATTGCTCAATTAACGGCTCCGGTTAAATGGACACAAACAATGAAGCAAATGATCGCTGACGGTTGTTCTTCAGTTGTTGAAGTTGGTCCGGGAAGGGTTTTACAAGGCTTATTTAAAAAAGTAGATCGTTCTTTCCCAACTGAGAGTGCTGCCCTTCAAATGGCAGAATAATACCAGATACTCAATTATCCAAATAAGAAAATGCGTGATTTCGATATTTCTCGAGGTCGCGCATTTTTTGTTTTAGCGGCTTAGATCCTTTTAATTATGGGGGTCTATAATAATCAAGATTGTATAGTAATTGTTCTAATTAGTTACTTTTTCTTCCTTTCTACATTGATTAAAAAAAGAAGGTTATGAAAGGAAGAATGATGATGTTAAGCTTATTATTAATTGTTGGTAACGTGGTTTTTAGCCAGGAAAAAGCTCATGCAAAGGTGAGTGTTACCAATTTCAATTACGAGCCAATTAGCGGAGCTCAAATTCAGTTTTTTGATACGGATCGAGATAAAACTTTATCTGCTGTGGCAGATTCTGAAGGGAAATTTGAAATTGATCTTTTACCTGGAGTTTATAATATCCGACTAAAGAGTGTAGGAAAGACGAGAGATTATAAATTAATTGAAATTCCAAAACTCCAAGGGAATCAAGAGTACGGAGAAGTTCAAATCATTATTCAATATGAAGAGGAAACAACTTTTACCTTAAGCAATTTACATTTTGCCACGAATAAGGCCGTTATTCAATCTTCATCCTATCAGGAGTTGGATGAGTTAGTAGAATACCTCAAAAACAAACCCCATCTCAAAATTGAAATTGCCGGACATACGGATAGTGATGGAGATGAAAATGCCAATATGAAGCTTTCTCAAAACCGTGCCGATGCCGTCAAAAATTACCTCATCAAAAAAGGAATCTCAGCCGATCGATTAATCGCTAAAGGCTACGGTGAATCAAGTCCTATTGCGGATAATTCCTCAGAAAGTGGAAAAGCACTTAACCGAAGAACAGAAATACATATTTTAGATTAAGCAGCTAATCAGGTTAACATTCTAACCGGATTCTCTAATAATTCCTTCAGTGTTTTAAGAAATTGAGATCCAACAGCTCCATCTACCACACGGTGGTCACATGATAAGCTTAGTTTCATGATGTTTCCTGGAACAATCTCTCCATTTTTAACAACCGGAGTTTGCTTAATTTGTCCTACCGAAAGGATGCAACCATTTGGAGGATTAATGATAGAAGTAAAGTCTTCGATACCATACATTCCAAGATTTGAAACGGCAAAAGTTCCACCTTCCATCTCTTGTGGTTGAAGTTTTTTGTTTCTAGCTCTCTCAGCTAAATCCTTAACCTCAGATCCAATTTGTTGGAATCCTTTAGTGTCAGTGAATTTAACAACCGGAACAACCAATCCTTCATTAACTGCAACTGCTACACCAACATGAATGTGGTTATTGTAACGAATTGCATCTCCAATCCAGTCAGCATTAACCTTAGGATGCTTTCTCAAAGCAGTTGCAACAGCTTTAATGATCATATCATTGAAAGAGATTTTAACTCCTTCTTGCTCATTAATAGCTTTACGTGATGCAATTGCATTGTCCATATCCACTTCCATTTTTAAGTAGAAGTGAGGTGCTGAGAATTTTGAAGCCGAAAGCGTTCGGGCAATCGCCTTACGCATTTGTGATAATGGCTCATCAGTAAATGACTCAGTTCCTGTAGGAGCAGCGTAAACAACTTGTCCTGCTGTGGCTGCTGGTTGATAGTTTTCTATATCTCTCTTTACAATTCGGTTGTTTTCTCCACTTCCGGCAACCGTTGCAAGATTAATTCCTTTTTCTTCGGCCATTTTCTTAGCCAATGGAGAGGCGAAAATTCTCTCTCCATTCGATGATGGTTGTACAGCTGGAGCTGCTGCAACAGCGGCAACTGGAGCAGGATTTGGTTCAGCTGCTTTTTCAACTGGCTTTTCTGCAACAACTGGAGCAGCAGGTGTTTCTTCGGCTGGAGCTTCTTGTGCACCAGAACCCGCTTCTGCTAATAAAGCGGAAACATCTTCTCCCTTTTCACCAATAATGGCTAAAACATCGTTTACAGGAGCTGTTCCTCCTTTTTCAACCCCAATATGAAGCAAAACACCATCATAAAAGGATTCAAATTCCATTGTGGCTTTATCTGTTTCGATCTCTGCCAATAAATCTCCTTCTGAGACTGAATCTCCAACTTTTTTATGCCACTCAGCAACAACCCCCTCGGTCATTGTATCGGACAACTTAGGCATTCTGACAATTTCCGCCATTCCTCTTAAAATTTTATAGTGTTAAGCTAAATATTCTTTGATATATGGATAATCTTCTTGCTGATAAACATCTTTAAACAGCTCTGAAGGATCCGGTAATTCTGAATTCTCTGCGAATTCGATTGATTCGGTAACTTCTTTCTTTACCCAATCCTGAATCTCTTTTAATTCTTTATCTGAAAGGAATTTGTTGTCTTTGATGACTTTTTCTACATGAACAATAGGATCTTGTTCCTGCCATTCAGCAACCTCTTCCTTAGTACGGTATTTTTGAGGGTCAGACATAGAGTGACCTTTATATCTATAAGTTCGGATATCCAATAAGGTTGGTCCGTCACCTCTTCGAGCTCTATCTGCAGCTTCTTCAATTGCTTCATGAACAGCTTCAGGGCGCATTCCGTCAACAGCAAATGAAGGCATCTCGTATGAAAGCCCCATTTTAGACATGTCTGCAACATTCGTAGTACGATCAACTGAAGTACCCATAGCGTAATTGTTATTTTCAATGATAAAAATAACAGGCAGTTTCCACTTCATCGCCATATTAAAAGTTTCGTGTAAAGCTCCCTGACGAGCAGCTCCATCTCCGAACGAACAGAAACAAACGTTATCTGTATTGTTATATTTTTCTGCAAAGGCAATTCCGGCTCCCATTGGAATTTGAGCTCCAACGATACCATGTCCTCCTAAAAATCCTCTTTCAACATCAAAAAAGTGCATTGATCCACCTTTTCCTTTTGAACATCCCGTAGCTTTACCATACAATTCGGCAGCTAAAACTCGTGGATCTGTTCCTAAAGCAATTGGATGCCCATGATCACGATAAGCTGTAATGTGTTTATCACCTTCTTTACAAGCCGAAACGGTTCCAACAGCAACTGCTTCCTGCCCAATATATAAATGAAGGAATCCTCCGAATTTTTGCTGAATGTATAGCTGAGAAATTTTCTCTTCAAATTTTCGGATCAGCAACATGTCTTTGTACCACTTTACATAAGTCTCTTTTGAGAATTTTGTTCCTCCCGATTTTCTGGACTTAGAAGTGGTTCTCTTTTTAGCGGAAGCCTTTGTAGTCATATCCCTTTTTAATTCGTAAAAATTTAACTGACAAATATAAAACATTGTTTCTAATAAAATGGAGAGTGCTTCGCAAATTCGAGAAGATAAAAGTGGAGACCTAAATTCCTTTTTTGACAATATTTATGGTAGATGGTTCTACTTCATAACTTTATTGTAACCAAAATGGAAAAGTTGGTTTATAAAATCGACTCAATCCAATGAAAAAAAATAAATCCACACCTCAACTAAAAGTAACGTTCCTGTTTGCTTGTGTATTAACGCTTTGCTTTTTCAATAAAGAAGTTAAGGCTCAACAAATTTCCAACATCAATATGGACTCTATTCAGTTGGCCGTAGCCAATCCTGAATCGGACTATTATTATCCCACTTTGCTCAAGCGATTAAAAGACCTTGACACTACCTTGAATTTGAAAGAGTACAGACATCTATATTATGGAAATGTATTTGAGAAAAGCTATCATCCTTATGGTTCCAGTAAGTTGAGAAAGGACTTTTTAGAGGCTTATGATATTTACTCCCAACAGCCTCAAGAGCTCAAAGGGGTAGTCAAACAAGGAGACGAAGTTTTGCTTGAAAATCCGGTTGACTTGGAAGTTTTATTGAAAATGGCAATTGCACATTTGGTAATTGGGGAAGATAAAAAAGCCAAAGTATATGGTAAGATTTATTATTCTTTTTTGGATGTCATTTACAGTAGCGGAAATGGACGGTCGGCTGAATCGGCCTGGGTAGTGACATCGGTTGATGATGAATACCGTATTGTAGGAGATTTAGGGCTAAGAGTGATGGACCAATCTTTAATAGGAGAGTGTGATCGACTACTTTTTTCCAAAAAAGGACAAAAAAGAAAAACGATGATAAAGGAGTTGTACTTCAATGTTCGTTTGCCTTTAACGCATCTTTCAAAGTCTTATGACAAATCACCGTTACCAGATCCGGATAAGAAAGTAGATCAGGATTAAGATTTTAAGAATTCTCCATCAAAATAAAGAGGTAATAAATCAGCGCAACGGTCAATGACAATTACTTTTCCATTTTTAGCCAGTAAATAAAGCCGAATGTCAGTTTCTTGTCGTTGCTCAACTTCTAAAAGTGTTTGTCGACAAAGTCCACAGGGAGGAACTGGAGTCGTGGTATTTTGATCCACATAAATAGCCAAATTTTTAATCTTCAAATTTGGATAGTTAGAGACTGCCGTTGAAAGTAAATTACGTTCTGCACAAATGGAAACGGGATAAGAGGCGTTTTCCATATTAGCTCCTTTGAGTATGGTTCCATCTTCCAATTGCAAAACAGCGCTCACATGAAAATTGGAATAGGGAGCATAGGCATTGGCCGAAAAACGAATGACTTCCTGCAACAACTCTTGAATGTCTGCTTCAAATATTTGTGGGCTATCGAATTCCTGATAAGTGAATGAAATTTTTTTTTCGGCCATATACAACAAAACTATAAAAAATCAGTATGATAGGGTAGAATAGCTACAGTTGAGCCCTTGAGGGCATCTAATTAATTTAAAAATAGCGTACATTTGTCTTTATGCACCCACCAGCCTACCCTGAAATAGCGGCTATGCAAGGACTTGATTACATCAGTCTTGCGGAGATGGATGAAGTGAAGTTGTTGAACAGGACGGATACAAAGTTTGTGTTCAAGCGCAGTCTTTTAAATGAAATTTTACCTTTATTGGCTGAAGATTACCGGGTTTTAAATGTTGAAGGGAATATCATTAGTCGTTATCAGACACTCTACTTTGATACAGATGAATACAAGTTTTATCTGGATCATCACAACCAAAAAGGAAACCGCTTCAAAGTTAGAATGCGTAAATATGTTGAGTCCGAACTCTTTTTTCTGGAGATTAAGAACAAATTCAAAGGAAGAACGGATAAGAAACGTATTATGATTGACGACTTTGAAATGGACATGAAAAAGAAGTCAAAAACTTTTGTGGATGAGGTATTAGGGGTAGAATTAGATTTGAAGTCGAAACTCTGGAATTCTTTCGGGCGTATAACCTTGGTAAATAAAAAGGAAAAGGAGCGTTTAACACTCGACCTTGACTTAACTTTTGAGTGGGATGATCAAAAGCATGTGTATGATCATGTAGTGATCGCCGAGTTGAAGCAGGAAAATGTCAATAGGAACAGTCTTTTTTATCGTTTGATGAAAAAAAATGGAGTTCGTCCAACGGGAATGAGCAAATATTGCATAGGAGCATTAACTTTGGAGCCTACCTTGAAGTACAACAACTTTAAAAGAAAAAAATTACTAATAAATAAACTCAAGTAACTATGCCACCTGAAGTAGAAGGGTTTCTTGGAATGGAATTAGTTAGCGATGACTTTTATAAATTATTGTTTCGCTTCTTCCTTAACATCGTGTTTTTGACGATCATCATTCGTTTTATCTATTATCGAAAAACAAAAAGGAAGGATTACCTCTTTACCTATTACATGATCTCTGTGATCTCGTTCATGATCTGTTTTGCTTTAAAGAAGTTGGACATTGATACGGGAATGGGATTAGGACTTTTTGCCATTTTCGGAATCATTCGTTATCGAACAAATACGGTACGTATTAAGGAAATGACGTACTTATTTATTTCTATTGGTTTGTCCGTAGTAAATGCATTGGCGGGGCGTCAGGTAAGTTATGCTGAGCTGATCTTTATCAATGTTGGTGTGACTGCCATGATTTACGGATTAGAGTACTGGTGGATGGTTCGTGCTGAGAGCACAAAGACAATTGTCTACGAAAAAATTGAACTCGTTAAGCCAGAGAATCATGATAAGTTGATGGAAGATTTAGAACAACGAACTGGTTTGATTATCTCCAGAGTTCAGGTTGGTAAAATCGACTTCCTGAGGGATGTCGCCACCATCAAAATTTACTTCAAGCAAGATGAACAGGATGAATACTATCCTGAAGATTTCTCTTACTGATAAGACAGTTTTACTCCAGTATTAAAATCTGGCTTTCTTCTCCCACTTTAACAAAGTAAACACCTGCTTTTAAGTTCAGGGAAAACTCCTTTTGTCCAATTTCGGATACAAATTCCAGTTGTCCTAGGGTATTGTAGATTCTAACGATGTTATCAACACCTAAGTCTCCTTTAATTCTAAATTGTCCTTTAGTTGGGTTGGGGTAGACAGTCCATTCCTTAATGGTTGGAATTTCGGTTACTGTTGTTGTATTAGAATGATCGCAGTAGTTCGCAGTTAAAGTTACCGTATATTCCTCCGAATCGGCATAAGTGTGAATAGGATTTTCTTCGGTTGAAGTAGCTCCGTCACCAAAGTCCCACAAATAAGAAAAAGCGTGCTGAGAAGTATTTGTGAAAGTAGCTGTAAGTCCATCCCAACTAACCTCATAAGATGGAACGGGAATAGTATAATCGATAGTAACGCTGTCTACTTCGTTTACAACATGATTGGCCACATCCTGCAAATAAGTTGCTTGTGTAGCATCAATTCCAGCCGGAACGAAAGTATTCCCTTCGCTAGAAGTTTCAAAAATAACTTCATAAAAAATACAAGCTGCTAAATAAGATCCAAAAACCGATGGATGGCTACCATCTCCTGTATACAGGGCTGTAAATTCAACTGGAGAAGTTAAGTCTTCATTGATATGTTGAAAGCCAATACCAACTGGAGATAGTTTTCCACTGTTTTTATCCGCCATGTAATCGTAAGCAATGTTTAAGCGGTAGTTCATTTTATGAAAAGTGTCAATCGAGTCCCATTGATCATCTCCATCTCTTCGTCCCCAAGTGTTAAAAAATAGTGGCTTAGCACAAGCATTGGCAGATCGAATAGAGTCGCACAAAAATTCTGCAAAGGGAAAAACTTCTTCGTTTACTTGCGACCATGGAAAGGAAGGACGTTGACTTTGATCCTGTAAAACCACATAATCCCATTCATCTTCGGCTATTTTACTCAGTGAGGTGGTATTACTAGAATGTCCCTCTAAAGTATAACCTCCCGGAGTGTTTTGATCATGAATAAAGGTATTGCCATCAGCTGTGGCTAAATCCTCAATCAGTTGAGGTAGATCGTTAACGTAGGTATAAGAGTTTCCTAAAAAACAAGCTTTTTTTGTGGTTTGTGAAAAGACGGTAACGCCAATAAATAAACCAATACAGATGGATAAAGTCCCCTTCATTTGCAATTCAATTTTTGCAAAGGACGATAGAGGTTGTGGTAAGGTTGATTAAAAAAAGACCTTTTTAAAGGTCCAAAATTGGAATCCTAATCTTCATCTGATTCTTCTCTAAGCACATTAATTTGTACTTGTCCTTGATGATGTTTAGGGAAAGCATAGCCCACTTCAAATGAAAGTTGTTTCAAGATTCTGTTTTTAGCAGAGATCAACAAACGAGTACTTTTAAGAGTTGTTTTATCATTGTTTAACTGACATCCTGTTACTTTCCCGTCCATGTCTACTGCAATGTTAAATACAATAGTACCAGTGGTGTCCGCATACAAATTGTAATCAATATCTGTAGCAATTGCACGTCCGTCAGTTGCTAAATCGCCCATAACTTGTGCTTTTGCCGTAGCAGAGAAAAGCAGAAATAAAATGAATAGTTTTTTCATGTTTGTTGATTTGGGGGGAAAATTACAAAATTTGTGCCTAAATCAACTTATCCTGCTCCAGTTAGGTTTGGATTTTAAGATTTGTCTTAAGGCTTGAGCTAGTTTAGCGTGCTCTGCTAATTTAAAGGTTGGATCTTTTTGCAGTAGTTCCATGGCCGCATCTCGGGCAATGGTTACAATTTGTCCGTCACGAGATAAATCAGACAATTTTAAATTCAAAATTCCACTTTGTTGAGTTCCCATGATGTCTCCCGGTCCACGAAGTTTTAAATCAGCCTCCGAAATTTTAAAACCATCATTGGTATCACACATAGTTTGGATTCGTGTTTTTGCATCTTCACTTAACTTATAACCGCTCATTAAAATACAGTATGACTGTTCTCCTCCTCGTCCAACACGGCCTCTTAATTGATGTAGTTGCGAAAGTCCAAATTTTTCAGAGCTTTCAATAATCATTACCGAGGCGTTCGGAACATCGACTCCTACTTCAATAACTGTCGTGGCAACTAAAATATTGGTGACTCCCCGAGCAAATAAATCCATTTCGTAGTCTTTATCCTCAGGCTTCATTTTCCCATGAACGATACTTACTTTATAGTCAGGCAATGGAAAACGGCGGGTGATAGCGTCATGTCCATCCATTAAATTTTGATAATCCATTTTCTCTGACTCCTGAATAAGCGGATAGACAATATAGACTTGTCGCCCTTTTTTGATCTCATCTTCTATAAACTGGAAGACTTTTAATCGTGAAGATTCTTGCCGATGACTGGTCTGAATATGCTTACGTCCTGGAGGTAGTTCGTCGATTACAGAAACATCCAAATCTCCATAAAAGGTTAGTGCCAATGTTCTTGGAATAGGGGTAGCGGTCATCACTAAAACATGAGGTGGTAAGGTGTTTTTCTTCCATAAACGTGATCGTTGCGCGACTCCAAAACGATGTTGTTCGTCAATTACGGCGATTCCCAAATTAGCATATTTGACTTTGTCTTCTAGTAAGGCATGAGTTCCTACTAAAATGTCTATTTCTCCCGCTTCTAAAGCAGCATGCAATGGTTTTCGTTCTGATTGTTTCTTAGAACCTGTAAGGAGTTCAACCCGAACTCCCAGTTTTTCAAGGAACTTCTTAATGGTTTTATAATGCTGATTGGCTAAAATCTCAGTTGGGGCCATTAAGCAGGCTTGATATCCATTGCCAATAGCAATTAACATACTGAATATGGCTACCAGGGTTTTTCCACTTCCTACATCTCCTTGCAGCAATCGGTTCATATGTAAACCGGACGACATGTCTTTGCGAATTTCTTTGATTACCCTTTTCTGCGCTCCAGTTAAATCAAATGGGAGGTGATTTTTATACAGTTCATTAAAGTAATCTCCAACATTGGGTAAAACATGCCCTTTAATCTTTTTTTGAGAAATCTGTTTTCGTAGCAATAACTCCAATTGCAAAAAAAATAATTCTTCAAACTTTAGGCGAATTTGAGCTTTCTTGGCTTCGTCAAAATTAACAGGTGCATGAATAGCCATAAAGGCTTTTTCTCGCTCCATTAAGTTGTATTCTGATCGAATCCAATCTGGAAGATTTTCGTTAATGTGTCCCTTGGCGTAAGGAAGTAATTGTTTAACGATTTTTTCAAACCCTTTGCTGTCAAACCCTAATGATTGTAGCTTCTCACCACTATGGTAAACAGCCTGTAGTCCTAATAACTCATCTTTTCCTTCTCCTATAAATTCTAATTCGGGATGGGCAATGTTAATCTTTAATCCAAATTTTTTAGGTCGACCGTATACTTTGACTTTTGTTCCGGTTTTTAAGTTGGGTTTAATCCACTTAATTCCTTTAAACCAAACCAGATCCAAGCGACCAGTCCCATCTTCAAATTTAGCCTCAAGCCTTTTGTTTCTTGGGCCGCCAACTTCCTTAACCGAAACCAATGTTCCTTTTAACTGAACGGCTCCCTGATGATGTGGAATTTGAGAAACAGTTTGATAAGATGAGCGATCAACATAACGAAAAGGGAAATAATTGATCAAATCCCGATACGTAAAAATTCCGGCTTCCTTCCGCAAAATTTCCCCTCTTCGGGGACCAATCCCTTTCAAGTATTCAATAGGCGTAGAAAGCAAATCACTCATTAAAGCCCTAAATTATTGCTTTTTTGAAAAATGGACGGATTGATTTTTAAATAAGTCCAAATGAATGGGGAGATTTTGCTTTGTTTGAATTAAAAATCTATGTTTAACCGTATAAAATTCAGATGAATTTGTAACTTGTAAGAGTTTTTTGGAATCAAAGTACTGAAATGTTTAAGAACCCTATCTACATCGCAGCAGGACTGCTAGTGTTGTCTATTGCCTTTGCGTTTACTCCTTCCGGTCAAGGGAAAATGTCTGCTTACTTTCCAGATAAAGAGGTTGATCAGGCCACTTTAAAGGAAATGTATGTGGAAGATGCTTTATTGGATTTGGGAGACGAGAAACCCATTCACTTCATCGAAAAATTAGATGCTGATTCAGCTCGAATGGGAGAGGAAATGGTAAAATATGGACGATTGTTGGATAAATCAAACAAACGAATCTCGAAATATTTTGTTTGTACTGATTGTCACAATGTTCAAATGGAGTCGGCTGATCCGGCTGATGAATCACCAGCGGCAGTTTTAGAATACAGTAAAAAGAACAAAATTCCATTTTTGCCGGCTTCTACCTTTTACGGTATGTTTAATAAACGCCATTGGTATAACGGTGATTATGAAAAGAAGTATGGTGATTTGGTGGCTCCAACGCGTGATACCCTGGCAAATGCAATTCAATTGTGTGCTGTGCAATGTTCACAGGGAAGAGAATTAGTTAATTGGGAAATTCGTTCCATCATGCACTATTATAAATCCATTGGATTTAAGATTAAGGATTTGAATTTTTCAAAGGAGGAAAGAAAAGAGTTAAAAGGGTATATCTCCAAAAACAATGATAAAGCCATTGGTTTATTGAAAAAGAAATACAGTCAGGCCAACCCTGCAACTTTTGGTCATGTTGAAAAACCAAAGATGGATTCGTATCAACCCAATGCAGAAAATGGAGAGTACATCTACCAATATGGTTGTTTACATTGTCACGCGGTTGAAAAAGAAATGACCAATTTTGATTTGGGGAATAATAAGCTGGATTTTAAATTTTTGCATTCCAAATTTGAGGCAAGTCACCACTCATTGCTTTATGTTACCCGAAAAGGAACCTATGCTTTTAATGGTCGAAGACAATATATGCCTCAGTATTCAATGGAAAAAATGAGTGATGAGCAATTACTTGACCTAATGTATTATATAACCTCCAAAGCCGAAGAATGAAAAAAATAGTGGGAATTTTAACCGTATTGCTGACTGTTTCAACTGTAGGAAAAGCGCAGGATACGGAATATGTTAACGAAACCTTTTCTGGGACCCGGGTTTTGTGGAATCACTCGGTAGAAATGCTTCCAAAACGAACTTTAGAGTTTATTGTATCTCACAAATTTGGAGATGTTTTAGCTGAAGATGAAAATGGAAAATTAGGACCGAATATTAATGAGTGGTTCGGCCTGGATAATTTGGCGGATGTTAGAATTGCATTTGAATACGGAATTTTGGATAACCTCAATATAGGTTTGGGACGAAGTAAAGGAATTGATGCTACTCGTCAGGTGGTAGATGGTTATGTGAAATACCTCTTTTTGAAGCAAAAAACACAAGGAATGCCAATTAGTTTGGTATATACCGGATCCATGATTTTACCTTATCAAAAGGCAAGTACAGATAGTACTTCGGTAGCTTCCTATCCAACTTTTGCACACCGTTTCACTTTTACCAATCAGTTGCACATTGCTCGTAAATTTGGAGACCGATTAAGTATGCAGCTAAACGTAGGAGTAAATCATCGAAACTATGTAGGGCATAATGATATAAATACATTGGTTTTTGCTGGTGGAGGAATTCGATTCAGAATGACCAAAAACATTGGCGTAATTGTAGAGTATCACCACGTATTAAATCGTGATTTGACTTTTAATCAAAATCCACTGAGTGTAGGAATTGAATTATTAACGGGAGGACATGCATTTACCTTTGGGTATTCTAATGCCAGAGGAATTAATGAAAATCTATTTATTCCGGGAACAACTTCTAATTGGTTAAGTGGTGAATTTAGATTAGGTTTTGGTATTAATCGAAGATTTAAGCTATGATGAAAAAATATGTTTGGGTTTTGTTATTGTCCCCCTTGGTTTTTGCATCTTGCTTAAAAGACCAAACAACCGAACCACCACCGCCAGGAGTTTGTGATACGGATACAGTTTCTTTCTCAGGAGAAATTCAGCCTTTAATAATTGATGCTTCCTGTAATGTTGCTGGATGTCATGATTCAGGAACGTCTTCAGCGGGTTATGCTTTTGGTAATTACGATCAAATATCGAGTAATTCTGCAGTTATTTTAGAGGTGTTGAGTCATAATTCAGGGGTGTCTCCAATGCCTTTAGGAGGAGATAAATTGGCCGACAGTCTCATTCAAAAATTTGACTGCTGGATACAGCAAGGTTTATTGGATAATTAAGAATAATCCAATTCGATCGTCTAAAAATAAAGTTTTCTGTTTGGGCTGATAAAGAGTTCAAAATGGGAAATGTACAAGTATAAGTACGAATTGTACAAGCTTGGAGGTAGTATATACTTGCTTGCCTTTAGGCTTATCTGTAAATTGCTAAAGAATAAAAACGAATGTGTATGAAAAAAATAATTTTACTTTCTTTACCTGTATTAACTATTGGACTTTATTCCTTTTTTGACAAAGAAGGAACGGTTTCAAAATACCATGTTGATGGAATTGAAACGGTTGATTATAGTTCAAACCCTCCAACGGGGAAAACAGGGGCTCCTTTTGAATCTACTTGTACCGATTGCCATACGGGAGATGTTAATCCAGCGGCTGGAACAATCGATTTTACGGTTTCAGGAGCGGCCGGAACGTATTATCCGGGACAAATGTATCCGATAACCATCAGTACAACAACTGGCGATAAAAATGGATTTGAATTGATTGCCGTTGATGAATCAGAAACGCAAGCTGGATCTTTTACAGCTGGAACAAACTCTGGAATTTCTACGGCCGGAGGTTATGATTATGTTCGTCACACAGCTTCGTCAGGAGTAACGGCTTGGACATTTGACTGGACAGCACCCGATTCGGATGTAGGAGACGTTACATTCTACTATGCGTTTAACATTTCCGATCAAGGTGGATCTACAGCAAATGATGACATTTATGTTGGCTCAATGACTTTATCATTGGCAAACGATGTTGGATTCTCTGAGCACGATCAATTAGAAGAAGCGTATAAAGTGATGTACAACAACGAAACGCAAGAGATGATTGCTAACTATACCACTTTTGACAATACACACATCCTTTTTCATGTTCAGGATTTGAACGGAAGAGAAGTGGGAAGAATGGATTTGGGATACCAGGAGCCTGGAGACCATCAACAAACAATCGAATTAAATGACATCAGAGCTGAAGGAATTTACTTGGTTTCGATTTTCATTGGAAACAAAGTTTTGACCGAGAAAGTTTATGTAAAATAACGTTTTGTTGAAAAAAACACTGAAAGAGCCTGCTATTTAGTAGGCTCTTTTTTTTGGGTTCATATCTTTGTCTCAAAATCAGAAATAATAAAATGAAAAGGTCAATTTCGGAATACAATTTTGAAGGGAAAAGAGCACTAATACGAGTAGATTTTAATGTTCCATTAAACAAGGAAACATTGGAGGTAACTGATGATACCCGAATAAGAGCTGCTCTTCCAACCATCAAGAGAGTTCTTGAAAAAGGAGGAAGCGTTATTTTAATGTCTCATATGGGACGTCCAAAGAATATTCCAGAACCGCAATTTTCATTAAAGAATATTATTTCAAAGCTGGAGGAACATCTGGGACAAGAGGTGCTTTTTGCAACCGATTGTATCGGTTCTAAAGCTTTTGAGCAAAGTGCCGCTTTAAAGGCTGGTGAAGTATTGTTACTAGAGAACCTTCGTTTTCACGCTCAAGAGAAAAAAGGAGATGTGGACTTTGCTGAGAAATTAGCAAAGCATGGAGATGTTTATGTTAATGATGCCTTTGGAACCGCTCATCGCGCACATGCTTCTACAACTACCATTGCTCAATTCTTTCCAGAGGATAAAATGTTTGGATTTTTAATTGAAAAGGAAATTGAAAGTGTGAGTCAGGTTTTGGAGTCGGATCAAAAACCCTTAACAGCTATTGTAGGTGGAGCAAAGGTATCTTCTAAAATCTCGATCTTAAATCGATTAATTGATAAAGTAGATCATTTGATTATTGGTGGTGGAATGGCTTATACTTTTGCCAAAGCACAAGGAGGAGAAATTGGAAGTTCATTAGTGGAGGATGATTATTTAGAGACAGCTAAGGAAGTATTAGAACAGGCAAAATCAAAAGGAGTACAAATTCTTTTGCCGTCTGATACCATTTCGGCAGATGAATTTTCTGAAGAAGCAAATACACAAGAGTGTGCTACCTCTAACATCCCTTCGGGGTGGATGGGCTTAGATATCGGCGAGAACGCTATCAGCGATTTTAGAAAATGTGTGGCTGAATCAAAGCTGATTTTGTGGAATGGACCAATGGGAGTATTTGAGTTGGAGAAATTCCAAAATGGAACAAAACAAATAGCCTTGGCTGTTGCAGATGCGACTGAAGGTGGCGCTTTTTCACTCATTGGAGGGGGAGATAGTGTAGCAGCAGTCAATAAATTTGGATTACAAGATAAAGTAAGTCACATTTCTACCGGAGGTGGAGCGATGTTAGAGTATCTGGAAGGAAAAGAACTTCCTGGGATCGCAGCAATCTTACATTAAATGAATATAGAACGTTTATATCAGCTCTTTTTAAAGTCGGATGGGATATCGACCGATACCCGAAAATTGAAAGAAGGGAGTATCTTCTTTGCTCTTAAGGGAGGGAACTTTAATGGGAACAAATTTGCCGAAGATGCCTTAAAAGGTGGTTGTCAATTTGCGGTTATTGATGAAAAAGAGTATAAACTGGATGAACGTTTTATTTTGGTAGATGATGTTTTAGTTGCACTTCAGCAATTGGCAAATCATCACCGCAAACAGTTTGATATTCCAATTATCGGAATTACAGGCTCAAATGGTAAAACTACTTCCAAGGAATTGATGGGAGCAGTATTGGAGCAAAAGTACAAGGCTTTAATAACCGAAGGGAATTTAAATAATCACCTTGGTGTTCCATTTACTTTACTACGATTAACGAAAGAGCATGAAATAGCCATTATTGAGATGGGAGCAAACAAGCCAGGAGATATTAAAGAACTGGCAGAAATTGCAGAACCAACTCACGGTGTTATTACCAATATTGGAGCCGCACATATTGAAGGATTTGGTTCGCTAGAAGGGGTGGTTAAAACTAAGACCGAATTGTACCGTTTTATTGAGCAAGCCAAAGGAACTATTATTTATAATGGTGACGATAAAACCTTAGTGGATAATTTACCAGAAGGTTTGAAGTATTTCACCTACGGTTCAACTCAAGTAAATTTAACCGGAGATTTATTAAAACTAACTCCTTACGTTCATTTCCAGTGGGCCTATGGAGAATATCATTCACCTGAACTCAAAACAAAATTGGTAGGTCGATATAATTTCACCAATTTTTTACTCGCTGTTGCCATCGGAAAACTCTTTGAGGTAGATGATGAGGTAATAAATGAAGCTTTGACCACTTATGTGCCTTCTAATAACCGTTCGCAGGTTAGTGAGACTGATCGTAATACTTTGATCGTTGATTGCTATAATGCGAATGCTACAAGCATGAAAGCGGCGATTGAAAGCTTTAGCGAAATTGATCATGATAACAAAATGGTGATTTTGGGAGATATGCTTGAGCTAGGTTCTATCTCAGAACAAGAGCATCAAAAAATTGTTGATTTACTGCAAAAACTTTCAATAGAGAAAGCTTTATTAGTAGGAACCGAATTTCAAAAAGTATTGGGTGATTATCCTATTTATGTCGATTGGAAAAGTTTAATAGATGATGTTGGGCTTTCCAACTTAAAGGATCATCTTATTCTTCTTAAGGGATCCAGAGGAATAAAACTCGAGGAGTTAATACAATATTTATAAAAAAAAGAAAACCACCTTCGAGAAGGTGGTTTTTTTATTTGAAATGATTTTTAAATCAATCTTAATCTTTCAAAATTCCTCGAGAGATAACAATTTTCTGAATCTCAGATGTTCCCTCGTAAATTTGAGTAATCTTAGCATCACGCATTAAACGCTCAACGTGGTACTCTCTAACGTATCCATATCCACCGTGAATTTGAACGGCTTCTGTGGTTACGAATTGAGCAATTTCCGAAGCGTATAATTTTGCCATTGAAGCCTCTTGTGCAAAATCTTCACCTTGATCTTTTTTAGATGCAGCTTGTAAACACATTAAACGAGCAGCCTCAACCTGAGTAGCCATATCCGCCAATTTAAATCCAATAGCTTGATGCTTGTGAATTTCTTTTCCAAAAGTTTGACGCTCTTTAGAATAAGCAACAGCTAAATCCAAAGCTCCCGATGCAATACCTAAAGCTTGAGAAGCAATTCCAATTCTTCCTCCACCTAATACTTGCATTGCGAATTTGAATCCAAATCCTTCTTCACCAATTCGGTTGGCTTTAGGAACTTTAACATCGTTAAAAATAAGCGTATGAGTATCCGATCCACGAATCCCCATTTTGTCTTCTTTTTCACCAACAATGAAACCTTCCATGCCTTTTTCTACAATGATGGCATTGATTCCACGGTGTCCTTTTTCTTTGTCTGTTTGACACATAACAATGTAAAAAGAAGCACTGCTTCCGTTGGTAATCCAGTTCTTAGTTCCATTTAAGAGATAGTAATCTCCTTTATCTTCTGCTGTAGTACGTTGTGAAGTGGCATCCGAACCAGCTTCTGGCTCAGAAAGGCAAAAAGCACCAATGTGCTGTCCTTGAGCAACAGGTGCCAAGAAACGTTCTTTAATGTCTTCACTTCCAAATCTCTCTAAGCCCCAGCAATATAAAGAGTTACAAACTGACATACATACAGCTGCCGAAGCATCTATCTTAGAAATTTCTTCCATGGCCAAAACGTAAGAAACGGTATCCATTCCGCCTCCACCGTATTTCGGATCGACCATCATTCCTAAAAATCCCAACTCACCTAATTGCTTCATTTCCTCTACCGGAAAAGTGGCGTTTTTATCTCTTTCGATAACGCCCGGCTTAAGTACATTTTGAGCAAAATCTCTTGCTGCTTCTTTTACGGCCAGTTGTTCTTCAGTAAACGTAAAATCCATGAGGTATCTTAATTTTTTGATTAACTTGCTAATTCCCGAAATGGGGATTACAAATTTAACCATTAAAAGTCAAATAGGTTCAATCAGTTTGTCAAATTGAACAGAGTTTTCAACATTTGAAATGATATAAACCTAATTCCTCCAATGGATTCAGAATATTATGCTATCGGATTGATGTCGGGAACATCCCTCGATGGATTGGACATTTGTTATTGTTGTTTAAAAGATGCTGAAAAGAGTTATTCATATCAGTTAATAAGTACAGTTACAGTAAAGTATAATGCGGTTTGGAAAGAAAAACTGTCAACGGCAATTCTTCTTCCTCCGAACAAATTAGATGAACTGAGTGTTGAATTTGCCAGATTTATGATCCGTCAAATTCGGGAATTTATTCATGAACAAAAGATCGAAAAAATAGATTTCGTTGCTTCTCACGGTCACACGGTTCATCATCGTCCGGATGAAGGAATTACAATTCAAATAGGAGATGGAGAGTTAATGGCAAAAGAATTGGGACTTAAGGTTGTCAATGATTTTAGAATTGATGATGTCCGATTAGGAGGTCAAGGTGCCCCATTAGTTCCATTGGGTGATAAACTATTATTTCATGAATATGATGCTTGCCTTAATTTAGGTGGAATTGCAAACATAAGTTTTGATAATGCTGAAAATGTTCGA
>JAKSBJ010000390.1 GCA_022361195.1 Flavobacteriales bacterium
ATACGAAAATGCTTTTGAGGAAGTTCAAAAAGCTGAGTCATGGTTTAGGATTGTTGGTCTCCGTAAATGGCTTTGAGTTCAGGAATTAATTTCTCTTCTAACTCGGTTGCATTTCGGTAAACAATGGTTTTCCAATTACGAACGTCAAATTCTAGTTCAACGTCTGCTCGGCTGGTTTGTAGAATTCGCTTGGCAACTCCTCTGGCGTAACCCACTTCAAAATAGACGTTTCTTGAACTCAAGGTAAAATCTCCAATTACAAAGTCGGCCTGGTCAATCTGATTCATGATTTCACCAGATATTTCATAATCGCCTTCCTGTAAGTCCATTCGTGTAATTTCAATGGGATAGCCCGTACGTTCGGCTGCTCTTCGCATGGCCATGAAATAATCAACCAATGAAGGTTCTTCCTCATCTCTAAAGGACATAGCAACAAAGCCGGTGATTTTTTTCTTTTTAGTGTCTTTACTGGAGCGGCTTTGAATTGAACGATTTTCCTTAATTATGGTATCCTCTATATGCTTACTCAGATTTTTAGTAGCGGATTTATTGGCTTTTACAACAATGTCTTCACTTGTTCGGGTTTCATGTTTTACTTCGATGCTTTGTTCTCCTCTCCGCAAATAGATTTTACCATCGGCTGTTGTGATAGGTCTTAGATGTTCGGGAGCTTTATCAACTTTTATGTGAATCAGTCGATGACCCATTAAGGAAATTTCTTCGATCCAATAAGGATGTGAAAAAAGCGAAGAGCACATCTTTTTTAAACGAGATAGTGTACCCATCACCTCTGGTTGACTAAGTCCACCAGGTTCTCCTGAGTCGTTGAGGCCAATGAATAAGTGTCCTCCATTGGTATTTGCAAAAGAGGTTAAGACCCTTGCAATAATTCGTTCACTTGTAAATCGGCGTTTAAATTCTACCGTCTGAGATTCTCCTTCTGCAATAAGGTCGAAGTAATAGTTGGGATTTTGTTCCTCTACCATTTCATTAGTTTTGAGTTATTTAAAGATACAAAACCGTGGCAATTTGGATACATTTTGAATAGCTGGAAATGTTATTATCTTTAAATGCTTAAAACCCAAAAGATTCCTTAATGTCCCAAGAAATTTTTATCTCCTATTCGCATGCTAATAAGTCCGAGGCCGAGCTAATTGAGCAGGCTTTTTTGGACAGGGGAGTTAAGCTGATTCGAGATGAACGCGAAATGGAGTATCGGGATGATATTCCCGATTTTATGAGGAGAGTTGGAAATGGTGCTCATGTCATTTTGTTGATCAGTGATCAGTATTTAAAGTCTCGAAATTGTCTGTTTGAGGTAAATGAATTGCTGAAAAATGAGGACTTTGCCGAGAGGGTATACCCCATCGTTTTGGACAATGCTACTGATATCTATTCGGCCGAGAAAACGATTCGATACATCACCTATTGGGAAGATAAGGTCAAGGATTTGAATGAAGTTTTAAAAAAGGAAGTTGAAAATCTGGCCAATACCAAACGAATTCAAGAAGAGATTGATCATTATCAAAATATTCGTTCGTTTATTGATGGCTTTATTCATTTTATTCAGAATAAACTGGTTCCTCCCTTTGAGAAACAAAAAGAGGTAAAATTTGCGCCAGTTATTGACCTAATTCTTGAAAAAAAAGGTGAAAAATCCAAAAAGAAGTGGGGATTATGGATTGGGCTACTTTTGACCATGGCGCTTGTGCTGTTTTTGATATTCAAATTTTTTGGTGGTGATGGTAGTTCGGGAGGAGGTGGAGACGATGATAATGATACCATTGTTGATATTCATGACGATCTTCCGGTTAAGCCTCCAATAGAAGAAAAAGTGTCTTTTAAAATTGCAGGAAGTACTCCTCAGGCAATTAAAGATTCCTTGACGATAAGGTTGGAAAGAGATGGCTATGAGCGAAAATCGAAAGGAGCAGATTTTGTGATTGAGGTAGAGTCCATCCCCGATTCTGTAAATGCGACATTAGACAGTGATTCTCCTTTTGATACTGGCTTGGGGGATTATACCAATCTTCGATATTTATCCACTTTCCTTCAAGTCAAAGTTCAGGAAGATATTTTGACTTGGGATGCAATAAAAACTTCAGAAACAGAAGTTGTGGATGGTATCAATTTGGCTCAGGAGGCATTTAGGGATTCAGTGAGCAGTGCATTTTTTAGAAATTTTGATTTCATCTATGAAGAACTTAAAGATTATATGGATCATTAGTTGTTTGCTGATGACTGTTAATGGTTTTGGTGGGGAAGATTCACTTTATTATCGTATTGAGAATGTGACCATCGTTTCCAGCCTTCGTGGTTATGAACATCTTACGACGCCAGACAAGTCCACCGATAAAACCAAAAAGGAGAAGGGCACAGAAACAGTAGTGCGCAAAGACGCTTTTTTGGTTCCATACATTAAGGATCAGGCAGTTCGTTTGACAGAATATAAGAGTGCTACTTATACCAAGAAGAAAATACCAGTTACCAAATCTTCGGTTGAATTGGTCATTTCAATCAATGTATTTGATGACAATCTCGAGTATCAACTACATCTCAATCATCACAAGACCAAAGAGGCAAAGGACACTTCTTCTAGTTTTTTCATTAATCCGGACGATCCTAATCACAAAGAGGTGATTAAGTTAGAACTTCAGCGTTTGTTTGAGGATAGAGGAAGCAAGAATGAAAAACCAAATGGCGTTATTCGTTTGGATGGGAAATTGGTCAAAAAACCAGCTGTCGGAACACCTGCTAAGGTTTTTTATCGCTCCAATTCTGATACCATCATTATAGACGCTTCTTCCTCCTATGATAAAGAGACTCCTTCGGATTTATTAACCTATAAATGGACCGTTAAAAAGGATGGCGTTGCTGATCCGGGCTTATCGAATTTCAATTTTACCGATAAGTATCAAAAGGTTTCCATCAAAGAACCTGGAAAGTATACATTTCAGGTTGGGGTGGATGATGGTATCACCGTTTCTGATAGAACCGAAATAGAGTTGATTATTACCGTAGAAAAGGATCCTAAGCTTGAATTGTACAGCAATCATCTCAAAGTTACTTACCAAAAAGGATTGTTTAACTTTTTTGGTGGTTACGGCCGTAATGGTTTAATGAATCGTGAGTTTAAAAGCGGATTTAGCACGGAAGAAGTAAAAAAGGAAAGTAAAATGTTTATTCAATACGAATATTCATTGAAAGGGAAGAGTGGTGAAAATACACCCAACAAAAACTTCCTAGAATCTCGGAATCACTATCGAAATTCTCCTGTGATTTTTGATCATATTTCAAACTATTGTCAAATTTATTATCCAGGCTATATTCCGTTTCCAGCAGAACCAGTAAACTTTCTAATAAATAAAAAGATTCCAGGAATTCAATTCAAACAGAATAGCTACGAACTGGATGGTGATTTAACCTTTTCTCTGGATGACGACATTGAGCCGGGAACACATAAATATTCGGTTTATACAGACTATAAAGGAATTCAAAGCAATGTTGATACGATTGAGGTGACTTACCGCGAAAAAAATGTTTTTTACGTGGAAGGAGGATACGGACATACCTCTGTGGGTATAGGAAACAAACGATTTGACGATTACGGAATCGACTTTTTGAATTTGGGATTTCGATTCTATTTTATTCAGCGATTATCGGCCATCGTACATGCCGATTTCCCAATTCGCACAAAAGTTTTTACTGGATTTCAGAACGAAACCATTCGTCAAAGTTTGTTGTCGTTTGCCGTAAATTACGATGTCTTTCCACT
This sequence comes from Flavobacteriales bacterium, assembly GCA_022361195.1. Lineage (GTDB taxonomy): Bacteria > Bacteroidota > Bacteroidia > Flavobacteriales_D > Crocinitomicaceae > JAKSBJ01. The sequence goes on from JAKSBJ010000390.1 coordinate 3,776, forward strand.
TAAAAAGAGTGTCATTCATACCCAGCGAATTCCAACTTATCTTTCCTTTTTCGGTGCGGGTAATCAGTTGATTGTAGGAGACGATTTATTGACCATTTCCCGACTACAATTAGGGGGA
>JAKSBJ010000338.1 GCA_022361195.1 Flavobacteriales bacterium
GAATAAGGAGTGATTTTTGGCTCTTGCAAATGGGTAGCATCAAACTTCTCAATAAACTCGTCATCGTAACTATCGGCGTAGTAGCAAATCTCTCGTAAGACACCATAAAGTTTGTACGGTTCGCAGAGGTTTAACGGACATGAAAAAGAGAAATAAACCAAGTCATTTTCAAGCGACACATTGGTTAAATTGAGCGGATGCATTCTAATTTCTGCCAGGCGACGCATTAATGGAACTTTCTTGGCCTTGCTAATGTCCAAAAAGGGGCATTTTACCGTAAGTTCGGTCTCCGTTTGCAGGATGGTTAAAACTACCGATCCGTGTGGAATAATGTAAGCATCGTCTACTTTTTTGTGTTGTAATTCACTGCTCACATAATCCAGTAAACTGGGTAGAACTTTGTCGTATTGTTTACTCTTAAAAAAGGCGATGGCCTCGTCCCATTTTTCATCCTGCCGAGTCGATGCTTTTTTAGCATTGATGGCAGGGAAGTAAGTGCTGTTTTTGTCCATAGTTTTATGTTCTATTTTAAGTTTAATTCGGTGGAGATATCCAAAGCTGTTTGAATGTCATGAGCCAGTTCCTCAATGATTTTTACATCATCTAGTTTTCCAGCAGGGAAAGAGAAAATGCCATTTTCGTTTTTCACGGCCAGGTACATTTCTCTGTTTCGGAAAGACAATAAAATGGGCTGATTGAACTTGTTTTTTAATTCAACAATACGTTCCATTAAAGCTGCCGACAAAACGTAACGAGCCTCTATTTGATCGGTACTGTAAACAATAAATTCATCCGTAAATCGAGGATCTTCCAACTCAATTTTTTCTTCCTCTTTAAAAGACTGACCAAAAAAACGATTGAGTTTTGAACTCTGATTATTGGTTAAAATAACCGTGTGCCCTTGTAGGGATTTTTTAAACCTCAGCCAGCAAAACATACCCCGGTAAGTGTAATACACATTATCTGCCGATTTGTTGGACAGTAGGTTTTTAAAAACGTATTGGTAAAGAATGGCAAATAGGTTGAGAAAAGGAACTCTCATTAAGGTATCCATAAAGCGTTTGGACACATTGTTTTCGATGATTCCGATATCGGCAATATTTACCACTCCATTCTCCGAGGAGTTTCTCATTTGCCCATAATTGTACATGGGAGTATTAGGCTGAATCCAAGCAAAGAGTTTACTTTTTTCAATCTCAGTTTGAGGCACAGCTGCACCTTGCGTAAACTCAACCTTTGGAAACAGGCTGTTCACCATTTTTTTGATGATCTCAATCTCCTTGGTTTTGAATTTGGAAAAGGCCCTTGCAAAAAGGTAGGAAGAAGGATAGAGCAGAACTACTAAGCCAACAATGGGGTAAATTGATGCATAGGGGTTAGAAGACGTCAACAAATCTGCAAAAGGATTGTGAACATTGGGAAAATAATTCAAGGCCATGTTCACCAACATCAAAATGAAAAACAGAGCGGCAATCAGCCACATTATTTTTTGGAAAAACTGTGCTCGCTTTCTTTTTTGATGGATTGTACTTAAACCATCTCTAACCGCCTCAAAGGTGTTTTGTATTAACTGTTCCATCTTTCTTATGCTGGCCAATTAAGGTTATTCCACGGACTGATTTTATTCTCCACTACTTGCTTGTACTGATGATAAATCTCCTCCCGATAAGCGACATTTGCATCGGGCGTATCCAGGGTAAGTCCAATGATGAAACTTTTAGAAAATTCTTCCCAGGAAGAAAAGTGTGATACAGCTAATTGAGCGGCAAAATTAATCACCTTCCAGGCATCTTGTTCACTAATCATATTGGCCGAATAGGCTCTACGTGCCTGAGTAACCAAAATGGCAGAATCATAGGCGGCGACTCCTATTTCCAATTCGGAATCGAAAGTGATAAATCCGTTTTGTTTAAGGCGGTTCAGAGCATCACCTGTGCGTAACAATCGTAAATAACGATGTGCTCTTTCATTGGCCCCAAACTTCTTCATCATTAAATCATCCCATCGCTCTTCCGGCTCATTCTCAACCATATTAAAAATGAAGTTGAAATACCATCTACGACCGTCTTTTATGAAATACTCCGTGAGATCCCAATACCCTTCTTTGGTATCAATACCCCAGCCTTCCAAATAATCATCAAAATGTTTAACCTTTGGAAAGTTTAGGGTATTGATAGGAACATCCCACCAAACTGAAAAAACGGCATCTAAGGAAACAGAGAACAGCTGATCTCCCTGTAAGGCATTTTCGGTTGATTTTCGGAATTTCGCTGTTTTTAATTCGATGTCCTCCTCCGGTCGTCTTTTAATGACGAAACGGTAAATATATCCCGCAACAGCGACGGCTAAAATAACATAAGTGTACCAAGGTAAATTCATTTGAGTTTGTAGTTTTTACACGTTAAATAATTCGTTCATATTGACCTCTTTCTGCTCTGCCTTTGGAATTTCCAAAAGCATCTGAATTTGATCTTTTCGCATGCCCGCAATCATACTTGCAGGGAACATTTGAATTTTGTTGTTATAAGCCGTAACTGCCGCGTTATAAGCTCTTCTTGCTGCTGAAATTTGATCTTCAATATCACCCAATTCAAAATGAAGATTCAAAAACTGTTTATCTGCTTTTAAATCGGGATAGTTTTCTACATTAATGGATAAGCCCTCCATGAATTGGGTCAACTTGTTAGAGGCATCAATTTGTTCTTTGGGTTCAGTGGCCTTATCAACCTCGCTTCGTAGCTCGGTTACTTTGAGCATGATTTCTTTTTCATGGGCCATATATTTATTGACCATGGCTGCCAGATTCGGAATTAAATCGAATCGTTTTTTCAAATAAATCTCAATACTTCCAAAGGCTTGAGTTGTTTGATTTTTTAGAGCAATAATTCGGTTGTTGATAGCAATACCCAATACAATGAGTAAGACAATAACCGAAATGCAAATAATTAATGGAATCATCCTCTTTTATGGTTTTTATTGGACCTGATTGTTTTGGCAAAACCAGCTAAAACAGCTCATTTCCGTGATTACTGAGGATGAATTTAGAGCATGAAAAAGAAGAAAAAAACAGGGAATTTATTTCCGATGCCTCAGAACAAAAAAGCGTTGAATTTGATTGTGTATTCGTGTTTTGATCAATTTGGAGATACTACAGCAGAATTTTTATTTTTATGATGTGAAGCTTTTTAAAACCATCGCTGAATACTGTCAGGCTATTAATATTAGTGAATCTAAACATCCTCACTTTGACATTCGAAAGTTCGAGGATAATATGCCGACGGTGGTCAATAGCATGGAAGCTTTTCGGCATGAATTTTATGCCATTGCAATTAAAGCCAAAGGAGATGGTACCGTTGTTGCGGGCCACCACAATCAATTTCCCGAAGGAGCTACGGTCTTTTTTAACTCACCTTTTCAGGTCACCTCCTGGGATATTGCTCCCAATTGGACGGGCTATTATTTGATGTTTACAAAGGAGTTCATTACCCGATCGCACCATTTCAATGATTTACTGAGTCATTTTCCCTTTTTGAAAATTGAAGAGGCAATTCCTTTTGAAGTGGACCAAAAGGAGGTGGATGATTTACTCCGAATTTTTGAAAAGGTTTGGGCCGAATACTATGGCGATAATAACGACAAGTTTGACATGATAGAGGCTTGGGTAATTCTTTTACTCAATTTTGTAAAACGGAGCTATCATAATCAGGTTGAAGTTACAGAGAGTGATAAAATCATAAAAAAGGCCGATTTAAAACTCCTGGCTCGTTACCAGGCCTTAGTTGAATCGAGTTTTCATCAGGATAGTAATATCGAAACCTTCGCCAATCTCCATTCAACCAGCTACTATGCCGATAAATTAAATGTTCATCCCAATCATTTAAACGCCATTGTAAAGAGTTTAACCTCTCAAACGGCTTCACAAATTATCTATCATCACATCATTCTTAAAGCCAAAGAGCTTTTATCTCAAACGGATCATAGTATTAAAGAAATAGCGTATCAACTCTACTTTGATACCCCTAACAATTTCAGCACTTTCTTTAAAAAACACACTCAGGAAACGCCCAATTCATACCGAAAATCATCGATTCTTTGAAATTCAAACTTCTTGATTTGAATTGAGAATTCCCTTTCGCCTCTTACTTCTGAATTTTGTCTTGTAATCACGCAAGTACAATGAAACAACTATTAATTATCTCGCTAACTGCAATTTGTTTCGGCTGTCATTCTAACAGCTCTCACGAAAAGTCAGCGGCAGAAAATCCAGAAATCATGGAAATAGAAGAAAGAGAAAAAAATAAAGAAAGTGTCCGGCAGTTTTTTGCCCATTTGGAGGAAGAGAACATTGAACGTTTTGTTGAGATGTTTGCCAAAGATGGAGAACAAATTAACCCTTATGCCTCCGGAATTTTTCCTGAAGGTGCCAAAGGACATGACGAACTATTAGCCTATTGGAATCCGGTACCGGAGAACTTTGATGGCATGGAATTCATCATTGATGAACTATTGGGGACTGAAGATTCCAAAACAGTTTTTGTTCGATACACCGGAAAAATTAAGCTTAAAGAAGATGCAGGGTTTTATGAAAATCAGTACTACTCCACTTTTAAGTTTAATGACGAAGGCAAAATCACAGAGTACGTTGAAATTTTTAATCCCATAGTAGCCGCCAAGGCTTTTGGCTTAACCGACTCAATCCAATAAATCATGAAAACTTTAATAACAACACTAATGCTATTCCTGGCACTAATGGGAACAGCACAAAAAACAACTGATATGAATACTGAAAAATGGACCATTGTTGAAACTGTGACACAACTATTTGTTGCGACAGATTCCTCTAACTGGCAAAAATTGCAGGCTGTATTGGCAGACTCTGTTCAATTGGACTATTCATCCATGAACAACCAACCAGCCTCTATGACTTCTCCTACCGAGATTATTGAACAATGGAGCGCTGTACTTCCTGGCTTTGATTTTACGCACCATCAACTGGGAAACTTCATGGTTGAAATTAATGGTGAAACGGCTCACTGCTTTTGTTATGGTACCGCTACCCATTATTTGGAAAGTGATGAGGGTAACATTTGGACTGTAGTAGGAACATACGACTTTGATCTCCAAAAGGAGAACAATCAATGGATAATAACGGCCATTCGCTTTAACTATAAATACCAAAGCGGAAATGCAAAATTGATTTCAATGGCCATCGAAAATCAACAAGAAAAATGAAAAAATTAATCGGAATAGCATTCGCCAGTCTATTGGCTCTGAATGCGCAATCACAAAATCAAATGACAATGAAAAAAGTAAATTTTAACAGCGAAGGAGCAAAGCTTGCAGGAAACTTGTTTTACCCTTCAAACTACGAAGAAGGAAAGTCTTACCCTGCTATTATTGTCTCGGGAAGTTGGACAACCGTTAAAGAACAAATGGCTGGTTTATATGCCCAAAACTTAGCTGAACAAGGATTCATTACACTGGCTTTTGACTTTAGAAACTTTGGCGAAAGCGAAGGTGAACCACGTTTTTATGAAAGCCCGGAAAAGAAAAAAACGGATATCAAAAATGCGGTAACTTTCTTAACGACTTTAACAGAAGTTGATACACAACGAATAGGTTTATTTGGAGTATGTGCCGGAGCCATGTACACATTGATGGCTGCCTCGGAGGATGATCGGGTAAAATCGGTCGTCACAGCAGCATCCTGGTTACACGATGAAGAAGCTGTAAAGTTATTTTACGGAGGAGAAGAAGGTGTTCAGGAAAAAATTCAAGCCGCTCAAAATGCCAAAGCGGTTTATGCTCAAAACGATTCGGTAGTATACATCCCAACCATTTCTACGACTGATACTTCAGCGGCAATGTATGGACCTTATGACTATTATCTGAATCCGGAAAGAGGTGCCGTTTCAGAGTGGAGTGCCGATAAGTTTGCGGTTATGTCATGGGAAGATTGGTTGACGACTAATCCAATGCCAGCGGCTAAAAATCTAAGTTGCCCTACCCTAATGATCCACTCGGACGGGGCAGTGCTTCCGCAATACACACGTAACTTCTTCAATGACATTAAAACGGAGGATAAGAAATTACATTGGATGGAAACAGAATTGGAATCTCCTTTTCATCAGTTTAATTACTACGATCAGGATGCGGAGGTTAAGGAATCAGTAAAAGAAGCAACTGACTGGTTTAAGCAAAAAATGTAATTAAAAACACTGTTGGTAGAATGATGGGCTCTGGATTTTCCGGAGCTCATTTTTTGGTTTTAAGTGTATCTAGCTAAGGATAAGTAATATTCCCAAGACTTCAACTCTCTGGTCTTTTGGCTGAAAAAATGGATAGGAACTTGAAAAAACAAAACAAAAATTGTAATTTTACGTTTATACTCTTGTAAAAATACAATTAATGGGAGCCAGAGCTACAGTTAAAGATAGTAATAGTAAAAAGGGAGGTCGATTGGTAAAATTTTCTCCCGCCTGGGTAGTTGCCAATGCCAAAGAAGCGCCTGGCTACAATCTGGAGTTGATTAACCGAATTAGAACGGGTGTTAAAAAGTCCGATTGGAAACAGTTGATCAAGAACATCGATTCAACCGAAAAGGAGTTGGAATACGTTTTGCCAGCTTCGATTAGCAGCATGCAAAAAAAGACGGTTTACGGCAAAGAAACCTCTGAACGCATTTATGAATTGGCCAAATTATTTGGCCTGGGTTACGAGGTATTTGACAGCAAAGATGATTTTAAAAACTGGCTAAACACCCCTTCCCGAACCCTGGGGAGTAAAAAACCTTTTGATTTGCTGGATAGCAGCTTAGGTTTTGAGATGGTGGAGAATGAAATTGTCCGAATCAAGTACAACGTCTACAGTTAATGCTGGTTTACCGAATTGCGAATCTCCGATTTAAGGAATTTACTTTGTCGGGAATTGGAGCCGAAAAGGTAGGTGGCCGCTGGAATGAAGTTGGAACTCGCGCTGTCTATTGCTCCGAAAATATCTCCCTGGCTTTATTAGAATATTACGTTCATTCCGAAAACATTGCCACCCTTCCCAAAGAAATTTTAGTCGCCAAAATTCAAATTCCAGACGAATTTGTCATTCAGGAATTAGACGAACTCCCCGAGCGATGGAATCAATATCCTTATTCTTCCAAAACAACAACTGTTTTTACCCAATTGGCACAAAGTCGTGATTTTTTCGCCTTAAAGGTTCCGTCTACCATTGTGGGAATGGAGAACAACTATATTTTGAATCCGCTTTATAAGGA
>JAKSBJ010000243.1 GCA_022361195.1 Flavobacteriales bacterium
AAAATAGATAATTTGCCTCTGCCTCCGAATATTGCTCCAAATAAGCATCTAAGCCCATCGAACTCTCATTTTCCCATCCATCCACAGCAATACGTTCATTTTTCAAATCAGCCCCTAAAATGATTCTATCTCCTCCAAATTGTTGAATCCACTTCTTTACTTTTTCCGGCTCACGAACTGAAAGGCTTCCCACGGTTATTTGGGCAGCTCCAAGCTCAAAAGCCCGTTCTACCATTTCCTCGGATGAAATACCTCCGGCAAAGTCAACCCTCAGGCTTGTTTCTTTGCAAATAAGCTCTAAAATCTCCCAATTCATCACTTGCCCTGCTTTGGCTCCGTCCAAATCCACCAAATGGAGGTATTTTAAACCGTTTGTTTCGAATAATTGTGCTACTTCAAGTGGATTGTTGTCATAAATAGTTTTCTGCTCAAAATCGCCTTGCTTTAAACGAACAGCCTGACCATTTATAATATCAATTGCAGGTATAATTCTCATTTTCAATAAAGTTTTGTAGGATTTTAGCTCCAATTTCCCCACTCTTTTCGGGGTGAAACTGACAGCCATAAAAATTGTCCTTTTGCACTGCAGCACTAATTGCTACAGAATAATTAGTTGTTGCAATGTTATGCTCGTTGAGAGGAACGTAATAGGAGTTTAAATAATAAGCATACTCGCGCTCTACTATTCCTTGAAACAACGCTCCTTTTAAGTCATAAATCTGATTCCATCCAATTTGAGGCACTTTACCTATTGACGGAAGTTTCTTGACATGGAAGTCCATAATTCCAAGTGTTTCTACCTCTCCCTCTTCAGAAAACTGCCCTAACAATTGCATACCTAAACATATTCCCAAAAGCGGTTGCTTCAATTTTGGAATGAGTTCATCCAATCCTTTTACTTTCAGCTGTTCCATCGCAAATTGGGCTTGTCCCACCCCTGGTAGAATCAATTTATCAGCTGATTGTATTTCTTCAATATCATTGGATAAAATAGGTTCAATTCCTAGTCTACCCAGCGCATAACTGACTGACTTAACATTACCAGCACCATAGTCAATAATCACCAGCTTTTTCATAAAACACCTTTTGTTGAGGGTAATATCATTTGATTTGATTCTCGCCGTTTGGCCATTTTTATAGCTTTTGCGAAACATTTAAAAATGGACTCAATCTTATGGTGTTCATTGCCCCCTTCTGCCTTTATGTTTAAGTTGCATAACGCCCCATCGCTGAATGATTTGAAGAAATGAAAGAACATTTCGGTAGGCATTTGACCAATCATTTCACGATTAAATTCGGCTTCCCAAACCAACCAATTTCTCCCTCCAAAGTCCAGTGCCACCTGAGCAAGGCAATCATCCATGGGCAAACAAAAACCGTAACGCTCTATTCCTAACTTATTACCTAAAGCTTGTTTAAAGGCCTCTCCTAATGTAATGGCAGTGTCCTCAATTGTATGATGCTCATCTACTTCCAAATCGCCTATAGTCTTAAGCTGTAGATCCAATTGGCCATGTTTAGCCAGTTGCTCCAACATGTGATCAAAAAATGGAATTCCGGTATCAATAGAAGCATTCCCCTGTCCATCCAAATTGAGATTCAATAACACCCTAGTTTCGGATGTGTTTCGTGTCAAACTCACTATTCTGCCAGGAAGACGCAGATAATCGTAAATATCCTTCCAAGATGATGTGCACAAATCCGCATCATCTGTTCGTAATTCGGTTGAATATAGAATGGATCGACTTCCCAGGTTTTTAGCCAATTCTACATCTGACAATCTATCACCAATAACAAAGGAATTTTCAAGATCATAAGCTCCCTCGATATAAGCTTTTAGCATTCCTACTTCAGGTTTACGATTTGGAGATTTTTCTTCCGGAAAGCTAGGATCGATTAAGACATCAGAGAATCTTATCCCTTCATTTTCAAACGACTTAAGCATTTTGTTGTGAGGTTTCAGGAAAGATTCTTCAGGAAAAGAAGAAGTTCCCAAACCATCTTGATTAGTGACCATAACCAACTCAAAGTCCAGTTCATCAACAATTTTAGAAAGGTATTTAAAAACCTTTGGACAAAACTCTAGCTTATCAAGGCTATCCACTTGTTTATCAAGCTCTGGTTCAACAATTAAAGTTCCATCTCTATCCAAAAACAATATCTTTTTCCCTGACATATTCTCTTAATGATTTGATTAGTAAATTATTCTGTTCCAGACTTCCAACCGTAATTCGTAGGCAATTAAGACAATGTAATTCCTTACTTCTATCTCTTACCACAATACCTGAGTCTAATAAATGCTGATAAACCAGCTCCGCATTACGGAATTTCACCAACAAAAAATTGGTATCAGATGGATAGATTTTTATAACATTTGGAAGCGTAATTAGGCCTTCTTGAAGAATGTATTTTAACCTTAAAATTTCGCTGATATTTTGAACAATTTTTTCTCGTCCGTACAATAGATTAAGTGCTGCATTTTGACTCAATTGACTCACATTATAGGGTAACTTCACCTTGTTCAAAACATTCACAATTCGCTCATCTGCAATAGCATACCCCAATCGAATTCCAGCCGCAGATTTTGACTTTGAAAAGGTCTGAATAACAATGATTTGAGGATCATTATTAAAAGCTTTAATCAAAGAATCTTTTGAGCTAAAATCGATGTAAGCTTCATCAATTACAATGAAGGCATCAGATCGTTTTTTTAGCCTCTTAACATCTTGAACTGAAAATGAATTCCCTGTTGGATTATTTGGTGAACAAAGGAAGATAAGTTTGGTATTTTTATCGAGGATTGTCGTCGTTTTTTCAAAGTTTAAACTAAAGTCTTCGTTCAAAGGACTTTCCTTCACTTTTATATCGTTGACATTGGCCAAAACCTCGTACATTCCGTAAGTTGGAGGAAACACCAATACATTATCCTTTCCGGGTTCACAGAAAATACGGAACAATAAATCCAAAATTTCGTCGGATCCATTTCCCATAAATAGTTTCTCGGCCTTAACACCCAGACTAATAGATAATAAGTCTCGAATGGCTGATTGTCCAGGATCTGGATATCGATTCAGGCCATTTTCAAAGGGGCTTTCGTTGGCGTCAAGGTAAATGATTTGATCATTTTGTTTTCCATTTTCACTTCTGGCCGAACTATACCCCTTTAAACGGCGAATGTTCTTTCTAAGTCGTTCATCGATTTTCATATAACAGTTACTTTTTGTGAAACTCTAATACTTACAGCCTTTTTGTGAGCGTAAAGACCTTCCGCTTCAGCCATTTTTTCTACGATTGGAGCTATATTCTCCAGCCCTTCTGTACTCAGTTCCTGAAAGGTGATTTGTTTGCAGAATGTATTGAGGTTGACACCACTATACGCTTTTGCAAAGCCGTTCGTTGGTAAAGTATGATTGGTTCCGGAAGCATAATCTCCTACACTTTCGGGAGAGTTGTTTCCAATAAAAACCGATCCTGCATTTTTAATCTTAGGCACATAAACTTCTGGATCTTTAACAGCTAAAATCAAGTGTTCTGCTGCATATTCATTAATGATTTCAATTCGCTGGTGAAAATCTTCAACTACTAAAAAACGAGCATTTTCCAAGGCTTCTTGAGCTATGCTTTTACGAGGAAGATCTTCTAACTGACTCAACACAGCCGTTTTTATAGGATTTAAGAGTTTCTCTTTGGTCAAGAGGCAAATAACCTGACTATCTGTACCATGCTCGGCCTGTGAAAGTAAATCTGCTGCTACAAAATCGGCAATGGAAGATTCATCAGCTACTACCATCAGTTCAGAAGGACCTGCGGGCATATCAATTGCCATTCCCTTTAATTGAGCATAGAGTTTGGCTGCAGTGACGTATTGATTTCCAGGCCCAACAACCTTATACACCTGAGGGATACTCTCAGTTCCGTAGGTAAAAGCTGCCACAGCCTGAATTCCTCCAGTCTTAATCACCTTATCTACTCCACAAATTGCCGCTGCAAACAAAATGGCAGGATTAACAGTACCATCTTTATTTGGTGGTGTACAAAGGACAATCTCCTCACAACCTGCAATTCTAGCTGGAATGGCCAACATTAAAACTGTTGAAAATAACGGCGCTGAGCCACCAGGAACATACAATCCAACCTTCTCTATTCCTCTCATTTCCTGCCAACAATATACTCCCGGACTGGTTTCAATTCGTTTTACCTCAGGCATTTGAGCCTTGTGAAAAATCTCAATATTCTCCTTTGCCTTCAAAATGGCCTCTTTCAACTCACCATCTATTTGATTAACAGCTCTGTCGATTTCAGCTTGAGCGACCAGCAAATCTTCTACATCCACCCGATCGAAAAAGTGCGTGTATTTTTTGACTGCTTTATCACCATCTCGTCCCACTTCATCAAAGATTTGGCTTACAATCTCTGATAGCTGTTGTTGATTGACCTGAGGCCGTTTGAGGATTTCCCTCCATTGTGTTTTTTGGGGGTTAATTGCTATTTTCATAATACTATTTTTTGAATTGGAGCCACAAGAATATCTTCTGCACCGGCTTGTTTTAGTTGATTGATCACTGACCAAAAGTCATTTTCGTTAATAACAGAGTGTAATGAACTCCACCCTTCCTTAGCAAGCGGAAGAACAGTCGGACTTTTAAGTACAGGGAGAATCTCTGTGATTTCCCCTACTTGTTCGTTTGGGACATTCATCAGAATGTACTTTGAATCTTTGGCCCTTAACACTGCTTTGATTCTAAAGTCCAACTGCTCTATTAACCGCTTTACAGGTTGATTTGGGCTATTTTGGCTGATAAATACTGCCTCAGAACTCAGAATAATCTCCGTCTCCTTTAAACCATTTTTAAAAAGTGTATTTCCACTGCTTACAATATCACAAATAGCATCAGCAAGCCCCATATTTGGAGCAATTTCAACCGAACCGGATATTTTGTGAATCTCAGCACTGATACCCTTTTCAATTAAAAAAGCATCCAGGGTATTTGGATAAGAAGTAGCGATTTGCTTTCCCTCAAAAAAATCCAATCCGTTGGTTTCAACTTCTTTTGGAACTGCCAGTGATACCCGACACTTAGAGAACCCAAGCTTACGAACTACATTGAGTTTTGAATTTTGTTCATACAACAAATTTTCCCCCACAATTCCGACATCGACAACTCCATCCTTTACATATTGGGGAATGTCTGAATTGCGTAAATAGAAAATTTCGAGGGGGAAATTGGGAGATTGGGCTTTGAGTTGATCGCGACCATTGTCAACCTTAATTCCACAATCACTAAGAAGTTTTAGGGAATCTTCCCTTAATCTTCCTGCTTTTTGAATGGCTAATTTTAGTTTACTCATTTTTGATTTGTTTGTCTGAGTAAACCAAATGGGAAATATGAAGCAACAAAAAACCCGTCTGAATTACTCAGACGGGTTTCGATTATCTATTTTTTGACATATCATCTCCTGCTCGCCTGAGGGCCAGTATGCAGATGATGATGATGTAATTGTCTATTTCTCATTTTGTGCTTCAAAGATTCAATAGAATATTTTAATTATCCAAATCAATGTTTAAAAAAAATCATTTGTCGTCATTTATGATATTCGCCAAAGCCTTATCAATTGTGGGATACAGAAAATTAAATTTTTCTTTCTCAAGTACCGATGAGGCAACTTTCATGCTTTGTAAAACCAAATCAGCTTCAGTCCCAATGAGCCAGGTTCCAATTTTTAACAAAGGAGTTGGAGTTGGAATTCCAAGCGATCGATTACAGACTTTACGTAACGTTTTCATAAACTCTGCATTCGTCACGGGAGTTGGAGCTGCCATATTAATTGGTCCTTTAATTTGTTCATTCTCAATTAAAAATCGAACAATACGGACAAAGTCATCCTGGTGAATCCAACTCATGAACTGTGTTCCACTTCCCTGTTTTCCACCCAAAAACATTTTACAAGCCTTTAAAATTGGTTGTAGTGCTCCTTCATCTCTTCCCAAAACTACTGTGGTTCTTAGAGCAATACGTCGAACTTTAGAAGCTCTTAAGTCACTTAAAGAAAAATCGAGCGAATTTTCCCATTCCTTGCTTAATTCGGCCAGGAAATCTGTTCCAAAATCCGTTGAGTCTTCTGTAGCCAAACGTTCCTTAGATGGAGCATAAATAGAAGCTCCTGAAGCATTTATCCACAAAGTAGGTGGTTTTTCAGCGCATTCAATCGCTTTTGCTATGATCTTAGTCGATTCAATGCGACTTTCCCACATTAATTGCTTATTCTTTTCGGTATGTCGACAATCAACCGACTTGCCAGTTAAGTTGATTACCACAGCTGAGCCGTTAATTTCTCTTCGCCATTCGCCTAAACTCACACCATCCCATTGGCAATAACGAATAGATCCATTGTCCACTCTTTTACTTCGACTTAAGATGACAACTTCATAGTCGTTTTGAAAAGAATCAGCTAACAATTTTCCAATAAAACCGGTTCCTCCGGCAATGATCATCTTGGGTTTAGTCATGCTTTTTTTCAATTAGATGCAGATTGTAATGAGAACGCATAAAATGGCTCATTGTTTTTATCCTTGATTTGGGATAGGTTGCTTAAACAACTTCTCTTTCATCAATTGTTCTTTTGCTTTTCGCTTACCTCTAAAGAACAAATAAAGGTTGAGAAACAACATAATACCCAAATAAATACTGAATCCACCAATTTTAGCCGTCAAAATCTCGAAAGCCTCTTGTGTATTGATGGCATAAACGTGGATTTTCATGATTAAAAGGGCAAAACCAATGTTCATGAGGTAAAATCCTACCTCAAAAAGCTTATTCGTTGCTAAGGCAATCTCTTTACGACCTCTAAAAATGTCCATCATAAAGACTTTACCATTCTTAAACAGAATTCTGGCAACAAAAAGCGTTAATACAATAACAATTGGAAGGTAGATTGTGTAAGCACTTACAACCATGTCTGATGTGAATGAGCTATCCATAACTTTAAATTTATGTGGAACTTTATTTGGTTCCACGGGTTTAACACTTATTTAAGATTCATTGAACTGAATTTTTCGTTTTCTGTATTTAGCATATAGAAAAAGCCATGTCATATTGAAATAATGCATTAAAGCCAATCCCAGGATGATATAGGCCGAATAAAGGGTAATTTTCTCTATCATTTCGGGCAAACTGGAAATCCGATCCCAAAAAATCAGGCTCACCGCCGTATAACCCAAATTGAGTAAATAGTAACCCAATAACAAGATTTTATTAATTGCTTTAACTAGCTGATGATCATCTGCCAATAACATTTTTAGATATACTTCTCCATTTTGGTAAAAGATCCATCCTAAGCTGAAGACAATGAAAAAGATCAGCGTTAAAAATATGATATATGCCAAGAGGTTATAAGTCATTATTCTTGTTTATCGAAGAGAGTTGATACATGTTTATCAGGCCATAAATTCCGATACTCATGGGAATGATAACTACAGTAAAAAGAAGCAAAAACTCATCTTTTAATGGATAAAAACGAGCAAAAACAATGAGCAGAGATAGATAGAATGTTGTAATGAGACTAAATACCTTGAGATGAGTTTTGTTTTTAGCCGGTAGTTTGCGGTAATTGATCCAAAGCACTATAGTTGATAGTACCTGGGATACCCCCACTATAAATTGACCAATTAAGGCATAAATGAACGCGACAGGTTCAAAAATTCCAATTAGATATACCAGAACGGTTAGTGTATATAGCGCCAGGTTTAAGCCAAACATTGTATTGAAAATCATAGCTTATTTGAGTTTAGAATATTGATAGAGCATTACAATCATGAAAAGTTTCAAGACCAATGGGAAAATGATGAAATAGAATCCGATGAAAATGTCTCTGACATTAACATATATACCAATCCAGATAAAGGACAGAACATAGATGAGCAGAAGGCAAACATGTACTATAAGTTGTTTTCTTATCTTCTTTCCAAGTTTCTTTCCTTGGGTTGCCAGGGCATATATACCCATGATCTGTAATATTCCTTCAACCAGAAAACCAAATACTGCAAAATATAGACTGGCGAGAAGTGGTAAAATGATGACGAGGGACCAAAGGTTAATTTTATAGAGTGTTTTCATATTTTTATTTTAGAACTTTCAGTAAATATTGAAAGTTTGTAGTCAAAAAAATATTATTTGATTAAATTGATCACTGACTTATAAAACCAGTGTTCATCCGATTTAATAAACTTATCAAAGATTCCGTCTACCTTCCCTGCAAAATCATCAATATCCTCTACGGTTTTTCTAAATGCCTTACTTTCTTCATCATTTACCTCTACCGACTTTAGCTCATCCAGTACTTTAAGCATAGGTTCGATTTCCTTTTTTCTTCGCTCACGAGTAATTTGACGAGCAACAGCCCAAACATCCTTGTCCGCAAGAAAAAATTCTTTCCTCTCCCCTATTTTATGGGTTTTAGAAACAATCCCCCAATCCATCAAAGCACGAATGTTCATATTGACATTTCCTCTTGAGACCTGAAGAGTTTCCATAATCTCTTCCGTTGAGAGCGGTTCGGTTGAAACTAACAATAAGGCATGGATTTGGGCCATGGTTCTGTTAATACCCCATGCAGTACCTAAAGTACCCCAACTTTGAATGAATTTTTGTTTTCCTTCTTCCAAATCCATAGATCAAATGTAGAACTTTTTTCTAAACTTTCAAATATTTCTGAAAGTTTTTTTTAAGATTTTTTGCTCTTTGGTATGAATAGGATACTCCGAAAACTAATAAAAAAGAAAAACTAAACGGATTATAGTTGGTATTCAATGATTTCCAGAACACCATTTTTACCAGAAAATACAATATGTGTATCTGTAATTTGACAGCTGTAGTACTTATCCTCTGATAGTAACTTCCACTTTTTACCTTTATCGAGACTATAATAAGTTCCTACCCTCCCGGAGGCAACCAACAACTGTCCATCTGAACGGCCCTGGATAGTAGAACAATAACCACCTAAACCATCTGAAATATTCGTCCAGTTATCACCAGCATCACTTGTATAAAAGCAAATACTATCATTTTTCTCAGGCTGTAAATAATCTCCACCAATAATTACCCCTTCAGTTTCCGACCAAAAATAAAGGCTGTAAATTCCTGAAGTTTTTCCGCCTGTCATTGGAGTTGATTTCCCTTCCCAGCTATCTCCGCGATTGTAAGTGATAAAAATTCGTGGCGTGGTACACCCTCCGGTTCCAAACACAGCAGCAGAATCTCCCGTACATTGAATTCCTGTTCCGCTTGCAGCAAAGCCGGCTTCTTCTTTTTCAGGCAAATCAATTTTGGCTCTGCTTTTATATCGCCATTTAGATCCACCATTTTCTGTCGTTAAAATATAGAAACGAGAATTAAATGGATCGCCATAAGCAATTCCGTTTTTATCATCCCAAAAATCAAAACCATCAACAAAAGTTGCAGATCGTTTGTACACCTGCTTTTTCTTACCATCTGGATTTACATACACAAAAGATGAATTATTACTACCATCAACCAAAGCAATACTTCCATCCTCAAACATGGCTACATCTCTAAAATCAACAATTTGAGCCATTGAATCCAACATCAACTGCTCCCCTTTTAAATTGTAAACAGAGTAGTGTCCTCTGGCTCCACTAACAACAATAGTGGAATCTTTTGCCCATAGCCCTCTTGAGTGAACTCCCTCTACAGAATAACCTTTATAAACGGAATTGTATTTAAGCCCCTTACAGGAAATGAAAAATAAACTAACAAAAAGAAGAGGTAAAAGCTTAAAAAAGTGAGGTTTGAGAATCATCATCTTCATCCTTTATTGGATTTGATTTCGTTTTTTTTTCAGAGTCCTTTTTCTTTTCAGCATCCAAATCCCATTCTATTTCAACCGGTTTATCATCCGGAGTTGGTTCAACCTTAGCTTCAACGGCTTCACTAGCCTCAGTAGTCTCTACTTCGGTATCTGCTGAAACAGCTTCAGTAGCTTCTACTTCCTCTACAGGTTTTTCAGGCTCTGGCCAAGGCTCATCTCCCTCAATTGGGTGCTTTAAGGTAATTTCTTTTACCTTCAATTTGGTCAGCTTATTTCCTTGAGATTTCATTCCTTTAATATCAATGAAATCATTTAGTGCGACCTCTTTGTCTGGAAGGTGTTTGGTTTCTTTAAGCCGTTTATTATAGGAAATGTTGATTTTAGGCTCATAAGCTGTCGACACAACATCCAAATGTGATCCTTCACTTTCAGTAATAAAGAATGCTTTTTTATCGGACTTTACTTCAACCAAGAAACGTTTTACAAAATGTAATTCTTTCTCTGCATCGTAATAAACACATGCAATCGGACGATCTGGATGCCATTTTTCGATGTGTATCATATCATCCGAAAAACGATTTGAGATGTCGAAGTTTGACAAGCGAAGTTCACCACTTGAATAGATAACCAAAAGTCGGTCATCCCCTTCAAATTCTCCTAAAAATCTACCTCTTCCGTCAACGTTAAGACGTTTAACAATATCATCCCACCAAATTTTTCTTGCCGCTAAAGTAGACTCTCCTACTTCCTTTTGAATAATTTTAGATACAATCTCCTTGGTTACTCTATTTCCAGCCGAACCTCGACCTTTAATAAGCAACTCACCAAAATCTATATCAAAACGTAAACGCTTAAGATGTGGACGTGGTCTCAGTTGAACATTAACCAATTCTCTCTCTCCATTTGGATGATAAGAGAAATAGTACAATTTACTTCCTTTGGTTCCTTTGGTTAAATCATATTCCTTATCACGTGTGATGCTTTTTACAGCAAAACGTTTCATCATCGTTGGACCACCTTCAGGACCATCTCGATAAATCATGTGATAAATGGTACGTTCATCACCTTTCTTCCAAATTCCGCAATGGATAATTCCTTTACCCACGAATTTTTTATCCGCAATTTTGGTGACCATCATCTTTCCTGTTTTAAAGAAAATAATGACGTCATCAATATCACTACAATCGGCAATAAACTCTTCCTTTCTCAAGGTCCAGCCAATAAATCCTTCTTTACGATTTACATAAAGCTTCTTATTCGCAACAATTACCTTTTTAGCCGAGATATTATCAAATACCCTGATTTCTGTTTTACGCTCTTTCCCTTCCCCAAATTTTGCCTTTACATCTTTGAAATAATCAATTGCATAATCAATCAAATTCTCCAAATGATATTTTACCTGCTTTAATTCTTCCTCAAGCGCCGCAATACGAAGGTCCGCTTTATCCGAATCATGCTTGGTAATACGACGCATTTTCAATTCGAGCAAGCGCTCTACATCATCATCTGTTACTTTTCGTTTGAGATGTTTAATGTGTGGTTTCAGTAACTTATGCGTCACCTCAATTGCTTCTTCATAACTCTTACCGTCAAACTCAATGTAAATTTTGTTTTCGATAAAGATTTTTTCGAGAGAAGCAAAATGCCAGGATTCTTCCAGTTCTGCCTGGCGAATCTCCAATTCCTTCTTCAACAAACTAACCGTATGGTTCGTGTTGATTTTTAGAATTTCGTTTACACTTAAAAAGTGTGGTTTATTATCTACAATCACCGAAGTATTCGGCGAAATGGACATTTCACAATTGGTGAATGCATATAACGCATCCAGTGTTTTATCAGGTGATACTCCAGTGGCCAAGTGAATTAAAATCTCTACTACAGCGGCCGTATTATCCTCAATTTTTTTGATCTTGATCTTCCCTTTATCATTGGCCTTAATGATGGAATCAATCAAACTTGTTGTTGTTGTTCCGTAAGGAATTTCAGTGATCTTGAGAGTTTTGTTATCCTCCTTTTCAATTCGAGCTCTTACTCTTACCTTTCCTCCTCTTTGCCCTTCATTATAATTGGTAAAATCCGCCATTCCACCATTCTGAAAATCGGGAAGAATGTTCGTCTTCTTTCCTCTCAAAATAGCAATGGAAGCATCAATTAGTTCATTAAAGTTGTGCGGAAGGATTTTACAGGCCATACCTACCGCAATTCCCTCAGCTCCTTGAGCCAAAAGTAATGGGAACTTAACCGGCAAAGTAACCGGTTCTTTGTTTCTTCCGTCATAAGAAGGTATCCACTCAGTTGTCTTTGGGTTAAACAAAACATGATTGGCAAACTTCGACGGACGTGCCTCAATATACCTTGCCGCTGCCGCAGAATCTCCGGTTAAAATATTTCCCCAGTTTCCCTGCATGTCGATCAACAACTCTTTTTGTCCCATTTGAACGAGAGCATCACCAATAGAAGCATCACCATGTGGGTGGTATTTCATGGTATTACCAATGATATTCGCCACCTTATTGTAACGACCATCATCCATCTCTTTCATGGAATGCATAATTCTTCGTTGCACGGGTTTAAATCCATCCAACAAGGCCGGAACAGCTCTTTCCAGAATTACGTAAGAGGCATAATCAAGAAACCATTCCTTGTACATTCCTGACAAAGGAATGATCCCTTCACCACCTTCATCGGGAGTTTCCCCTTCTGGTGTATTAGAATCATTAGCTTCTAATCCTGAATCGTCGATATTTTCGTTTTCCTCTTCTGACATTATTTTTGAAAACAGGATCAAATTTAACAAGAAGAAGACCAAATTTTGGGCGTTTCAGCCCATAGTTATTAACATATTGATTTTAGAATTTGTTAAATTCAGCCCCAAATTTCAACTGTTCTGTTTCATGTCAGACAAAAGCTTAAAAAAATTACCTTGGATTTTCATCGGCCTCTGTAGCCTGTTTTTTGTTCTGCACATTTTTGTTGAAATCAACAATGAACGGTTCTGGCTCAATGACTTACTCGTTTATTATTCGGCGAGTGATGCTTATTACCATGGCGAACAGGTTTATGGATTACCCTTTGGTTTATCATCGGGATTTTTTAAATATTCCCCTTTCACGCTACTTGTTTTTTACCCTTACCGCTTTTTTAGTTTTGAAACTGTAAAGTTCATTCACCTAGCCTTCACCTTATTAGCAACCCTCACAGCCTTCATTATTATTGCCAAACAGCAGATTAAAGGAACTTTTTCTTTTCGTAAAACCAATCTCTTTCTCATTCTCTTATTTTTAATTGGAGCCGTTCATTTAACCCGTGAACTTCACCTGGGTAATGTTAATATGTTAATGCTGTTTGCCAGTTTATTGGCTCTGGTATTATTTAGAAGAGAGAAACAAATACTAACTGCTTTAATTTTGTGTTTCATTTTTTTCATGAAACCCTACTTTGGAATTATTATTCTCCCATTTGTTGCTTATCGCCAATGGAAATTACTGGCTTACGTTGCACTTTCTGCAATTGTATTCCTAATGGTTCAGGTATTGATAGGAGGATGGAATGACACTATTTTACTTTACCAGGGCTGGCTGGAAGCAATGCAAGGGCACAACAACCATGATGGTGGTATGCAAACCATAGGTTCAATACTCAATACCTATTTAAATGTCGACATTGGAACAAAAGGATCCTTCTTACTCATTGTTGCCATAGCCACTGGTTATATGTTAGTAAGATGGTTTAAATACCCCTTAAAAGATACAGACACACTCAATGTAGATGTTTACCTCTTGCTGGCCATAATTCCCAATTTGGTTATTACCGACAGCGAACACTTTTTATATGCTCTTCCGTTAATTGGATTTTTGCTTAAAAGATTGATGTCAAAGGCTTTTTCATGGAAGGTTGTTTTATTCATTCTTCTGGTATTTACCTATGGAGCGAATTCAACCGACTTGCTTGGGAAAGAACTGGCACAAACGTATAATCAATACGCCTTTTTAGGCCTGGCAAATCTTGCCTTGGTTATTTGGGGATTTGTTAGTCGTTATGAAATGAAAAAAGCGAGCTAAGCTATTTTTTTCGACTGGGCATAATCATAAAAAGAATCAAGAGGACTACGCAGAGAGAAATGATTCCAGCCTCAATGAAACGACTTATTGCACTTTTCTTTTCAGCTTGATGACTGGATTCAGGAGTTGTATCTTCTACCAACTCTACCAAATCCACTTTTGAATTTAGCAGTTTCTCATCCTTACTAATTTTGGCCATCAAGGTATCATAAGCCTGTCTGTAACGTTCGGACAAATCATGTTTGCCAAGTGAATCTGCAATATTGACCAGAATTAAATAATTGTCAGTCATTTCCTTGGTTAAATTAAAGTCCTCCGCCAATGTTAAACCATTAATCGCGTGAGATTCTGCTTTATCATAGTTTTTCTCTGAAAAGTAGAGCTGGGCCAATTGCGAATGTGTATAAGATTGCCATCTATAGTCTTGTGAGCGCTGAAAACGCTTTAAGGAGATTCGATAATATTTGATAGCTTCTCTCAAATCATTTTTTAGGAAATACAGATGAGCTACAGCAACTAGTGAAGCGTTAGAGGTATTTTCAAAACTGCCATCTTCTTCAATTTTCAAAACCTTTTCATAATACATGATTGCTGTAAGCGTATCTCCCTCATCCTCATGAATCCCACCCAAATGAGCATTAATGGTTGATATTTCATTCTGATCTCCTAACTCCTCGGCCAATATCAGAGCATGCTCCATATAATCACAAGCGGCATTAAAGTTTTTAAGAGAAGAATACAATACGCTCATGCCTCGATAAATCGCGATTTGCGACCACTTGTCATCCAACTCCATCGCAATTTCAAGCGCATCCTCATAAGCTATGATTGCTTTTTCAAGATCAACCATATAAGAAAGGTAGATGAAGGCAATTTTCATCTGACAATCCAACATCCCTTCCATATCCTGAATACTGCTGGACAATGCAAGTCCCTCTTGCGCATACTTAAGCGCCTCAGAATAATTTCTGTTCAAGTAAAGATCAGACAACTGAATGTAGTTTTTAACTTTCTCAGGACCATCTTCACTGTTCATCAAAAGCATAATCAGAGAATCAATTTCTTCCTGATCTTCATAAATAATTTCCTTTTTAGATACTTCTACTATTTCTACACCATCTTGATCATGGTCCTGAGCATAGGAAAATTGGAGCAACAATAGCCCCAAAAGGAATACAAAAAATGTTTTTCCGTTGGATTTCATGAGGTTAACAATAGCCAAATTGCGATGGCAAAGATAGTGATCTCTATTTAATTAGGTTTTATCACCTAGTTTTTTGGACGAAAACAGCTGAAGACGATTTAAAGTCTTTAAAGACTTAGACCGATAATTAAATCTTTGATAAGACTCTTGATTATAAGCTATTTTGTCACAGAGCCCCCTATAGAAAAGAGATAGAACAGCTTAATTGGTCATTACACATTCAGAGAAATGGTTGATTGCTTCCTCATCCTCTTCAATCCAAACTCCCAGCATCACGCAATAATTGGAAGAAGGATCAGTATCTACAATTAACTCAATTTCATAATGACCTTCCTCTTTTTTAGAAGCGGACTGAACTCCAAGGTCTTCATTATTAACGTCAACAGAATAATAGAAAAAAGAAGGTTTTAAACCTGGCGTACTTTCCTCTGGAACCAAAATATCAATACGCACTTTTGTCTGTCCCACCTCATTGATAAACTCTGTGGCTTCTTCAATTTGAAACCACTGATCTCCTGCATATTCCCGATCGTAGATATTGGTATTGAGCTCATCAATTCCTTCTATTTTCTTAAAACAAGAAGAAAGTACAAACGGAAGCAGAATTGCTATGTAAACTAATTTTTTCATCCTAATTTTAATACCATTCTGCAACCCAGTGGAGACACTTGCATGGAGAACTTATCTCTCCACGGACTATCAGCCTTGAATACTGGTTCAGCAACGTTACGTTTAAATTTTGAATAAGTGTAGATGGTCGTAATCCACAAAAGAGTTGATACGCCAGCCCCCAAATAAAAGCTGCTACGGTAAAAATTGTAGCGTTTGTTCAACTTGTCAATATTCAGTTTAATTCCACTCACCTCTTTTGCTGTTGCCGCCTGATGATAAAGTGCAACATCTACATCTAACTTTTTACGTGTATCATAGGCTTTCATCATTGCAAAACCTGTATAGAGCGTTGTACTTAAGGCTGCAGCTGCCGGAATGGTTAAACTCTTATGAAATTCTGTTCGGTAAGCTTTATAATCTCGTTCAAATTGCTGCTTTTCGTTGGTATAAGCCATTTGGATGTACTTTTCAGTTACTTTTCCACCTTGAACTGAAAATTCAAAGGATTGAGTAACATATCCTGGAGACCATACCTTTGCTTGATAGGTTCCAGCGGGAAGAGTGTCTTTATACCGACGAATTAGTAAGCTATCTTCAACTAAAATCTCAAAGTATCCGTTATCTACATCAACCAGAAATTTAATGATACCTTCATTATCAGCTAAAGGTGGACGACTTTTCAACGAATCCTGAGCCAACCCTACTTGGAGAAGGAAAAAGGAACTAAAGATGAAAAGAATGGATTTGGGTGTAAGCATGACTTAAAATTAATGAAAAATGAGCTAAAATTCCAGCAGTACTTTTATCTGTAGCAATTATTTACTCAACGGTTTCCTCTACCTTAAGATTCTCAATAATAAACTCTTGACGGCTCGGTGTATTTTTACCCATGTAGAACTCCAATACATCTTCAATCTTCATATCCTTTCCAATTAATACTGGATCAAGACGCATTTCTTCTCCAATAAAATTAGCAAACTCATCTGGTGAAATTTCTCCCAAACCTTTAAATCGGGTTATTTCGGGATTTCTTCCACATTTTTCAATGGCCTCAACTCGTTCTTCTTCAGAATAACAATAATAAGTCACCTTTTTATTTCGTACCCTGAACAAAGGCGTTTGAAGAATGTATACATGCCCTTTCCGCACTAAATCAGGGAAAAATTGTAAAAAGAAGGTTAGTAGAAGCAAACGAATATGCATTCCATCCACATCGGCATCTGTTGCTATGACTACATTATTATATCGTAAATCTTCAATACTTTCTTCAATATTCAAAGCTGCCTGAAGAAGGTTAAATTCTTCATTTTCATAAACGACCTTCTTTGTTAAGCCATACGAGTTCAACGGCTTACCCCTTAAGCTAAAAACCGCCTGGGTGTTTACATCTCTTGCTTTGGTAATTGATCCACTTGCAGAATCTCCCTCGGTAATAAAGATGGTTGTTTCCTCTTTACGATCCTTTTTTTGTTCGTTGAGATGGATTCGACAATCTCTCAGTTTCTTATTATGTAAACTCGCTTTTTTAGCTCTCTCTCTGGCCAGTTTACGAATTCCTGATAGTTCTTTACGTTCTTTCTCAGACTGTTTAATTTTTCGTTCCAGAACCTCTGCTACCTCAGGATGCTTATGCAGATAATTATCCAATTTTTCCTTTAAAAACTCATGGATAAATGCCCTCATGGACTTTCCTCCTGGTTCAATCTCCTGAGATCCTAACTTTGTTTTAGTTTGGGATTCAAAAACCGGCTCAATTACTTTAACCGAAACAGCAGCCGTAATGGATTGACGAATATCAACCGCATCATAATTCTTCCCAAAAAACTCTTTAATTACCTTGGCAACGGCCCCTCTAAACTCAGAGAGGTGCGTTCCCCCTTGCGTCGTGTGCTGTCCATTAACGAAAGAATAGTAATTCTCTCCGTAACCTCTTACGTGGGTAATCGCAACTTCAATATCATCTCCCTCTAAATGAATGATAGGATAAAGTGGATCATTCTCCATATTATCCTCCAACAAATCCTTCAAACCATTTTCAGAAATGTACTTTTCACCATTAAAGTAAATCGCCAATCCTCTATTCAGATAACAATAGTTCCAAAAAAGTTTTTGAAGAAATGGAATTCGGAATTTATAGTTTTTAAAGACCGTTTTATCCGGAACAAATTCCATATAAGTTCCATTCCGCTCTTCGGTTTTCTCAACTTTATTATCCTCAATAAGCTCTCCTCTTTCAAAAATCGCTTTCTTCTTTTCCCCTTCTCTAACCGAATAAACCATGAAGTTGTCACTCAAAGCATTTACGGCCTTGGTACCTACTCCATTCAATCCAACAGATTTTTTAAAGGCTTTAGAATCGTATTTACCACCAGTATTGATCTTAGATACACAATCAATCACCTTTCCTAATGGAATTCCTCGCCCAAAATCACGAACAGAAGCAACGCCATCTTTGATTTTAACATTGATACGCTTTCCATTTCCCATGACAAACTCATCAATAGAGTTATCCATGATTTCTTTAACCAAAACGTAAATACCATCATCAGGTGCAGATCCGTCGCCTAATTTCCCAATGTACATCCCCGGACGCATCCGGATGTGTTCCTTCCAATCCAGCGAGCGGATATTATCCTCTGTATAATTGACTTTTTCTGCCATGCGAATCTGTTGTTTGTTGTTAAAAGTGGCTTCTAACAAAAATAACAGCTTTTAGCCGCCTTTTGAGCCTTTTAGCAAAGAGAATATCAACAATTGAGCGTTTGAAATTGTTGGTAACAGCAATTTTTGAGAAAAATGAATCAAAAACATCACAAATTCAAATCCATTCCCAATTAATCAATAAATGTCCAAGAAAAGTATATCAGTCCACTTTAAATAAAATATATTCAAATAACCAACGTTTCATTCTGGCATGAATTTGTACTTTTGAGCCGCTTTGAATAAAATTTTCCTCATCATATTTTTATTGTGCCCAGCACTCTTGCTAGCGCAGAATGTCACAGTTAGTGGTAAAGTAATTAATGATAGTGGTGAGGAGCTCAAAGATGCAACAGTAAGGGTGAGTGGAATTGACCAGACCTATTACACCAGCTCAAGAGGTGAATTTTCAATTGAACTTGAGGCATTTAGCAGCTACACCCTCCGCATCAAATATTCAAACCACTCTACAGCGAAAATAGAGGTTGTTACAGAAGATAAAGACATCCAACTCGCCCCTATTAGCTTGATTGAAAAATCATTTGACGAAGTCATTATTCGTTATCAGGTTCGTAAGAACATTGATCCCCTTCCACCCGTTGACCCATCTAGAATTCCAACAGTTTCTGGAAACTTTGAAGATTTTATTAAAGTGGCAGGATTAGGAGTAAATTCTAACAATGAGTTAACGGCCAATTATAACGTACGTGGAGGTAATTATGATGAAAATCTCATTTACGTAAACGGTATTCAAATTTACAGACCCTTCCTGGCGCGTTCAGGACAACAAGAAGGTTTGAGTTTTATCAATTCATCATTTGTAGAGAAAATTTACTTTTCTGCTGGTGGATTTGACTCTTACTATGGGGACAAACTCTCTTCGGTTTTAGATGTAACCTATCGTGAACCAACTAAATGGGGAGCTTCATTGCAAGGAAGTTTAATGGGTGGACAAGTTCATGTAGAGGGAATTTATGGTAAAAAGCGAGGGAATTTTATTACTGGAGCACGTTATAGGGCCAATTCTTATATCCTAAATAGTTTACCGACTCAAGGAGATTACAACCCTACCTTTTTTGACTATCAACTACTCACCAATTATTATTTGGATTATGGTTCGCCCAACGATTATAAAAAGCTATACTTCCTAGGCCATTATTCATCCAACAACTACCGTTTCGTTCCATCTACCCGAAATACCTCCTGGGGAACAATTAATGAAGCTTATGAGCTGAGAGTTTTCTTTGACGGACAAGAAGAAACTAAATTCAATACTCTAACAGGAGCTTTAGGCTTAGAATGGCGAAAATCATCCCGTTTAAAGATGAACTTCACTACATCTGCCTTCCGTTCGGTTGAAAGTGAGCATTTTGATATTTTAGGACAGTATTGGATCAATCAATTGGAGACAGATCCATCTAAGGAAGAGTTTGGAGATTCTACCTCTAACGTTGGAGTTGGAGGCTTTTTAGATCATGCTCGTAATGATTTAAATGTTTTGATTGGCAATGTTTATTACACGGCAGTTTATAATACGAAGCGAATCGATAAAGAAGAAAAGAATCGCAGTCGTTTTGGAGAAATTTACTGGGGAGCTAAAGGGCAGTATGAGCTTTTTGAGGATAAATTAAGTGAATGGCATACTATTGACTCAGCCGGATATTTGATTCCAGGAGGAGATCCTGATGTGATAGAACTGAGGGATGTTGTTAAACAAAACAATATTGTAGAGAACTATAGAGGTACTGCCCACTTACAGTTTACTCAGAACTTCATTAAAAAGAAAGATAAAATTGTCTCTTTAAAGCGGAAGATAAAAACGGATAGCGCGAAATATATAATTACAACGACGGATACTATCCGAAATAGTCCGGGCATATTCTCTTTCACATTAGGAACCCGAGGTGGTTATCGTTCTTACAATGATGAATATTGGATTACTCCTCGAATGAATATGACCTTCCGTCCACGTTCTTATTTATTGCAAGAAGACAGTACTGTTGCTCGAAGAAATTTAAAGTTCCGATTCTCGAGTGGATTGTACTACCAGCCACCTTTTTACCGAACTATGCGGGGAATAAATGGTACCATTAATCCTGATGTGGTTTCGCAAAAGTCATGGCATAATGTAGTTGGTGCGGACATTTACTTTAAAATGTGGGGAAGAGAATTTAAATTCATCACTGAAGCTTATTACAAGCACATGTGGGATGTAGTTCCTTATGAAATTGATAATGTCAGAATTAGGTACTACGCCGAAAACAGTGCGGTTGCTTATGCTTATGGTGTTGATGCCAAAATAAATGGAGAGTTTGTAAAAGGAGTTGAATCTTTCTTTAGAGTTGGTTTCTTAAAAACCATGGAGGACATTGCCAACGATGATTACTACATCTACCTAAATTCGGACGGAGATACTATTGTTCCTGGATTTACTTTTAATGATACAAAGGCCGATTCTATTTTGCAACAACCAGGTTGGATTCCGAGACCAACAGATCAAACCTTGACCTTTTCGGTGTTCTTTCAGGATCGTATGCCTCGCTTTGAAAACTTTAAGGTGTCAACCAGTATTTTATTTGGTACTCCCCTCCCCTACGGACCACCAACTTACGAGCGATACAAAGATGTTTTGAGAACAAAAGCGTATATGAGAGTTGATCTTGGATTTATGTATGACATTATAAATCAAGACAGTAAAGAAAAATACAAAGACAAAAAGTTTCTAAAACATTTTGAGCAGATGACCATTAGTTTAGACGCCTTTAATCTACTGGGAATCAATAACATTATATCTTACCAATGGTTACAGGATGTTGGAGGACGTTATTATGCCATTCCAAATCACTTAACTGGTCGAAGAATCAATTTAAGATTCATCGTAAAAATATAATCTCAAGCCCACCCAAAAGTGGTTTTGAACGTTTAAAATTATTACATTTAAGTCCCGAAAAAACTAGTCTACTATGAGAGCTGCATTATTTACATTAGTCGTTTGCGCAGGAATACTAAGCGTTACTTCATGCAAAAATAACAAACCAGCCAGAGAGGTTGCCGGAACTTATACAGGTGCATTCAGTGCTGAATACAATGATTCTACTTTTTTATTATCGGATGGATTCGTTGTTCAGGTGGATGAATTGACAAAAAACTCAGTTTCTGTATTGAGCACAGGTTTTGATCAATTTGAATTGTTGGTAACATGGAATGGAATTAACGTTGTTCGTGTTGATCCTGATGATCCTAATGTGACAAAGTTTGAATATATCGCCGATGAAAAGCGTTTATTATTGGATTACGAAAAAGATGGCAATTGGGCTGTTTTTAATGGAACCAAATAAACTCACAAAAAGGCGATAATTTTCCAGTCTCCCTTTATTTTCATGAAAAGTACCTGTTTTCTCGATTGATATCGACAATCGTCCATATCATTTATGTACATTAAATTTCCTTTATAAAGGATTTTAAACCAGCACCCATCGTAACTGCCTTTATCATTGGTACAGCCATCATCAATGTAATTAGGGTACCCTTGAATTATAGCTGTATTTTTGCTTCTGGGCACATTGTCACTGTAAATACCAATATAATCTCCATTTACGGGCAAGGTCAGTTTTCCTTTTCTGAATATACTCTCCAGTTCAGAGGTGCTAAAAGCATAATTACTGTATAATTCTTCTCCTATTAGACTTTTTGGAAGATTGATCTCCGAATCATCTTCCAACTTTTTGATCCCTGTTTTTGTAGCTTCAAGCAAGAGGGAATAGAAAATTTCCCGTTGATGTTTTTCAGCCATTTCCCTGAACTCAACAACAGAATATTGTTCTCCTTCCCAGTAAACAGAATCGGCAAAACACAAAGAGTATAAACTGTCCCAATTACTCTCGATAATTTGGCCTTGAACCTTAGTACTAAATTGGGTAAAAGTTGAATCCTTCAGCGAATTAATGAAATATGAAGTTCCTTCCCCTTTAATTACTTCAGCGTGCCATAGCTTTCCATTTTTGTATTCACGATGAAACTCTATTTGTCCTGAATTCTCTAAATACTCAATCCACTTACCATTCTGTTTTCCATTCAGATAACTGCCTTTTTCTTTTATTTTACCTGATTCAAAATAAGAGGTCAACTCTTTCGAATTGTCATTCATAGCCTGCAACTCACTTTTTAATTTTCCAGAAGGATAATATCCCGTTTTGTTCATTAGTTTACCATTCGCATATTCCTCCCGAAAGCGAACTTTACCCTTTCCATAATAATGAATGGTTTCTCCCTCCACTTTTCCCATTACGTAGCTCTTACTCAAATTCAGTTGACCATCTCGATTATAAAACCTTTGTACCCCGTGCAGTGTATCATTTAAATAGATTAATTCGCTTTTTAAATACTTGGGATTTTGTGAATGCCATTTTAACTCTTTACCATTTTTCAGATCATTTTTGTAGTGGATTTCGGCTGTTTTTTTACCTGAAGCATTGAAATATTCAAATTTCCCATTCTTCTTTCCCTCAACAAAATACTCTATTGCTGTGGTTGTACCATCAGACTCAAAACGATACCATTTCCCATGTTTTTTACCATTTTTAAAGGACGTTTTGATATAAGCCTGACCGTTATTATAGAACCCTTCATGTGATTGAATTAAGCCTTTTTTATAGGTAATTCGTTGATTGACTTTTCCATTGGGATGCTTCTTAAGAGCTATTCCGGTATAAACCACATTTTCATAATGATAAACTCCATCAATAACCTTTAAAGTACCAACAGTCACCGTATCGGGAATGTTTTTTTCATTTGCAAAAGGATAATATTCCGAAACTTTAATTCCCAAGTCAGGTGTTATGGTAACCCAATCCCCTGTTTTATATCCCAGATGATACTGACCAAATTCAAGAGTATCTCCAGTCTGATTCAATTTAAGATAATCGCCATTTCGATGATCATTTTCATAGTTTTCGTGAACGATATAACCTTCTCCAATATAATTGTGATACCAATCCCCTTCTTTCTTGTCTTTCTTATAAGTACCGTCTTGAATAACAACACCATCAGAATTGTAAAAGAGGAATTTTCCATTTTTCATTCCATCCAGGTAAATTCCTTCACCTCTTTTAGATCCTCCATGGTAATATTCAACCCACTGACCATTTTTTAGTCCATTTTTATATTGGCAGAACTTTGTAGTATCGCCTCTACTAATAGAAACACCTACTCCGCTAAAGGTTAATCCTTTGACGTATAATTTACCATCTGATTTTTTGTGCAAAAGATGTAAAGGAATAGTATCCAATGATGCATCATTTTGTTGAGCAAAGCCAAAATGAGCAATTAAAACCAAGAACCATAAACATCCTTTCATCCGAATACCTTTTCCTTCAAAGATCAGATTAAAGATAGTGGTTCAAGACTTTATAGAAAAGTCAGAATCAAAATGAAACGAGCAGAATCTATTATTTGTTGTTAGAAAATCAATTTTCGGAAGAGAGGCCAAAAATTTCATCAATAACCATGGTGTATTTTTCTCGAATAACTTTACGTTTCAACTTCAAGGTTGGAGATAATTCACCAGAATCAGGTGTCCACTCATCTTTCACTAAACGCACACGCTTAAGCTGCTCATCTTTTCCTAATTTAGGATTGATTTGTTTGACTAAAGCATTAAAGTGTGTAACAACTTCTTTATTGCTTATCGCGTCCTCGAGTGTAGCGGCATTAACATTGTTTTCTCTACACCAACCTCTTAACATCTCCCAATTTGGAGAAATCAAGGCCGAAGTAAATTTTTGTCCTTCACCAATCACCATTAATTGATCAATGAATTCAGACTCTTTGAACATATTTTCAATAGCCTGTGGAGCAACGTATTTACCATTTGACAATTTGAAGAGTGATTTTTTACGATCTGTAATTCTCAAGAATCCATCTCCATCCAACTCTCCAATATCTCCTGTAGCAAACCAACCATCCTTTAAAACTTCGCTGGTTGTTTTTTCATCTTTGTAATAGCCTAACATGATATTAGGACCTTTTGCTAAAATTTCACCATCTTCAGCAATTTTCACTTCCACTCCAGGCAAAGCAAAGCCAACTGTTCCAAACTTAATATTATCCATTCGGTTAATGGTACAAGTTGGAGATGTCTCGGTTAAACCATACATATTCAACAACTTAATATTCGCCGCCCAGAATACTTTCTCTAATCGAGGTTGAAGTGCAGCACCACCTACTCCAATGGCTTTAATATTACCACCCATTGCTTCTCTCCATTTAGAAAAGATGAGTTTATTCGCCAATTTCATTTGAAGCTTATACCAAGCTCCTTTTCCTTTATTATCGTATTCTAATCCAAGATTTAAAGCCCAAAAGAACATTTTTTTCTTCATTCCGGTTAAGGCATTTGCTTTTTGCATCACCTTATCATAAACTTTTTCTAAAACTCTTGGTACAGTTCCAAAACCATGAGGGCCGACTTCTTTTAAATCATCTGCGATGGTTCCTAAGTTTTGTCCGTAATAAATATCACAACCTGAATATTGTGACTGATAGTTCCCCATTCGTTCTCCAACGTGGCAAATTGGCATGATGCACAAATAAATTTCGTCACTGGTTAATTGGAAGACATTGGATACACTAACAAAGTTGGAACAAAGATTTTTATGCGAAAGCATAACACCTTTGGAGTTTCCTGTAGTTCCGGATGTATAAATCAAAGAAGCAACATCATCTTCTGTAATCTCTTTTTTGATAGACTCTAAGGCATCTTTATGCTTATCCCCACTTTCTTTTCCGAGATCTCTAATTTCAGTCCAATTAGCAACTCCTTCAATTTGATCAAAAGAAAACACTTTTTCAAGCGTTGGAATTTTATCCACTAACGGAGCAATTTTTTTGTAAAGAGCTTCATCTGAAACAATGGCATATTTTGCCTCCGAATGTTCTAAAATTCTTTCATAACCAGGCTGATCGATTGTTGTGAAAATAGGTACATGAATTACACCTAATTGTGCCATTCCCAAATCCACAAAATTCCATTCGGGACGGTTATTATTAATGGTCGCAATCTTATCACCTTTTTTAAATCCTAATTCCATCAATCCATAACTGAATTGGTACGAATTATCAAGGTAATCCTGCGTAGAATGTTTTACCCATTCACCATTAATTTTTGCTGCTAAAGCACAGCTTTTATTCGGAAACTTTTCAGCATATCTTTGTAACAGATCAAAAGTTCTTGTAACGCTCATCTTCTGGGGTTTTGTGTCCAAACAAATATAACCAAAATTTCATTTTGAAAGGACAATGGTTATTTCCCTGAAAGTGAAGGTAAATTGACGATTTTGATCAAGTTATTCAAAGTGTCTTAAACGCTTTTCGTAATGATCTTTAAGAACTTCGAGTTCCAAATACCATTCTGCTTTTGATGCTGGTAACTTATGTTTTTGGATTTGGATATCCATCAATTCCTCGATTCGTTTTGCATTTTCGTCAACTATAGCATTGAACCTACTTGCAGTAAATAAACCTGAATTGAGTAATTCGTCGTACCGCTGTTCATAATTTGCTTTAAATTCAGAATCAGTATAAAGCAAATCAAATAATTTGGTAATTGGATTATCGATGTGATCAGGATCCTGAGGATGAATGAAATGCCAAGGTTCTTTGTCAAGATGCATCGTATTACAAAAATCGAAATCAAACATGATAAAACGGAACTTCTCTTCATTAAAGGTATAGAGACGCGCATTGTTAAACGGCCAATCTCTATTCGCTACAAAGGATTCAAAAAAGACATAGTCAATAAAGCTGTTCAAATCAGTATGTTCCTTGACATAATCTAAATCGCCCTCTTCTATGGCATCAAAATAGGATTCAATAAAACCTAGATCTCCTTTTTTGGGGATGACAATTCCTTTTTGGAATATTTCAACTAAGGTGATTTCATGGACATCTTCCTGTACTAAATGTGTAATACCATCGTGATTGGTTTCTGTTCGAAGATTTAAAACTCCCAAAAAGTTTTCATTAACAAATACTACAACCGGTTCTCCATACATGGCATCTACATCCAGTCCAGCTTCAATTGCTAATTGAGAATAACTCAGGTCTTTGAGCATGGTTTTGCCCAAATCATTTCCCGAATTTCTTAAGCGAAAAGCTTCAATTTCATCAATGTTGTGATGCGGAAGAATGGTTTTAGGATTGAGTAACTTACGATCAGTATTATCAAAATGATCTTCAAACTCTACTCCTAATGATTTTAACGAAGCCTCATTGGTTGTTCTTCCTTTAATTTCAATTTCAACCTCTTCGTCATCCATGATTTCCTCTCCATTTCGATAAGCCTCCAATTCAGCATCCACCTCAATATCCTGTGTAGGATTGTAATACATATTATTGAATTCCAACTGATTGACATCAAAATTCAAGACTAACAAATCCGTTTCCAAATCTTCTGGTTCCAACTCATGGAAATCATCATGATCATCAAAGTCGTCAAACTTGGAGCAAGAAGCTGAAATAGCCAGTATTAGTATGTAAAGCCATTTGCTACTTCCCATTTTTCCATTGATTAAAATGAATACTAAGCCCGGCTGAAACTCCAAAAAATGGATCAATTACTAAATATTTATCACTGTACCGACTTAAAGCTGAATTTGCTTGAAGAACAAAAAAGAGGTTACCTCTTAACCTATACCTCCATTCAGCCAATAAATCATAACGGTAATTCTGCCATTGAAAAGTCTCAATATCATCAATATCCCGGTTAATTTGGAGCTGAACTCCCAAGCCAAAATTATTTCTTTCGTTCAACTCATAATTAGCCAGAATTTTTGCGGCCGGACGAATAGTTGCTACTCTGAATTTTTGATCATTGATTTTTCCATAATTGATAATATACCGACCTCCCAAGCCTAAATGTAGCCTGAAGTTCCCAAATAATTT
Source organism: Flavobacteriales bacterium (assembly GCA_022361195.1). Taxonomy (GTDB): domain Bacteria; phylum Bacteroidota; class Bacteroidia; order Flavobacteriales_D; family Crocinitomicaceae; genus JAKSBJ01. The sequence goes on from JAKSBJ010000243.1 coordinate 27,343, forward strand.
GGGACGATAATTCAAATCAAAGGATGAAATTGCAGCATGTGGATTTTCAACCTCATGATTCAGTGTTTTTAATTTGGGATTAAATCCATAACCAACCTTAAAGTCTACGCTAAAAGGAGACTGTGATTGGGCAGAAAGGCACAATAAACTCATCACAAACAGGAGAATGATATGTTCTTTTACCTTTTTCACTAGATAATCTCAAAATCCTGAAATTCGACTGAATCACCAAGATAGGTTAAGGTTCGAATGTAGGTCTTATCAAATGGAACTTCTTTAAAATTCCAATCTTCAAAATCGGTATAGCCTTTAATTCCAATCAGTTTAATTTGTTGGTTTTGAACCGTAAATTCAAGATTTTGGGGTTCTATTCGCATTCCTTCACCAATAGCTTTTAGGTAAGATTCCTTAATCGTCCAAAAAAGAAAAAAACGTCTTAATTTTTCGGCAGACTTTTTTTGAATGTACGACTGTTCCTGTGCAGAGAAGTTTTTTTCAATCATTTCATCCAAATCTGATAACGGACGTATCTTCTCAAGATCAATGCCAATTTCTCCTTTACGGCTAAAGGCATAAACACATTTTCCTCCTGAATTAGAAATATTGAAATATAAGTTTGGATCTTGCTTACAAAATGGTTTTCCTTTAGAATGGCGTCCTAACTCTACTTCCTGCGGGTTAATTCCCAAATACTTACCCAACAAAACCCTCAGAACTCCTTGACTGACAAGGTAGTTTTGCTTAACCTGATCAAACGAAAAGAATTCTACTCGTCCTTTTTCTGCAGTAGAAAGGGCATTTTGACAAGAAAGTAATACTTCTTGGGAAGGATTTAAGGAAACCCTCCACAAATGAATTTCCTTAGCGGTGAGTTCAGAAAAACTTTCGTTTAAATCACCACTTGCCAAATTGAACTCCTTTGTTTCTAAAGTTTCCACCTCGTAAAATTAAGTAAGAATAGGGATTAGACGAATTTATACGTTTCCAATTTCAATCAACCACAAGTTTTCATCTATTAACGGATCCCTTTAACAAGGAAAAGTCGATAGATGAACTATACAACCCTATTTTTTAGGCCGTATTTCTGCAAAAAAAAATCCTGCTCAAAAATATGAGCAGGATTTTAAAAATATTAGAGAAAGAATTAAGCCTCTACCACCTCAGATAATTCAACTGAAATAGTTTCTAATAATTCTTCTTTGTTATCTCTACAGAAGAGGTGACCTCCGTTAACCATTACGAATTTGAAATCTCCACCTGCCTGATCTTCCCAAGATTTAATTTGAGATTCGTCAAACACTGGATCTTCAGATCCTGCAAAGGCAACGATTGGACAAGTGAACTTCTCTTCTTCATAGTAAGAGTAACGCTTACCTAAAAGAATATCAGCTCTTAATGAAGGAAGCATTTCATTGAAAACTTCATCGTTATCAATAACTGCATCCGGAATATCCAATGTTCTCATGTGATTTTTGATATTTGGAATATTCTTTTCTGCATAAACTTCATCATCTCCAATAGCATTCAAGAATTCAAATGGTGACTCCAAGTGAGGAGCTCTCCATCCTCCAACCATGAAGTTCGTTGGATTAACACCTTGCTCTCTTCTTAAGAATCTTGCCAATTCAAACGCAATTCCGGCACCTGATGAGTGAGCGTAGAATGCGATTGGCGCAGTCAACAATGGTTCAATAACCTCTGTGATTTTAGCAACCAATTCATTTACATCATCAAATGGTCTTTCATCTCCTCTTTCTTCTCTACCCGGCATTTGGATTGCACAAACTTCAACATCGTCTGGCAAGAATTCGTGCCATGAAGTAAAGATTGAAGCTCCACCCGCAAAGTAAGGTAAACAGAACAATCTTAATCGTGGATTTTCTACCACTTTAGATCGAACAACCCATTTATCCAGTTCGCTCTTCGCTTCACCTCCAACTTCAGCTCCGCCACCAGATCCAAGTACTTCTTCAAGAACTTGCTCAGCCATTTCTTCCATTGTAGGTCCTCTCATAATTTTCATCATTGAGTAATCTACATTAACAGATGACTGTACCCAGTTTCGGATTTGGTTGGCCATTAATGAATCCAATCCATATTTGGTTACCGGTTCCTGCGTTGAAAGTTTGTCCGCTACTGTACCAAGTACACGTGCAAATGTATCTTTCAATTGGATTAATAGAACGTCTAATTGTTCTTCCGGTTTTGACTCTAAAATTTGAGCTTTTAATGCTGCATCTCCACCACCGGCTCCAGCTCCACCACTCAATTCTTCTTCGTTCACCAAGTGTCCGAATCTTGAAGACTTTTCAGTATGAGGGAAGAATCCTCCAATTACTTTCCAGTCTGAATCAGTAGCCATTCGCTGAACAGGATTGTTAAGGAACATTTGCTCTAGAATTCCGCAAGCCTCTTTCAAAGTAAACTGTTTCCATCCTTGTTTGAAGAGTAATCCTCCAACAGTTCCAGAACGGTGTACGAAACCTGTTTCACCAATTACACCCCAGTTTACTGTAGTAGCTGCTAATCCTTGAGCTCTTCTCCAATGAGCGAAGTTATCTAAGAATGAGTTAGCTCCTACATAAGAAACCTGACCTGGGTTACCGTAAACAGCTGAGATTGAAGAGTACATTAAGAAGTGGTCTAAGTCCATCTCTTTAGAAGCCTCGTGTAATAACCACGCTCCCACAGCTTTTGGAGTGAACACTCGCATGTATCTTCCTCTGTCGATATCCGGCACAGCACCATCATCCAAGACCATTGCCGCATGCTGGATTCCTTTAATTGGAGGCATGTTATCAGCAATTTCTTTGAATACTTTCTCTACTTCAGCAGGATTGTCAACAGATCCCATTACTAATCGTACATCTACTCCATTGGCTCTCATTTCTTCAACCATTTGAGCTTCTTCAGGAGTTTTAGTTCCCGAACGGCTCATTAGAGCAAGATGCTTACATCCTTTTGTTGTCATCCAGTTGGCAACAGCCAATCCGAATCCTGATGCACCACCAGTAATTAAATATGTTCCTTCCGGATCAAAAGCGATCTCAGTTGGAGGAGCAACTTTCAATTCTCCCTCCATTGAAACAACTACTTTACCAATGTGACGAGCACCTCCCATGAATTGGAATGCGTCAGCTAACTGACCAATTGGGAATGCTTTGTACGGATGTGGTTCAAAATTATGTTTTTCAAAGAATTCGATACAAGCTCGGAGCATTTCTCCTGACTTCTCAACTCTTTGTAACATGTATCTATCAACGTCAACTCCAAAGTAAGTTAGGTTGTTACCGAATGGTTTCAATCCTAATTTAGAGTTTCTGTAAATATCTGTTTTACCGATTTCTACAAATCTTCCGTAAGGCGCTAAACAACGGATTGACTTGTAAATAGCCTCTCCAGAAAGTGAGTTCAACACAACATCTACACCATATCCATCAGTTTTAGCCATCAATTCATCAGCAAAATCTAATGATCTTGAGTTCATGATGTTTTCAGGTTTAACCCCTAATCCAATGATGTAATCATGTTTCTCTTGCGTACTAGCTGTAGCGTAAATCTCAGCTCCAATTGCTTTTGCAATTTGGATAGCCGCAATACCTACACCACCAGCAGCAGCATGAATCAACACTTTTTCACCAGCCTCTAGTCTACACTGATGTACTAATGAATAGTAAGCTGTAATGTAAACTACCGGTAAACAAGCTGCTTGCTCAAAGCTCAAGTTAGCTGGCTTACGTACGATGTGTTGCTTTTTAGCATAAGTGTATCCTCCAAGTGACGATGGCGTAATAGCCATTACTTCATCACCTACTTTCCACTCTGTTACACCTTCACCAACAGCTGAAACAACACCAGCACATTCTAGTCCGAATGTTTTACCAAATAAACCACCTTCTACAGACTCATCTGACAATAGTCCCATTGCCATCATGATATCACGGAAGTTTAAGGCTGATGATTTGATTTGAATTTCAACGTGATCAGCTTCTGGCTTTCTTCTAGTTGTTTCTCTTAGCGTGATGTTATCCAATACACCATACTCTTCAATTGTAGCATGATAAGCAGACCCTTCAGCAGGAACAGTTTTCAATGCTTTTTCAGCGATGTTATCTAAAGAGATTCGCTCAAGACGTGCGATGTAACGCTTTCTTCCTCTATAAGCAATCTCATCTACTAAATCGTCTGCAAATAACTCATCAACAAATACGTCAATTTCGCTATCCTGAACAGTATCACTAAAATCAACCAAAGTAGTTCTGTAGTTCGGGAACTCATTCAAACATACTCTTGAGATTCCTCTCAATCCCATTTGGGCCATGTTAATGAACTCAGGCGTTCCACCTACAGTTTGTGAACCTCTGGTTAAGTTCCAGATAGTTGGATTATCATATCCGTACTGAGTTTCGTTGAGCTTACGCATGAGGTTCATCAACGTCATACCTGCTCTATCCTCAGCTTCAACAATAGTTTCTTCGTTCAATTGATCATTTGACATCAAATCTAGTCCCCATCCGAAGATGATTCCTTGTAGATTTCCTTTTGCATTGATGGCATCAATTAATTTGTTTGCATCATCTTGCGAAAGTGGATCAATTTCCCACTCAGTGTCTGAGATTTCGTTATATCCAGAACCAAGAGTTACCGTATAGATATTTTTATTTAATCCTTTTAACTGATCAGCAATTTTAGCTACTGTTCCTCCTTGATCAGCGAACAATAACCAATCTGCTTCTCTTGTTTTCTCTTCGCTCTCCGTCAATCCATCAGACAAGTCTAATTTCTCAGCTCTTGCCATAATCACATTTTGACAAGAAATTGAGTTATCTGGAATATCAGAGTAACAAGCAACATCAGTGTATCCTAAGTTTTCTAAGACAGACTTCCATCTCTCAGGATCCATTGTTGCGTGATCTGGTCTTAAATCCAAATCTTCAAACAACCACCATCCTTCAGTCATACCAAAGATGAAGTCAAGATATACAGGATTGTTTGTTACCTCTAACATCATTAACACACCTTGAGAAGCCAACAATTGCTGTGCGTGACCTAAAGTAGTGTTCAAGTCTCTCGTAGCGTGGATTACATCCGATGCGATAATTAAATCGAAAGAGTTCAAGTCCATTCCTTGCGAAGCTGGATCTTGCTCAATATCTAAGATTTGATATTTAATGAATGGATATTTCGCAAATCGTGTTTGTGCTTTAAGCATAAACATGTGCGATAAATCCGTATAAACATATTCTGTTCTGTCTGCCGGTAAAATTGGTAAGATAGCGTTGGACATACCTCCGGTACCTGCTCCAATTTCCAATACTCTTAGTGTTTGGTCTTCTGGCAGATTAGCAATCAATTCAGAAATTGCTCTTTGACACATGTCGTTGTATTTACCAAAGGCAAATCCTTCAACATAGTACTGAACAATTGCATCCCACTTATCTTCAGGGAAGATTAATTGAATTGGATCGATTGTACCTTGTAATACACCTGTAATGTGCGGTCCACAACGCTCCAACATTGTTGACTCGTGGTTGAACTGAGGATATTTAGCATCCAATTCTTGCATCCACAAAGTAGTATCTCTAAACTCAGGAGTTTTGATTACTTCGTAATTTCTGTCAGCACCTTTTACAAAACCAGCTCTCTCTAATAGAATGAACATGTGGTTGAATAATCTGTGATGATCTTCAACGATACTCATCTGATCAATCAATTCATCCACATTGAATTTAGCTCCAACCGTGAAGTCCATTCCCATTTCCTGAAGGGAAGTATTGATATATTCAATGGTCAAAGCGTGTTGCTCTGGCTCGTAGTGGTTATAGTACTCGTCGTTTGTTGGTCCGGCAACAATTTCATCAATTGTTTCCTGAACTCCTGAACGGATATCTTCTGGATTTGGTAAGTACTCACCTGGATTTCTCAATAGATCCAAATCAGCTCTTGACTTCAATTTCCAGTTATACTCATAGAACCATTTATCTTGCTCAGCAGTAGATTCTCCTCTTGAACCTTTTAGGTACTGTGAGTGGAATCCCTGGAACTCAGCTACTAATGTTCCGTCTTCGTTATAAATCCAAAGATCACCAATAGCATCCTCTTCTGTCCATACATTCAAACGTCCGTAAACCTGTAGTTTGTAAGAATTTACATAACCATGCCACTTGATTCTATCAATATGACGAGGAATATAAACCCCCATTCTGTCAACGATATCATTTGGCATATCGAAGATTCCGAACATAGTTTGGAAACAGCTATCCAATACTCCCGGGTGAATGTTAAACTGGAAGAATTCATCTTTTACAGACTCATGAACTTCTACTTCACTCCATGCCTCCCAGGTAGTTTCACCTCTCCAAAGGTTTTTAATACATCTAAAGCTTGGCCCTAAGTACAATCCAGAATCCAATAGCTCATCGTGCATTGGTTTAGGATTTACAACAGTAGTTACACGTTGTTTAATCGCATCCCAATCCAACTCTTCTGAAACAAATTTGTCTCCAATGTGGTTGATTTTACCTCTTGAACACAAGTTCCATTGAGCATCTTTCGTTTTATTCTTGGTATGTAAGTACCACTCTCCCGAATCATGAGAAATGTCCAATTGGATATGTGGTGGCTCACCTTTGTCTGGTAAGAATAATGCCCCTTCAAACCATACATCCTCTACAAACTCAAATTTTTCACCGAATGAAGCCCTGGCCGCACCAGCAACTAAATCCATATGACCTGCTCCAGGGAATACAATTGGTCCCTGAACCTTATGATCTTCGATATAAGGATATGATCTTCTATCCAATTCGATATCCCAAAGAACGTTGTTCTTTTCTCTTGCAGATACATGATTTTGAATCAAGTGCGGATGGTGATCAATTGTTCCCAAACGTGCTTTTCTTGATTCTTCTGACTCTAACCAGTATGATTCTTTTTGCCAAGGGTAAAGTGGAAGTTTTACGTTGTTGTTTACTTTTCCGTAGAAGTTTTCCCAATTTACATTTGCTCCCCAAGCATGAATCTTAGCAACTGACGACAAGAATTGTCTTTCTTCGTCTTCTTTTCTTCTTAAAGAAGCCAAAACAGTTCCTTTTACTTTATGATTCTTCAACAAATCGTTGATTCCAATTGCGTGAATTGGATGTGGACCTAATTCAATGAAAGTATCAAATCCATCTTTGATTTGCTCAGAAACGGCAGCTGTGAAATAAACCGGTTCACGAACATTTCGGTACCAGTAATCAGCTGTTAAAAGCTCTCCATCAACCACTTTTCCTTCAACAGTTGAGTAGAAAGGAATTTTAGTTGGAGAAGGTTTCCAATCAGCCCCTAAAGACTCTAATAACTCATCTTTTAATGGCTCCATGTGGTGTGAGTGGAACGGTACGTTAACCACCAACAATCTGTGGAATACGTCTCTTTCGTTCAAATCAGCTGCAATTGCTTCAATTACATCTGTATCTCCTGAAAGCGCTACCATTTCTGGTCCGTTTACCGCACCTACTGAAACTTTGTCTTCTTTTCCAGCGATTAATTTTTCAGCCTCTTTTTGCGATACACCAACAGCTAACATTCGCCCTTTGTCTGTCGCTTTAAACTGAACTCTTGAACGGTGGAAGATTAATTTAACCGCTTGCTCTAGACTCAATGCTCCAGAAATGTATCCAGCAGCAACTTCACCAATAGAGTGACCAACTACCGCCTGAGGATGAATTCCTTTTGCCTTCCACATTTCATATAATGCAATCTGGATTGAGAAAATAGATGGCTGAGCGATATTAGTATCCGAAACTCTTGAAGTTTCTTCGTCTCTTCCTAATTCTTCCAGCAACGACCAATCGGCGTGAACTGAAAGCATTTTATCTAATTTTTCGATAGTTTCACGAAACAATGCGTCTTTCTCTAACAATTGACGTCCCATTCCCCACCATTGAGGACCTTGTCCTGAACAAACGAAAACAATTTTTTCTTTTACTTCGTTAGCTGTTCCCTCAGCAACTTCGTTAATGGTTTCACCATCTAACCAAGCTTGAAGATGATTTACCATCTCTTCTTTGCTCTCAGCAACAACTGCTAAACGCTTGTTATGATGCGATCTTCTTAAAGCAGAAGCAGCAGCAATTTCATCAAATGAAGCAGATGAATCAGAGTTCAAATACTCAATATATGATCTTGTTAAAGCCTCTAAAGCATCTCCATCTCTAGTTGAAATAGTAGCAATTTTAGCTCCTTTTACTTCTTTAGCACCATTTGCTGTTTCTCCGTCAAAACCTTCCAATACAACGTGTGCATTTGAACCACCAAATCCGAATGAGTTTACACCACCGAATCTAGGCTTACCGTTTGTTTCCCATGGAATCAAATCAGTTGGAACTTTCAATTTCAAGGTTTCAAATGGAATATTTGGATTTCCTTTTTTGAAATTGATATTTGGTGGAATTTGTCTGTGGTACATTGCCAAAGCTAACTTGGTAATACCAGCAATACCTGAAGCAGGCTCTAAGTGACCAATGTTAGACTTAATAGATCCCATGTAACAAGTATCGTCACGATCAGTTCCAATTACCTTTCCAATTGAATTGGACTCGATTGGGTCACCAACGAAAGTTCCTGTTCCGTGAGCCTCTACGTAAGAAACATCATGTGGATCAACACCAGCATCAGCATAAGCAGTTTTCAATAATGCCTGTTGTGCCAATGGATTTGGTACAGAAATACCTTTAGTAGCTCCATCCTGATTCACAGCGGTACCACGAATAACAGCATAGATAGTATCTCCATCCGCCTCAGCTTGAGCTAAAGGCTTAATCATCATCATTCCTGTTCCTTCTGAACGAACGTAACCATTTCCTCTTTCGTCAAATGAGAAACATGTTCCATCAGGAGAAAGGAACCCCCCTTTAGAGAATCCCATTTGCGGTTCTGGTTTTAGGATTGAGTTAACCCCACCAGCTAAAGCCATTTCCGCATCACCATTCCAAATAGCTCTACAAGCCATGTGAACAGCGTTAAGTGAAGATGAACAAGCCGTATCCAACGCAATAGAAGGTCCTTTTAAGTTAAAGGAATACGAAATTCTGTTTGCGGCAATGGATAAAGCACCACCAACATTGGTATGTGAACCAATGTTTACACGCTCAGACGGTACCTGTTGTAAGTCACCGTAATCATGCGCTGAAATACCAATAAAAACAGCAGTTGGAGATCCATTTAACTTATTAAGATCCAAACCAGCATTTTCAATGGCTTCATATGATACTTCTAATAAACTTCTTTGTTGAGGGTCCATTCTGGAAGCCTCCAAGGGAGAAATTCCAAAAAATCCGGCGTCGAATTTATCAACGTCTTTGATGAAACCACCTCTTTTAACTGAGATCTTTCCTGCTCTTCTCCATTCTGGCGCATACAACGCATTCAAATCCCACCGATCTTCAGGTATCTGAGTTAAGGCATCTGTTTTATTACAAATTAGATCCCAAAACTGCTCAGCAGTATTTGCGTCACCTGGATAGCGACATCCTATTCCGATTATCGCTAAAGGTTCCTTCTTCTTTTGATTGTTCATCTATCTAGTTTAATATAATGGTTAGGTTTTAACATATCTGGGGAGATTGGGAGGAAGTTTTCGTTTAGAACGAGGGAAATAAAAAAAGTGTTTAATGTACACTGGATCCTCCTCTCCATTTGCATTATAAAAGTCTTCGAGAAATTCATTGAATACTTTTCTCCCATTTTGGGCTTGCAATTTAGCGTTTTTAGTAATATCCACAAATTCTAGGGTAACATTTCTTTTGGGACATAAAAAAATGAAATTTGCAAACCAATAAAATATAGCTTTAAGGTAGCATTTGAGGAAATTTGGCTGTTTGCCTGACCAGGCTTTTGACCACATGGTTCCCCATAAACCTTTAATACGTACTCCAATTACCTGAGCATCTTCTGGTAAATCAGAAACAATAACGTGCGCAGCTTGTTTATTTTTGATTTTTTCAAATCCTCCATTGGCCAATTCACCTGAAGGGTAAACAATACAGTTTCGTCCTTTTGCCAAAGCATCATTCACTCCGGCAAAGATATTTTTCATCACATTAGGATCTTTGTTCCCTCGGCGAAAATCGGCTACCGGAACGGCTTCCCACTTACGCATAAAAAACCCTACAACAGGAATTTTAAAGAAACGTTCGGAAACAACGGGAACAACCCAGGCGTATTTATAAATTTCGACAGCCAGCATTTGTGGATCGACGTGCGAGACATGATTCGGTAGAATTAGTTTTCCGTTGGGAGTTTTAATAAGGTCTAAACCTTCTATATTAACTCTGTACCGTCTGGACAGTACGAATTTGTAAAACACCCTATAAAACCTCATCAACATTTGCTGGCCCGATTATAAATTTCTTTGCAAAAGAAGGTAAAAATAAGAGCTTAAAATTTAAATGGGGATAGGCATACCAACAACTTTTCACAAGTTATGAACAATTTACAGCCCTTAGTTGACGGGACTTTCAAGAAAAAAATGGAATTTCCCTTTTATTCTTTGATCAGTTTTTCAATGAATGCTCCCTCTTGGTTATAGAGCATTAAGAAATAAACTCCTGACGAAAGGTACTCAAGGTCAATCGTTTGCTGTGCTTCATTGAATTGATCCTGATAAACCACTCGGCCGGTTTCATCGGTAATCACCAAACTCAAATCCAATGTTTTATCCAATTGAATTGTCAACTCATTCAAAACAGGATTTGGAAAAAGGTCAACCTCTGCTCCCAACTCATTTTCATCTAAATTGTAGTAAATAAAACAATGGCATTCGGAAGTATCAATACACTCCCCAGCTGTCAACTCAACAGCAAAACATCCATTTGTTGGGCCTGTGTAACTAATTTCATTCGCTTCCCAAATTGGTAATAAGCCAAATTCATCATCACATTTCATCCATTGGTATAAGGCGCCAGTTTCAACAGCAGTTAATGTTGGCGCTGACACATTCACTGTAGTAGTCATGTTCACCACAGTCATTTCAAATTCTACCGAATCCGGGCAAGTACCAGAAGTAACATGTTTGATTGTATAGACACCTTCCGTTGAAGCTGAAAGATCAACCGTTCCATTAGAAGCATTAACAACTAAACCTGCAGGTGTAACCGACCACTCTCCTCCGGCTGTTTCAACATCCATTGGAGAAGGATCATCATCACTAAGACAATATAATGAGTTTGCATAAGTAAAACTTGCATCAACAGCTGGATTTATGGTTATATCCACTACAGAAGTGTCTGGACAAAATCCAGGAGTGATATACTGAATGGCATAGGTTCCTGGGTCGGAAATATCAAAATACAATTCTCCTGACGAGGAACTCATAATAAGTCCTGATGGTGTTGAAGAAAAGGTTCCTCCCGGTTCGGCAATGGAAACTGGTAATAAATCTTCATTATTTGAACAGAAGGTTGTTTCTCCGTAATCAAAATCCGAATTAGACTCCCCTATGGTTAAGTTAATGGTGATTAAACTATCACACAAAGGATAAAGTTCACTAGGAATGACATCTTCTACCTCATAAGTTCCTAGATCAGTATAGACGGCTCCACTTGGGGCTACATACTCTCCACAAGTTACCACAGTAATCTCTGACTCTAAAACGGCATCAATAGGCCAAACCCACAACTCATTACTCACAAATGAATTTCCAGCGTTAAAGACAATATCTCCTTCGTACCAAGTTAACCACATAGGTGAAGAACCTCCGGCACCAGGTTCAATATCCTCCCCCAGAGTCAAAGTAGTTCCATCCCAATGGTAAATTTCCATTCCATCGGTACCATCGTTACATGCAAAATAAACGTCACTCCCAATTCCTATAAAATTTGCTGGATCAGAATCACCTGGACCAGGATTGACATCTAAATACGTCATGGTAGTACCATCATGCTTATACAATTCTATACCATCTGTTCCGTTATTAGCATTAAAGTATAAAGTACCGTCAACATCGGTCAAGTTTGCGGGTACCGAACTAATTGGGTGTGGTCCCCCCACATAAATATCTTCTAACAGCACAGGAGTTGTACCGTCATACTGCCAAAGTTCATAACCATTTACACCATCTAAAGCCCTAAAATACACGTATGAACCCGAAACCGTAATTTCCCATGGATTTCCGTTCATAATTCCCGGATTAATGTCCATGATCATATAAACTGACGTTCCGTCATAAGCCCAAAGTTCCATACCATTGGTTCCGTTATTTGCTCTAAAGATTGTTTCTCCTCCGAAAGGAGTTAAATCCTGAACTTCACAACCATTAAAACCAGGGCGCACATCCATTAACATCGTAGGTGTTGATCCGTCAAACATCCAAGGTTCTAATCCATTTGTTCCATCATTTGCATTAAAAACCAATTCAACCCCAAATTGAACAATTTCAGTAATCCCTGAACCAGGAGCTCCCGGATTAATGTCCATTACCATACTAACTGAGGTACCGTCCCATACCCACAATTCATTTCCATTCGTCCCATTATCGGCTGTGAAATAAAGATCTCCGCTATATTCTATGAATTTGCCTGGATAAGCGTGTCCTACTCCCGGGTTGATATCTGCAACCATAGAAACTGAGGTTCCATCGTAGCGAAATAGCTCTGTTCCTACCGTTCCATCATTTGCGGCAAAGTAGAGTTCTCCATCATATACAATAAAATCTTGTGGGTTACTGCTGAAAAGACCTGGGCGAATATCCTCTACTAAAGTAGCATCTGTTCCATCCCATCTCCACAATTCGGTTCCAACAGAAGCTCCACTTGCTGAGAAAAACAAATCACCCAAATATTCGGTAAACTGGGCAGGATTACCTAAACCAGCTCCTGGTGAAATATCTGCTCCTAAATAGACACATGGTGCCTGCGCTTTGCTAAAGTGTGGTGTTATTAGAACTAAGAATAAGCCTGTTAAAATCCTTCCAAATTTCATTTAGTTTGTTTTCCCCGATGATCTTCAATTTTGCCAATTTACAAATAAATCAGCTAAGTTAAAGACGTGCAAACGATTAAAAAGTTGTTTTGAAGTGAAATAGTTAAAACACCCACCTAAAGACCTTACTAACAACGAACAAGATTGTTTTATTTGCGAACTAAAAGTAAAGAATTGGAATTATTGAGAAGAAAAGTCAACCGGAGAAGAGTACTTATCAGCCCATGAAAACTTATAAGCCTCTTCCCAACGATTGAAACTGTATTTAACCATTGTGATGTAGCAAATAAAAGACCAATTCTGCTACACCTAGTTAAACCTTAAAATTGTAAAAATGTAAGATTACTTACTCATCGTCTCTCACTAAAATCGCAACATACCTAAAAACAAGAGTCGACTACGGATTTGTAAGTGTCTTACTTTACATTTTAATTGTGTACTCGGGGCAAATAACAGCAAAAAGTCTTTATTGTTAGTTTTTTACTAATTATTTGGTCAAAAATTTCTAGAATTCGGTTTTTACATTCTCATTCCAAAAAAATCCGATATATTTTCGCTCGATTTAAAAAATAAGCTATGACCACTTTCTTCAAAAACATTGCTGATGCTAAATGGTTTCAGACCTTTATCATCTTCGTTATTTTACTTGCCGGAATTGTTGTTGGGGCGCAGACTTACGTTCATTTTGCATTAGAGCATGAATTTGCTTTGAGCATTATTGATCAGGTTATTTTATGGATTTTTGTGGTGGAGATTGTTGTTAAGATGGGAGCCGAGGGTAGCAAGCCCTGGAATTATTTTAAAGATTCATGGAATGTCTTTGATTTTTTGATTGTTGCTGTATGTTTTATGCCATTGGAAGATGCAAGTTTCATTGCTGTTCTTCGTTTGGCCAGAATTTTAAGGGTATTTAAACTTGTAACTGCCTTACCTAAATTACAGCTTATCGTTGGAGCTTTGTTAAAGAGTATACCTTCAATGGGGTATGTATTTTTATTATTGGCGCTTCACTTTTACATTTACGGTTGTATGGCCACTTTTTTATATTGTGAAAATGATCCTTGGCATTTTGGTGATTTGCAACATTCTATGTTATCCTTATTTAGAGCCGTTACCATGGAAGACTGGACGGATTTAATGTACATTAATATGTATGGTAGTGATAACTATGGCTATTCGGCAGAGATGGATGCCTGGGCAAATGCCAGTGGTTATACAAGAGTTTCAACAGCCTCCCCTTTTGGTGCTGCGATGTTCTTTGTCTCCTTTATATTGACAGGAGCCATGATTGTACTCAACCTGTTTATTGGGGTTATCATGACAGGGATGGATGAGATGAAAGCGGAATCCGACCTTCAAGCTTCGGTTGAGGCAAGAGGTGGTGAAGATGTACCTGTTAGTGAGGATGTAAAACACCTTGAAAAACAGGTCGCAGAATTGAATCAAAGCTTAAGAATTCTCACCTATCGACTGCAAAAGCAAGACGAGAAAAAGGACACAGATTAGTGTCTACTTTCTAAAAACTTAAGGAACAAATCTTTTTTACGACGGGATATTTTTACTATTTGTCCTGATTTTGTGCGCAGTTCATTAGTTGCGTTTTTAAGAATATCAATGTGATAAACATTGATAATATAGGACTGGTGTGTGCGAAAAAACTGACGAGGAAGAGATATTTCGTATTCCTTTAAGGTTTTAGGCATAACATGTTTATGTCCATCCGAGAGGTGAATAATCGTATAGTTATTGTCTGATTGTAAATATTCGATTTTATCCATTTCAATCAGCTGGTAACCTTCTTTAGTTTTAATTTGAAGTTGTTCTGGCTTTTCGGAAGGTTTACCGGAAGTGGAATCCAAAATTTGGATGTAGGCCTTTATTCGTTCTACCGCCCCTACTACTTCGTCAATATCCAAAGGTTTTAATATATAATCCTGAGCAGAGTATTTAAATGCTTTGATAGCATACTGATCATAAGCTGTTGAAAACACTACTTGAAAATCACGATTCGGAAAGAAATTGAGTACATCAAAACCAGTTCCATCATTCATCTGAATATCCAAAAAAACCAATTCTGGCTTATACTGTTTTATTAGCATTACTGCCTCCTTAACCGAATTGGCAACCGAAACCACTTCTACATCCGGGCAATATTGACGTAGGTAATTTTCTAATATTATTTGTGCGTTTCTTTCATCGTCAACAATCAGTGTTTTAATCATTCTTTATTGGAATTTTTAGGTTTACTCTCGTTCCCCTCGCCGTTCCCTTCTCTTCTAGATCAATTATTTCTATTTTAGATTCAGCGTCTAACAGCAATAATCTTGCCTGAGTGATTTTTATCCCTTTGGATTCATACTTACTCAACTTATATGCAGAAGCTTTCTTTCTTCCAACGCCATTATCCTCTATCGTTACCATTACAAATCGATGATCAAAGTAATCCAACTTTATTTTCAGAAAACCTGCCGTTTCTTTCTTGAGTAATCCATGAACTATTGAATTCTCAACAAAGGGCTGAATAATCATCGGTGGAATTTTAACTTCCATTGGATCTAATCTATCATCCGTTTTAATCACGTACCGGAACTTTTCAGGAAAGCGCATCATTTCAATTTCCAAATACATTGAAATAATCTCCATCTCTTCTTCCAGACTCACAAACTTTAGTTCGGAATGGTTTAATGCAGCTCTTACCAAACGAGAGAATTTGGACAAATACATCTCTGCTTTTCTATTCTCAGCTTGTGAAATAAAACTTTGAATGGTATTCATGGCATTAAAAATGAAATGTGGATTCATTTGAGATTGGTATGCCTGACGTTCCAGTTCTGCAATCATTAACTGCATGTCTTTTTTTCTCAATTTCTTTTGATGAGATCTCCTTTGCAACAGATAAATACTGAGGGTTATTAATCCTGCTAAACTAAAGTAAAACCATATTTGCATGTAAAAAGGTGGATATCGATTTATATGTAAAACTGGAATTTGAGTGGACCAATTACCATCACTCATTTGATAAGACATGTAAAGCTTGTGCTTTCCATAAGGAATAGAACGATATGTTAATTCTCGGTCCATGGTTGTGTTCCAGAAATCATCTACACCTGTCATGCGGTAACGATACTTAATCCGACCTCCTTGCTTATGATCTACACAAACATATTTTATATGGATTTCATCTTCTTCAGAGCCCAAAATGTAATTGTTTTCTACACCAACTTGCTCGTTTTCTATCCACACTCCAGTAATATAAAAAGGCGCCTTGTAAGGTTCCTCCGGTTCAAATTCACGAAGATCAATCACTGAAATTCCTTTTCCGGTTGCTATCCACAATTCATCATTGTGTAGGTCAAAATCATGTATTTCATTGGACACCAAACCATTTTTAACATGATAGTTACTGATATGATAAGGTTTTTCGGCTGTTCCCGTGGTGACAATTGAAATTCCTTGTCGACTTGAAAGGATTATCTTCTCGTCTGTCGTTTTGATTTTGTCTATTTCATCACTTACCAAACCGTCTTTTTTTCTCAGTTGCATAAAATTAGAAGGTGTAGAAATGACTAATCCATCTCCTTTTGTAGAAGCGACCACTATAGAATCTCTCAACACGTCGACATCCGTACAATAAAAACCTTTAAAGATATCCTGACGAAAGGGAACACCTGGTTCACTAGAAAGCGTATGATACCATACACCCTCAGTAGTGGCGATAACTATCCCATCTTCATAAAAAATAAAAGCCCTGTTGGACCTATGATCATTAAATGTGAGACGTCTATGCACTGTACTCTTCTCTGTATCAATTACGTACAAAGTAAATTCACCAAGTGCATAAAGAACACTATCACGTTTCATGAATTGTCTGGAAAGATAGTGATGATCAAAGTTGGATCGTTCCAAATCATTTGATGTAATAAAAGGAAGATCAGTAAAAAGAGAAACAATAACTTTTTCTTCTCCATCAATCACAACACTCTCTAATGCAGAAGCATATGACGATAACTGAGTCGATTTTGATTCATAATTATTCTCTTTATCCAAAACCTTTAATTTCCCTTCTTCACTGATATAATAAATGAAATCATCCTGACATTCAATATTCAAAACAGCTTCATTTACACCTTCCATTTTAAAGGTATTTGTTGGAGGAAAGTAAATAACACCACTTTTTAATGTACTTATCCAAAAACCCCCACTTTCATCATAAATCATATCAGAAACAGAGTGATCTTTAACAAAATGATCAACAATAGCCGAATCTGTTGGATTTATTTTAACCAACCCGCCAAGTTCTAAACCGGCATAAAGCTCATCGTTAAATGATTTTAAGGAATACAAATGGTGATCGAATTCCCAAAAAACACTCAGCTTTTTATCTGCAGACAGTTTCATGATTGCAGAATTGTGTGTGAAATAAATATCACCATTACTTAACTTGCAGAGTTTGGTATGTGCTGTTTTAAAGGCTGCTACCTCTTCTCCTGGAAATATAAATGGAATTTTAAAGTATTCTTCTCCAGGCTTGCGGTAAGTCAGGTTTACAGGCAACTCTGTTCTTGGGCCATATGACCAAACGGCATAAAGTGCATTTGGCTCATCATGAATTGTATAGAAATTTTGACCACCCAAAATTTGCTCTGTTTCACCACTGGCATTAATGGCCATTGCTTTATGTTTGGAATAGGTAATTACAACCCTGTTTGTTGAATCAACTATCAAGGAATTAGGAACTATTTTATCACCATCGTGAAAGGCAAGAATCTTTGGGTTGTGCTGATAATCCAAGATTTTACCATCTTTAAAAATGGATATTTGATTTAAGTTAGATAAGAACCATATCTCACCATCCTTTCCTTCATCCATCTTAAAGATAACATTAGAATTCAGCCCCTCTGCTTTTGTAAAAAGATCAAATTCGTATCCATCAAAACGGACAACTCCTCTATCCGTAGCTATCCATATATAACCATAGGCATCTTGAATAAGCTCGTAAGTTTCGGAGCTTGGTAAACCTTCATCTACTGAATAGTTATAAAAAATCGGCCTTGGCTGCCCTTTAAGAACAAAGGCAAACAGAATAAGAATGAGTGTTAAGGTTGATTTTTTTATCATTAATCTTCATCCAAATGCGGAAAGGTGAAGATAGTCAAAAAGCCAGATTTATTTAATTCGGGGATCTCCCTTCAAATAATAGCCTGTTATTTTTTTAAATGCATCGGACGATTTTTTACCCGGCCATCCGTCAACCTTGACTTTGATACCTGGAAACTTATTCAAAAACTTTTGCAATTCTTTTCCATGTTCAATCACCCCTTTTTTACTATAGCGAACGGCAAAATCGTTAAGTGATTTCTCCTCTGCTGCTAAAACACTAGCGGGTTTTAACTTCGCTAATTCTTCCGCTACTTTTGGAATAAAATTTTCTTTAGCCGCCTCTACCGTATTTCCTCCAAAAAAGTTTGTTCCCGGGCATGATTTAGTAGACCCTTTTCCATTTTTTCGTTTTCCCGTACTAAGGTCATACCAATGGTGATAGACCAATGATTTGTCGTTTGGTTTAAGGCTAAATTTCTGACACAATAAGGCATTCATCCGTAAAATTGTGCTTTTATGCTTAGCCGTCATTTTATCTCCCCCTTCATCAAAATTACCAACATGCTCAATACAAATCCCTCCTGTATTCGCTCCTTTAATTCCGGCAGGAATTTTATTCATCGGGCGACAAATGGCAATAGTACCATCAGGAAAGGTGGTAATATTTTGAGCAATATCACTAAATCCGCGCTTTAAATGAGAATTTTTCATTCCCTTTAAAAGCTTAAAGTGATTATCACCTTTAAATGTGGAATAATCGGGCCTCCAGGTATGATGATTCTGAATTCGGACAACTTTGCGACTAACTTTTTCATTTTGCAACCACTTTGCAAATTCTGTTTTATCCATTAGGATAAATTGACCTTGTATCTCTTTCATTAATATGTGGGTTAATGTTTATACTATTTTAACTTATTTCTAAGATTTTTATTTTCTCTTTACTACCACTCAACATAGAGCATTTCCGGACTCCATGGAGCTCGGAGGATTGAAATTCCCCAGGGTAATTTGTCTATTAAAACATCTGGTGTTTCCCGTTCAATGTACAAAACCCAGGTGCCATCTTTCCGACTCAAATGTCCCTCCCTTTTTAAAAAGAGTTCACGTAATCCCTGGGTGGATGTACTTTTTAAAGCTTTCCAATGATCCAAAATTGCTTTTAACAAATTATCAGCTTCTTCTTTTTGTTCATCGGTAAATGGTAAAGGAGGATTGATAACTTCATCCGGATCAATTCCGCAAAGAATTTTATTAAGGAGTAAAGAGTGTTCTTCAATCTCCTCTCCTATTTCACCAGTAGCTAAATAGTGTAAAAGATAAACAGCCTGATGTTGTAATTCTTCAGTTTTAAACTGCTTATTCTCCAAAAGCCCAATACCATCGAAAAAGGGAAGAAAATAAGGTTGCAGAATAACCATTCCGGCATTTTTCACCTGTACATGATCCTCAATTTCTTCATCAGGCTGATTCAATCGATCTAGAAAAGCTTTTTTCTCATCATCAGCATCTTCTACAACAATTGGAGATTTTCTGATCCATTCAATAATTTCTTCCTTGTTCTGGAGTTTTTTGTGTTTACCAATGTAATTTTCAAGAATCTCAAGCTTTTCTTCTACCATAAAATGATCCATCTCCACGACTGCATGAATCAACTTATTTAAGTTATCGTTTTCTCCTTCATAAGCGGTAAGAATCTCTCTAATCGTTTGAACCGAATTATAATTTGCTTCGATAAATTTTCCAATCTTTTTGAACTCTGTTACCTCTGGTATTTCAATAGCCAGAAGTTTAAAATAGGGTTCCCAATTGTCTTTTGAAGTTGTTCTCTTAATCAGTTGTTTTACAAAGGACTCATTTTCCTCAGAAAACTGAGATAAACTTAGAAGGATGGTGAATAAATTATCTTTATTCAATTGATAGACCAGTCTTTTTCTAAAGTTTTGATGTTGAAGGTTTGATTGGATTTCAGATAAAAGCAATTCAGCTTCTTCTTGCAAGAGTGTTTTTATTTCGTCATTTATTCGGACCTCTTTAAAATGAGCTGCCCACCAAGGAATACGCCCATGTTTCAAAAAATGAACAATTAGTTTTATAACATCATCTGATTCTTCTCTAATTTGAACATTTCGTCCTAAATCGTTTTGTCCATCTCCTCTGGCGTTTGCTTCAGATAACTGTTCATTGAGTTTTTCACGAAGTTGTGTTCTGAGTCTTTCTTTTATCCCAGGTAAGTTAGCTGGATCAAAATTAAATCCTTGTAAGTCTAGCTCTAATCGATCAATCCGAATGACTTTTCCCTCATGGTCAAATTCATCCAAAAGTTCTTCCAACACCAACTGCACCTCATTCCGAATAAAGGATGATGCTTCATTTTGAAAAGAAAATGCCGTTTCCATTCCGGGAACGTCAACCTCAAAAATGAGTTTTGATATTTGGTGTGGGCGTTTCATTTTTGCTTAATCCTTTTCTAGCGCATAGGTTTTAACCAACTCATTATCCTTAAAAAAATAAAGTCGTTCACAATTTGGACATCTCCAAACCTCTTGTTTTGGCAAGGGAATATTCAGAGGGTCAAAATTTTCCTTATTGATTATTGCATCCCATTCAACATCTGTATAGACATTCAGTTCGATCTCATTTGGAACTGCTGAATTGGATAATATTTTACCACATTTACAACCGAATTTTGCCATTCAAACTTCATTTTATACTTGAGTCATGCACGTTAAAAAAGTGTCCATAAAGTCAAGAAAAATGCTAGAATTGAAAATACTATTTTTTAAGGAAAAACGGAAAGATTCGGGGAGAAAAAAAAGCACTTTTCATAAATGGACATAATGATTTAGTTTTCAAAAGACAACCCCTCAAAACTGGCCCACTTTTTGTTACTTGAATTAATCGATTTTCACCAACTTTTACTAATTTAGGTTTGACCCAATTCTAGCCATATGAAAAGTCCATTTGTTCTAAAACAATTTTTACTAATATTCTTTTTGGGATCATTCATTTCCATTTCTCGAAATCCTGTTCCCAAATATTTTAGGATAGAAGTGAACAATAAATACGGATACATCGATAAGTTAGGAAATGAAATCGTTAAACCGCAATTTAAACGAGCACAAAAATATGTTTATGGAAATGTGTTTTGGGCCAGAGATTTTAACCAGAACTATCTTCTTTTTAATGTAGATGGAACAACAATATCAAAAGATACATTTGATCACTGCTCCAAACAATTTACAATTAACAAATGGACCGTAAAAAAAGATGATCAATATGGGATAATAGACTCTACTGGTCAAATTCTCGTTCCATTCGAGTATGAAAAACTTAAAACCTATCGTGACGGATTGATAGTAGCAACAAAAAAAGATAAGTTAGGATATATCTTCGAAGAAACCTCAGAAAAGTTCATTCCCCTACCTAATCAAGAGAACTATGATTACGAATACTTAGGGGAGTTTTATTTTTCTTTTTTTGACAAAAAGGAGAATCGTTATGGCATCTATAATAGTAGAACAGGTAAAATAGATGTGAAGGCTAAACATCGAAAAATAGGGCGAGTCAGATATCAGCAAGTTTTATTAGAATCTTTTGATAAGGGCAAAAATAAGGGGATTGGAATCTATGACCTTAGACTCAAAAAATTCATTGTTCCTCCAGGAGAGTACATTGACATATGGATACCTGCAAATGTCAGTTATCTTGAAAGCAGCGCGATAGACCAAATGGAAGAAGACAGTCTATTTATTGGAACCAAGTCTGAAGATGGTAAGACTTTGGTATATTATGTCATAAATTCTCATGGAAAATCCTTCAAAGTAAAGGGGAATTTAGCGCCTCAGGGGTACAACTTTTGGGATTCAGGTTTTTTTGGGGGAATAGCAGTATTTAAATACAAAGTCCAAAATCAGGTGAAGATTGGAATTATTAATCCTAAAGGAGAACTACTTTTTGCACCCAAATATGATGGAGTTTTTGGAGTTTCTGAGCAAATGATCACTATTTCTAAAAATGGATTATTTGGTTATATAAACCTTAGCGGCAATGAAATTATTGAACCACAATTTAAAAAAGCAGGAAGGTTTATTAATGGTATCACCTATGTGAAAAAGGAAATCTTAAAAGATCACGAAATTATCATTGAAGAGGGTTACATTAACAAAGAAGGAAACTTTGTTTGGAAAAAACCTCAATAAAAGACAAAATTAGTTTAAACACCTTATTCTTCTGGCTGTTCTTGTGATACCTTTACTTGATAATTAATTAGCCAATTGATGACTTCTTTAACTTCTCCTGCCTCATTTCTAAGATTTTTTGTTCCGTATTTGGATTGATACCCTTCAATATCATCATCAATTCCACTCAGAAACTTTGGATCATTTGGATCTGGCTCATAAGTGGTTTTTTCATCATACTTAGGATATCGTGTTTCTTCAGTCTCACGATAAACACCAAAAGAGTGTGAGCCTACGATATTAGCACTAGTACGATCCTGTGAAACGACGGATGACGGTTTTTTGTCTTTTTTAAAATTTCCTGCTTTTCGGTACTCATCCCTTTTTTTATCGTTCCAATTCAACCCTTCTCCATAGTCAATTCTTTCAGCCCATTTTTGAGGATTTATACTACTCAGTGAAAGGTTCGTTAGGATATCAATTTTTTCCTTATCAATCTCCCAACCTGTGAGTCTTTCCGTTCCATTTTGATATTCCTCTATATTTTCATTCCATTTTTCAGCATTCTCGACCTTTTCCTTGTAATCAGACTTTAATTTTTCATCCTCGTCAGAATCTGTTGACATTGCAGGTTTTTCAGAATCGGGCACAAAAGCGGTACCATTCCATTTTAATCCAACTGGGGGAAAAATTTTCAACCAGGCCACAAAATTCTGCATTGTTCTCAAAGTGGCGTTTCCTTCTAAATCATAGCCAGGTTGATTTTGGTCAGGATTAGCGGTCATTTCTTCTCCCTTATTTCCTATCCATCCACTACCTTCTTCATCTGTATCCAAATTTTCTTCTGCACCTTTTTCACCATAAAGCTGATGTGCATCGGAATACAGCTTTTCTAAATCTTCCTTTACTTCTTCCTCCTGACCTTCTTCCCAGTCATCTCTAACCTCTTTATCTTCTTCAAACTGTTCTCCAGCCATTTCTATCGTAGGATTTCCTATTGAACTGGACTGATTTACAATTAACTCAAATTTCTTTTTCCTATAGATTTTCAAAAGCGTTCCACGATCAGTATCACTTAAATCCAATAAAAACTTTTGAACATCTTCATCTGATGCTGAATCATCAATTTCCGGTAAACCTGTCATTTCATCTCTAACCCCATTTATTTCTTGGGCAGATGGAATATCATCATCCAGGTTAGCTAAAACTTCATAAGGATCTTCACCATCCCCCTCCTTTTCAGCATCTACAATGCTCTCCATTGCCTTTGGAGCAAAAAGAGGTAATATATCATCAATTGATTCAACACCTAAGAAATCAATATAATAATCAGGCCCATTTTCATTTGGGATTCTAAATTCACGGTAAGGTTCAAAATGATCTTCATCATTAACTCTACCTTCCTGATCGACTTCTCCCTCTAATTTTCCATGTAAATCATCTCTTGATTCTCTAAAATTATCTGGGTTGAAGTGTCCTTGATAATCAGTTGATATATCATCCATTTCAACTTCATCTGGCGTGCCTTCTTCCAAATACTCAATTAGTTTTTTGAGTTGCTTTTTCTGAGCTTTACTTTCATGTTTTTCTTGAGTTATCTCATCCTTTTGGCCTTGTTTGAGCAATCTCTGGATTCCTGTTTTTTTACCAAGTTTTTTTGCCTCTTTAGGAGAAATACCAAAGAACATGCTGAGAAGTGCATACAGTTCTTCATCCGATTTTTTGATATTCTTTTTTTTATTTCTAAACAGCCCTGCAAGGCCCTTCTTTTCTCCAGTTAGCTGATCAATTGACTCGCTCCGTTTATTATACTCTTCCGATTTGGTGCTAAAGAAAGATTCCTCTCCCATATCATCGTCCGCCTGCATATCTTTTAGTTCCTCTAGTCCTTCATAAATGTTTTCACGCCATTGTTCCAGATTCCCTTGCAAATCAGAAGATATATTTTCTGAAGATGTAGGTCTGGACTCTTCAATTATTTGATTTATAAAAGGACTCAAGATTTTTTCAATCTTATCGAGCATCCAAGGCTGAATACTTACTTCAGTTAAATTATCTCTTCCCGTTTCAAAAGGAGGTGCGTACATCATCTCTTCAAGCATATCAGAATCTCTAGTACCTTTCGCAACAGCTGTTTTTGTCTCCATAAATGTTCACTTAAATGGTCTTCCCCTCTTTCGTTAATTCCTGAATAACTGATTCGTGAATAGCAGATTTGTCAAGTTCTTCTTTATTTTCTGCAAGCATCTTAATCAATGCATGATTTACAATGTTTGACACATGTGCTCCGGTGAGTTCATATTGACCCGCAATTTGATTAATATCAACATCATCAGAAAGTTTAATTCCCTCTGGCAAACATAATTTCCACAACTTGGCCCTTTCATCTTTCTTAGGAATAGGGAAATAAACAATTGTATTAAACCTCCTAATAAAAGCTCGATCAATATTGGCTTTAAAATTAGAAGCGAGAATTACCATTCCCTTATACTCTTCCACTCTTTGAAGTAGGTAACTTACTTCTTGATTAGCATATCGATCATTTGAACTTTCTGTGGTTGTTCTCTTTCCAAATAATGCATCTGCTTCATCAAAGAACAAAATCCATTCAGATCGTTCAGCCTTATCAAAAATTTTGGCCAGATTCTTTTCGGTCTCACCAATATACTTGGAAACGATCAGTGATAAATCAACACGGTAAACATCTTTTCCCAGCTCTTTTCCCAGAATAGCTGCCGTCATTGTTTTTCCAGTTCCCGGAGGCCCATAAAACAAAGCTTTAAATCCAACTTTAGCCCTCTTTTCTATATTGTATTTTTCTT